>JAJLKJ010000110.1:0-10218 GCA_033839185.1 Gammaproteobacteria bacterium
TCGCGCGCCACATGGGTAATGATGCCCTCGAAGTCCATGCCGAGCTTCGCCACCCCGGCCTGCGCCACGATGATGCGCTCCAGCTGGGCTGACGAGAGCGGCACCTTGCGCGTGGTTTCGGGCATGCGGGCAACCTCGATCTGGCGGGTAGTCGGACGATAGTAGCACTCGCGGCAGGCCCATGCCCCGGTTTGCCAATAAGGTATTTCTGCAGCACAGCGCCCGGGTTGCCTGCAGGGAGATCGCCGGCCCGATGGCGCCAAGTCCCCGGCGCACACCCGCATCACCAGGCAAGCCCCGCTCGACGGGCACCCACCCCCTGTTAGACAAGTCTTGTACAATAACTCAGGGAAGGGCATGCATCAGCAGGCAATCTATTATCCACCTGTCTTTCACTATCAACCATTCGTCGCCGTCCTTCTGTACAACATGTGTACAAGTATTGTACAGTCCACCCTGCCTGCCCGCCCCCTCTGCAGGCAGCCACCCGACAGCGAGGACCGACAGATGATCTTCAACAAGCGCCTGCACAGCGAACTGGCCGCTTTCCAGGAGGCCCTGGCCGACGCCAATGCCGTGTTCGATGCCATCAAGGCCTCGGTCGCCTACATCGAGTTCACGCCGCAGGGAGATATCCTCGACGCCAACCAGCACTTCCTCGATGCGGTGGGCTATACGCGCGAACAGCTGCGGGGGTCGCATCATCGCCTGTTCTGCGACGCGGACTACGCGAACTCGACGGAATACCGGGCGTTCTGGAAGGCGCTGGCGCGCGGCGAATCGCATGCCGGCACCTTCCAGCGGCGCCGGGCCGATGGCAGCCGCCTGTGGCTGGAGGCCACCTACTTCCCGGTGCGCGATGCACAGGGCCGGGTGACCCGGGTGGTGAAGATCGCCTCGGACATCACCGAACGGCACGAGCAGCTGCAGGACCAGGAGGCGGTGTTCGACGCGCTGGACCGCTCCATGGCGGTGATCAGCTTCACGCCGGCGGGCGAGATCCTGGACGCCAACCGCAACTTCCTCGAGACCGTGGGCTACCGCCTGGACCAGATCCGCGGCCAGCATCACCGGATGTTCTGCGACGATGCCTTCTATCGCGAGCACCCGGACTTCTGGGAACGGCTGGCCGAGGGGCAGTTCATGACGGGCACCTTCCGCCGCTTCGATTCGGACGGCCGCGAGATCTGGCTGGAGGCCAGCTACAACCCGATACTCGACGAACACGGACGCACCACGAAGGTGGTCAAGTTCGCCAGCGACATCACCGAGCGGGTGCAGGCCGCCAACAAGACCCAGGACGCCGCCGCCGTGGCCTATTCCATGGCCCAGCAGACGGCGGACAATGCCCGCCGCGGCGCCAGCTCGCTGCGCGCCTCGGTGGAGACCTCCGAGCAGATCCGCGCGCACATCACCGAGACCAAGGAGGCGATCGACAGGCTCACCAGCGAGTCCCGCAACATCGAGAGCATCGTCGCCACCATCAGCAACGTGGCCGACCAGACCAACCTGCTGGCCCTCAACGCCGCCATCGAGGCCGCCCGTGCCGGCGAACAGGGCCGCGGCTTCGCCGTGGTCGCCGACGAGGTGCGCAAGCTCGCCGCCAGCACCAGCACCGCCACCGCCGAGATCGCGCGCGTGCTGCATGGCAATCTGGAATACACCAGCGAGATCGCCACGCGCATCGACAACGTGCGCAACGTGGCGGAAAAAGGGCAGGAACAGGTCACCTCCGTCGAGGCCCTGGTCGCCGAGATCCGCGACGGCGCCACCCACGTCGTCGACCTCGTGTCCTCCATCCCGCGGCGGCAGGATTGAGGGTTACAAGTTGCGAGTGACAAGTCGCAAGTTAAGAGTCAAGACACGGCGGGCACAGAGAGAGACGGGGACTGTAGGAGCGCTGCAAGGCGCGATCATGGGGGCAGCCAGGCCGGCAGGGCATCCGGCTTGCACCCAGAGGGCATAAACACCGCTTCTACAGATCTGGCGCCCTATCCGGATGGACGTGAGGGATTGGGCGTAGGGGCGTTCAATTTGAATGCGATTTAGCCACAGAGGAATAACCTGAACCGCTTTACCTCTGTGGCTGAAACGCCTTTAGAGCGCGACGCCCAGGCCTGACATCGCACGATCCCCAATCGCGCCTTGCGGCGCTCCTACGCGACTTGCTACCACAGCGATCGGGTGAGGCAGCATCGCCGGGCATGGGTATCGCGGCTTGCACCGCTCCTACAGACCTATCGCCTCAGCCCTTACCAGATCGATCAGCGCATCCCGGGATGCGGCAAGAACGGATCACTCCCCGGCCACCACGGCATCCCGACCGCCCTGCTTGGCCCGGTACAGCTTCTCGTCGACCGAATGGATGAAGGCCACCGGGTCGTCGTCGGCACCGGGGATGATCGTCCCCACCCCCATGCTCACGGAAAGCACCGGACAGACCGCTGATTTCTCGTGGGGTATCTGCAGCTTGAAGATCTGCTGGCGGCAGCGCTCGGCCACTTTCTGTGCCGATGCCGCCTCGGTTTCCGGCAGCACCAGCACGAACTCCTCGCCACCGTAACGTGCCACCAAGTCGCGCGCACGGGTGGCCGCCACCTTCAGGGCCTGGCCGACCCGGCGCAGGCAGTCGTCACCCTGGATGTGGCCATAGTGGTCGTTGTATTCCTTGAAGAAATCGATATCGAGGACGATCAGCGAGAGCGGCTGGCGATGGCGACGTGCGTGCTCCCACTCCCGCTCCATGATCGCGTCGAAACGGCGGCGGTTCGCCACCCCCGTGAGGCCGTCCTTGAAGGACAGGTCCTCCAGCTCCTTTTGCAGGGCGGCGAGTCTTTCCTCGGTCTGCTTGCGCTCGCTGATGTCGAACATGAAGCCCACGAGGCAATCGACTTCGCCATCGTCCCGGCGCACCACGTGCACCACGTCACGTATCCACACATAGCGCCCATCCTTCGTCAGCGCCCGGTAATCGGCCTCGTGATCCGTGCCGTTCTTCGATTGCGAGACGCAGAAATTCACCACCTCGTCACGATCGTCCGGGTGCATGCGCTCGGCCCAGTCGTTCACACTCTGCCAGCTGTCCGGCGGCCAGCCGAGCAGTTCCTCGATCTGCGGGCCGATATAGGCAAACTGCATGGTCGCCCAGTCGATCTTCCAGGGGATCGCCCGGGTGGATTCGAGCAGGGTCCGGTAGACGGTGCTATCAGCATCCATTTCGTTCATTTCCTCGTCTTGCCTCCTGTCAGGCGGCGCAGAGCTCGGCATATGCGGCATCCGTCAGCGCACACAGGTCATCCGCCGCCAGTTCGATCTCCAGCCCCCGACGACCGGCACTGACATAAATGGTGTCGAAGCCGCCGGCCGAGGCATCGACGTAGGTCGGCAGGCGTTTCTTCTGCCCCAGCGGACTGACGCCGCCCAGCACATAACCGGTGCTGCGCATGACCTCCGCCTTGCCCGCCATGGCCGCCTTCTTCGCCCCTGCCGCCCTCGCCAGGCGCTTCATGTCGAGCGAACAGGCAACGGGTATCACCGCCACGACGAGCTGGCGGGTATCGAGTGCGACGACCAGGGTCTTGAACACCCGTGCCGGCGGCAGGCCGAGCTTTTCTGCCGCCTCCAGGCCATAGGCGGCACTGGCGGGATCATGGGCATAGTTGTGTATCTGATGGGCAATACCTGCCGCCCGCGCCTGCTCCACGCCGGGCGTCATGCCGTATCGCCCGCGGCGAGCTGCGCCTCCAGGGCGGCCAGCATCCGGTCGCGCAGGGCATAGACCTCCGGCAGCCGTTCGACCGCCCTGCCCGTCTTGCCGGCATCGTGCAGGGCACACAGCTCGGCCGCCAGGTCGTGTACCTGGCGGTGCAGCTCTGTCACCGTCCGGAATGCCGCATCTTGCTGACAACCGGAACGTTCCAGCCAGGCGCCGAAGCGGCAGGCCTGCTCGTCCAGCGGAGGTCGCGCCGTGAGCCCGGAGGTGAGTGCGCTGGCGAGCTGCTGCACCCAGGCACGGTGTTCGACGCCGGCATAGAGCAGCGGCATGCGCTCGCGGCTGAGGGGTTTCAGTGACGGCCAGTGCGGCTCCGGCTGCCAGGCTGCCAGCCAGGTCGGCAGCCGCTCGGCCGGCATGGGCCGGGCGATGCCATAGCCCTGCGCCAGTTCGCAGCCGATGCGCAGCAGCATGTCGCCATGCGCCACCGACTCCACCCCCTCGGCGATCACCTGCCGGCCGAACGCGCCGGCCAGGCCCATCACGCCATCGAGGATGGCCAGGTCGTCCGGGTCATCGAGGATGTCGCTGACGAAACTGCGGTCGACCTTCACGATGCCGGCCGGCAGCTGCTTGAGATAGGTGAGCGAGGAGTAGCCGATGCCGAAGTCGTCCAGCGACACCATCACGCCCAGCGCACGACACTCGGACAGCAGGCGCGAGACCTGTGCAAGTTCACCCAGGGCGCTGGTCTCCAGTACCTCCAGCTCCAGCGCGCCGGGGTCGACCTGCGGATAGCGGGCAAGCTGCGCCCTGAGGCGCTCGACGAAGTTGCCTTCGCGCAGCTGACGGGCGCCGATGTTCACGCTCAGCGGCATCGTCAGACCATCGGCCTGCCAGCGTGCCATCTGGGAAAGCGCCGCGTCGATCACCCAGTCGCCCATCTCCACGGCCAGCGGATCGTCCTCCAGGACAGGGAGGAAACTCGCCGGCGGCAGCAGTCCCTGCTCCGGATGCTGCCAGCGGATCAGCGACTCGGCACCGATCACCTCGCCGGTACGCATGTTCACCTTCGGCTGGTAATGGAGCACGAACTCGCCGGCCCGCAGGCCGCTGCGAATGCGATCCAGGCTCTCGTGATGCGTGCGCACGCTGCGATCGAGATCGGCATCGAAGATGTGGTAACGCCCCTTGCCGGCAAGCTTGGCCTGGTACATGGCCTGGTCGGCCTGGCGCAGCAGCTGATCCGCCTCGATGGGTTCGGCCTGTGGATAGCTGGTCACACCCAGGCTCGCCGTCACCCCCAGCTGCCGGCCATCGATCACCACCGGCCGGGAGGCGGCATCGAGCAGGCGCTGCAGCATCGGCGAGCTGGCCGCCACGTCATCCAGGTCGGGGAGCACGGCGACGAATTCGTCGCCTCCCAGCCGCGAGAGCGTATCCCCCTCGCGCAGCACGCCCTTCATCTGCCGCGCCACCTCCATCAGCACCCGGTCGCCGGTGGCATGGCCATGCCGGTCGTTGATGGCCTTGAACCCATCCAGGTCGAGATACACCACGGCCAGGTGCTGTGCCCGCCGCTGCGCCTGGGCCATGGCCTGTTGCAGGCGGTCGGCCAGCAGCACGCGGTTGGGCAGGTTGGTGAGCGCATCGTAGTGGGCGATATGCTCCAGCTGCTGTTCGTGCTCCTTCATCGGTGTGATGTCGGTGGAGATGCCCAGCAGGCCGACGATGGTCCTGTCGTCCGTCTCGTCGAAGATGGGGCTCTTGATCTCCAGGTACACACGCCGCTGCCCATCGGCATCCACCACCTCGATCTCCTCGGTGGTGCGTTCGCCGGCCAGCACGCGTGCATCGATCTGTCGCAGCCGGTGCACCGTGGCCGGCGGGAAGAAGTCCCCGTCGCGGCTGCCCGGCAGGGTCTCGGTGCTGCAGCCGAAGAGTTCCAGCGTGGCACGGTTGGCATAGAGGTAACGCCCGGCCTGGTCCTTCATGTAGACGAAGGACGAGAGGTGGTCCATCGCCTCGCGGAAGCGTCGCGTCTCGGTGAGTGCACGACGCAGCAACAGCTCATCCTGCTTGCGCTCGGTGACATCGCTGATGAAGCCATACCAGGTGACCGAGCCATCCGGCTCCTGGTGCGGCAGCGCATCGCCGGACAGCCAGCGCTCGCTGCCGTCCGCGAAACGTACGCGGTATTCGCACCGCCACGGTGTGAGGCTGCGGGCCGATTCCTCGATCGAGGCCATCACCCCTTGCTTGTCCTCCGGGTGCAGGATATCGAGCACGGCGGAGGCGTCCTCCCTCACCGCCTCGGGGCTGACCCGGTAGACCTGCCGGATGGCCTCGCTGGCATAGGGGAAGCAGGCACGTCCGTCCGGGTAGAGACGATATTCGTACACCATGCCGGGCACGCGGCTGGCGATGGTCTGCAGGCGTGCGAGCAGCTGCTCACGCGTGGCCTCCAGGTCCTTGCGCATCGAGATATCGGTATGGGTACCGATCATGCGCAGCGGCCGGCCTTCGGCATCGCGGCTCACCACCACACCGCGGTCCAGTATCCATTTCCAGCTGCCGTCCTTGCACTTCAGGCGATGTTCGTTGGTATAGAACGGCGTCCGTTCATCCAGACAGGCCTGGATGTCGGCCAGCGCGGCATCCAGGTCGTCGGGATGCACACGGGTCTTCCACTCATCCACCCCATCGTCGATCTCGTCGTCGGCATAACCGAGCATCGTCTTCCAGCGCGTGGAAAAGAACACGGTGTCACCCGCCAGATCCCAGTCCCACAGACCGTCGCCCGAGCCGTCGATGGCGAAACGCCAGCGGAACTCGCTCGCGCGCAGCTCCGCCTCGCGCTGCTTGAGCGTCTCGGTGAGCTGGTTCGCGATCTGCACCGCGCGCGCCTGGGTATTGGAAAGGGAGAGGATCAGACCGAACAGCAGACTGCTGAGCGCCAGGCCACTGGCCAGGGTGGACCAGACGCCCGTGTAATCCACCCCGGTGGCAGGCCGCAGGTGATCGAACACCAGCAACCATTCCCGGCCGTTGAACTCGATCACCCGGGTCTGCTGGAACAGGCTCGGCTGCTCGTCGATGACACCCGCGAAATTGCGAAACAGCAGGGTATCGGGCGACATGTCCCAGCCGTCGTAGATGCTCAGCCCGACCGCCTCGCCCTCCAGCAACTCCCAGTCCCCGAGGATGCCGCTCATCAGGTCGTCCATGCGGTAGGGGCTGTAGGCCCAGCCGATCAGGTGCTCGCGGCGCTCGGCCAGGGTGTCGACCCGCGCCTCGTCGCGGTAGATCGGCACGTACATCAGCGTACCGGCCTGCACGTCGGCATCGATCTCCTGCTTGAGCAATACCTTGCCGGTCAGCGCCGCCCGCCCCGTATCGCGGGCCTGTTGCATGGCGGCCCGGCGCACAGGCTCGGAATACATGTCGTAGCCGAAGGCGGCCTGGTTGCGTGCATCGAAGGGTTCGAGGTAGACGATGGCCGAATAGACCTCGCGCTCACCGGGCGGGAACACGCGGTACTCGGGGAAACCTTCGGCCCGCACCCGGGCGATGTGCGCCTCCAGCGACTCGGGGGCAATCACTTCCGAAAAACCGATCCCCTGCACCCCCACCACGGTATCGGATACCCGCAGCTTCTCGGTATAGACGCGCCACTCGTCACGGGTTACCTCGTCCGAGGCGTTGAACATGCCCGCCGCCCCGCGCAGGGCCATGGCATAGGTAGCCAGCCGCTCCTCGATCTTGATCGTGACCTGGTCGACGGCGAAGGCGAAATAGGAGACCGCGGCTTCTTCGGCGTCGCGCCTGACCTGGTAGGTGAGATACAGGGAGAGCAGCACACCCAGGGCCAGGACGACCCAGGCGAGCTTGAGCTGGCGAAGAGCTTTGCGTGTGGGCATGCGGTGTCGGATGCGGGGGCTCCGGCAACATTCAATTAAACGTTATTTTGATTTCCTGAAGTGAAAGTAACCCAGGCCGCAGGCCATTGCCAGCACGGGATGACACCGGGCGGGGCCCGTCTGCAGGCAGGCGTGAGGCGCGCTGGACGACAGGACGGTTATCCCGCCTGCGCGAGGTTCAGGAGCAGGGCTGCTCCTCGCGCCCGGGGGCCTCGCAGACCTGTGTGTAGACGGACAGCTCGCCCGTCTCGCTGTCCCATTGCTCGTTATGGGCCACGCGCGAGGCCTCCAGATCGGAGGCGGCGGTGACCGGCGGCAGCAGGCTGCTCAGGCGCGTGGGATCGAGGCCCAGGCGGGACTCGTAGATCACCTGGTAGGCGAGCACGCGGCGCACGTACTTGCGCGTCTCGTGATAGGGGATCAGCTCGGCCCAGACATCGGCATCCATCGCGCCCGTCTGCGGCAGCCACTCGCTCACGCGGTGTGCACCGGCGTTGTAGGCCGCGGTGGAGAGGATGGGATGCCCGCCGAAACGGTCGAGGTTGCGGCGCAGGTAGTAGGTGCCGATGGGCACGTTCACCGCGGGGTCAAGCAGGTCGAAGGCGTGGCTCAGGCGCAGGTTCACGTGGCGGGCCATGTTGCGGCCGGTGGCCGGCATCACCTGCATCAGCCCCAGCGCCCCGGCATGGGAATGGGCGTCGGCCATGAAGGCGCTCTCCTGGCGGGCCACGGCCATGGCCCAGGCGGGGTTGATGCCCTGGCGGGCGGCCTGCTCCATCATCAGGCGCACATGGGCCAGGGGGAAGCGCAGCTCCACGTCGTCGAACTCACCGGCGCGGGCGGCGGCGAAGATGGCGCGGTCGTGCCAGCCCCAGTCATGCGCCAGCACGGAGGCGGCCTTCATGTCCTCGGTGCCCAGCCCGGCCAGGGTGCGTTCCCACTCCCGGCGCGCCTCGATATAGCGCCCCAGGGCCAGCCACTCGCGGGCCCGCTGCAGGGCCGGGCGCGCCGCCAGCGCCTGCACCCGCTCGGGCGAGACGATCAGCGGCCGGTAGCCCAGCCGGTACGGCAGCCCCGCACGGTCGGCGGCGAGAAAGCCGTAGAAATTGCGCTCCCCGGCGAGGGCGACATACAGCCCGCGCGCCTCGTCCTCGCGCCCCAGCGCCGCCAGGGCCCGGGCCCGCCAGTAGCGCCAGCTGTCCGTCTCGCGCTGCGCCGGGGCCATGGCCTCGATCGCCGCGAGCACCGTCTTCCAGTCGCCGGCGGCCAGGGCGGCCCGCACATGCCACTCGCGCAGCGTCTCGTCGAACACCGCCGCCGGCAGGGTCGCCAGGTGCGCCAGGCTCCCGGCCCCGGTGCGCAGCACCAGGCGCAGGGCCAGGGCCTGCTCCACCGCCAGCACCCGGCCCTCGGACAACGCCTGCTTCAGGCCCTGCTGCCGCCACAGCGGCAGCGTCGCCTGCGGGTCCTGCCGCGCCAGGCGCAGCCAGGCCTGGGTCAGCATCTCGGCCGCCTGGGGATGATCGGTCGCGTCGAAACCGGCCGTGGCCACGTCGGCAGGGTCGCGATACAGCGCCAGCCAGCGCTGCGCCCAGGCCTGTTCGTCTTCGGGCAGGTAACGCGCGATGTAGCGGGCCCGGCTCGGGGCGCCGGCCGCCAGGGCCAGCCCCAGGCGCTGCCAGGCCAGTTCCGGGGTCAGGCCGCCGGCCTCGCGCCAGGCATCCAGCACCGGGTTGCAGGCATCGGGCAGCGAGTCGCCCGTCAGCCAGATCCGCCCCATGTCGGCCAGCGCCTCGTCGGTACGGTCCAGCGCCAGCAGGGCCTGCCGGTGGCGGCAGATCAGCGTGGTGGAGGCACGGCGGGGCTCGAAGTCCCGCACCAGGTCGGCCCAGCGACGCTCGTCCGCCAGGTAGGTCAGCCAGGCATCACGCAGCCGCTCGCCATGCGGCGTGTGGCCGTGATGATCGAGAAAGACACGCACCTCGCGCGCGCTGGCCTGCCCGAGCCGCGACTCCAGGTCGGCCGCCAGCAGATAGCCATACAGCGGATAATCGGCAAGTCCGGTCAGCCCCTCGTCGAAGGCATCGCGATCCCCCTGCGCCAGCGCCTCCTCCGCCGCCTGGAACAGCGCGCGCTGCGCCTCCAGGGCGGACTGGTCACTGGCCAGCACCGGCCCGGCCAGCGAAACGGCCAGCAGCGAGAGCAGCAAGCTGCATGTACGGGCTATCGACACATGACCTCCACGGTAGACGCGCACGCCCCGCCCGGGAACGATTGGCAAGCAAGCCTGCTTGCACGGGATTTCGCACAGGCTAACAAAATGGCCTGAACCCAGCCACGAGCATACACGAGCGGGGCCACAGGCCAAGGGGGAAAAACCGCAATCCGGAAGAGCGGTCCCATCCTGCGGACCGGCCGCACATGCACACAGGGGCGCAGCCCCGCATCAGCGCTGCCGGCCCGGGGTCCGGACCCTGGTGTCAGCATGACCGATGACATCCGGTGGCACCGGTCAGGACAAGCACCCTTCGATCACGACCTCGGTTCAGGTCCCGGTCGTCTCTGTGCGAGTTCGTCCCGCAGCAG
>JAJLKJ010000111.1:0-10945 GCA_033839185.1 Gammaproteobacteria bacterium
GTGTCCTTCTACTGGGCCGAGGCCGACGACGCCCCGGGCGGGACCGTGCCGGCCGACCTGACGGCACGCCTCAATGCCCACCGTCGAGTGATGCAGGGCACCGACCAGCCCGAACCGCGCTGCTGCGCCCTGGAGGGGGAGATCGGGCGCAATGTCGCCTGTCGCATCTACCCGCAGCGTTCCAGCACCTGCCGCGAGTTCCGGATGGCCTGGGAGGACGGCGAGCACAACGAGGCCTGCAACCGCGCCCGCGCCCGGCACGGGCTGCCGCCCCTGGGGCCGCCGACCGAGCATCGCCCGGACGTCACGCGCGCGGCCTGAACCGCCGTGCACTGATCCAGAACATGTAATCCAGATATTACTTTGAGTTAAGCTAACCTCATCGCCTGCGACGAGGGGACGTCATGCTTAACATCGAACAGCCGGGTAACTACCGTGTCTCGCTGCTGCACCTGGGCTTCCGGCCCTTCTTCCTGCTGGCCGGGGTGTATGCCCTGGTCTCCATGGCCCTCTGGGCCTGGCTGTACCACGGGGCCGTGCCGATCCTGCCCATGGGCCTGCCGCCCGCCCTCTGGCATGCCCACGAGATGGTCTTCGGCTATGCCCTGGCGGTGATCGCCGGTTTCCTGCTCACGGCCGTGCGCAACTGGACCGGGGTGCAGACCGCCCACGGCATGCCGCTGCTGCTCCTGGCCCTGTTCTGGGTGGCGGCCAGGATCCTGGCCTGGGTGCCGGGCGCCCTGCCGCTCATGGCCGTGCTGGACCTGGCCTTCAACCTTGCCCTGCTCATCGCGGTACTGCATCCGGTGCTGAAGGCGCGGCAGTGGAAGCAGCTGCCGGTGCTGGCCCTGCCGCTGGTGCTCACCCTCGCCCACCTCGTGTTCTACGCGGGCCTGTTCGGCGGGCTGGCGGGTGGCGAGCGCCTCGGCATCTACGCCGGCCTGTATCTGGTGGTGCTCTTGATCCTGGTGATGGGACGGCGGGTGATTCCCTTCTTCATCGAGAAGGGGGTGGACGGGCCGGCCGCGATCCGTAACCGCCTCTGGGTGGATGTGGGCACGGTGGTGCTGGCCGTGGCCTTTCTGGTCCTGCAGCTCGTGCCGTCCTGGCCGCGGCTCGCGGGCGGGCTTGCCCTGCTGCTCGCGCTGCTGCAGGCGGTGCGCCTCTACGACTGGCACCACCCGGCCATCTGGCGCAAGCCGCTGCTGTGGAGCCTGTACCTCGCCCTCGCCTGGCTGACCCTGGGCTTTGCCCTGTATGCCCTGGGGCAGTACACCCCGCTGGACGGCTTCGCCGCCCTGCACGCCTTCGCCTACGGCGGCATCGGACTCGTGACCCTGGGCATGATGTGCCGCGTGAGCCTGGGTCATACCGGGCGCAACGTCTTCGCCCCGCCCCGCACGGTGACCTGGATGCTGGCGCTGGTGATGCTGGGCGCGCTGGTGCGGGTGCTGGGCCCGCTGCTGCTGCCGCAGGCGCATGGTCTCTGGATCGGGATCTCGCAGGGGCTGTGGCTGGCGGGCTTCGGTCTCTTCGTCGTGGTCTACACACCCATGCTGGTGCGACCGCGCATCGACGGGCGCTACGGCTGAGGATGCGGCGTGCAGACCGGCCGGTCGAAGAGCCGGGCGGCGTTGCCGCAGGCCAGTGCCGCGGCCACCTCGGGCGGCAGCTCGGCCAGCCAGTGGCGGATGGTCGCGGCGACGACGCCGTACTCGCCCCAGCGCCCCGTGCTGAAGGTGTCCACGCCGACCAGGAAGCGTGCCGGATACTCGAGGAACAGCTGCTCCCAGGCGGGATCGAGCCGGCCGCCGGGGGCGATGCGCCCGTCGCGCACCGACAGGTCGATGTACAGATTCGGGTAACGCGCCAGGTAGTCGCGCAGCAGCGGCGGATAGGGGTAGGCCCCGGCGTGGGCCCAGAGCACCACGGCCCCGGGGGCGTGGTCGAACACGCCGTCCAGGGTGGCGGGGTCGGTATGCAGCTGCAGGGGCAGGCCGCGTGCGGTGGCCAGTTCCACGATACGGCGGAACACCGGACTGTGGCGCTGCGGCGCGAAGAGATGCAGTTCGCCCACGCCGGCCCAGCGCCGGTCGGCCAGGGCCTCTGCCACCCGTGCCGGCAGGGTGGCGTCCTGGTGCCAGGTCTCCTTGTCGGCCGGCTGGCGATACACCCCCAGCAGCGGGACGATGCGTTCCGGGGCCAGCGCGTGCAGCGCCAGCACCTGCGTGGGTGGGCGGCTCGTCACCACCGCCGCGGGCACGTCCGTCCGCTTCAGGATCTCGATGATCTGCCCGGGGCTGTACTGCCGGGCATCCTCGGCGTTGTAGTGCAGGTGGGCGTCGAACAGCGGCTGCGCCAGGGCGGCCAGGGGGAGGCAGACGAGCAGCAGCAGATGGAACGTGGTGGCGGGTCGGCTGGGCATGGGCCCATTGTCGACCCCTCGCGGGGGATTGCAAGCGCCGGCACCCCGGCATGCGCCGGGGCCTGCACGCTGAAGGGGATCAGTTCTTGTAGCGGTAGCTGATGCGACCCTTGGTGAGGTCGTAAGGGGACATCTCCAGCTTCACCTTGTCGCCGGTGACCACGCGGATGCGGAACTTGCGCATCTTGCCGGCCGCATAGGCCTGCACTTCCATGCCGTTTTCCAGCTCCACGCGGAAACGCTGGTCGGGCATCACGTCGGTGACGACGCCTTCCATCTCGATGAGTTCTTCTTTCGCCATGCAAAAAATCTCCTGTGCATCATGGTGGCCAGACCCCTGCCACTCGCACGATGCCTGCTGTCGTGAGTGAGTGTATTGCGCTGGCAGGACCGCGCCGATGTGGTGAGTGGCCGGGGCGAGACCGGGCCGACGAGGCGGGTAAAGAGGGTGTTGAGAGACTGCTGCCAGCAGTGAGCCATGTATCAGCTTTCGCATTATACACGACTTGGCCTTTTATTTCAGGGGCTTATCCGGGGCCGAATGGCATCGGCACTGGCGCGGGTGCGGCGCCTGTGTCACGCTCAGGACATGCCCCGTAACCATCGGATGACGAATCATGACCAGGCAGCTGTTGTCCGTCCTCGCCCTGTTCCTGCCGCTGACGGCCCTGGCCGGGGAGATCGACTTGGCCATCGGTGATCCTGCCCCGGACTTCACGCTCACCGACCAGAACGGCACCGAGCGGCGCCTGGCCGATTACCGTGGCGAGTGGGTGGTGCTGTATTTCTACCCCAGGGACGACACCCCGGGCTGCACCACCGAGGCCTGCAACTTCCGCGACGACTACTTCGCCCTGCGCGAGCGCGGCGCGCGGGTGCTGGGGGTGAGCGTGGACTCGGCCGAGAGCCACGCCGCCTTTGCCGGGAAATACGGCCTGCCCTTTCCCCTGCTGGCCGACACCGAGCACCGGGTGACCACGGCCTATGGCGCCCTGGGCGGCATCTGGCCGCTGCGCATGGCGCGTCGCGTGACCTATATCATCGACCCGCAGGGTCGAATCGCGCAGATTTATCCCAAGGTGAACGCGAAGACCCACAGCCGCGAGGTCATCGCCGACCTGGACGCGCTGCAGTCCCGAAACCCCCACTGAGCCGGCCTTCACAGGAAGCGTGCATGGACAAGAATCGAACCAGCAACATGGCCCTGTTCTGCGATTTCGAGAACGTGGCCCTCGGCGTGCGTGACGCCAACTACTCGGCCTTCAGCATCCAGAAGGTGCTGGAGCGGCTGTTGCTGAAGGGCAACATCGTGGTGAAGAAGGCCTACTGCGACTGGGACCGTTACAAGGAATTCAAGGCCGCCATGCACGAGGCCGCCTTCGAGCTGATCGAGATTCCGCACGTGCGCCAGTCGGGCAAGAACTCGGCCGACATCCGCATGGTGGTGGATGCCCTGGATCTCTGCTACACCAAGTCACACGTGGACACCTTCGTCATCATCTCCGGCGACTCGGACTTCTCGCCCCTGGTGAGCAAGCTGCGCGAGAACAACAAGACCGTGATCGGCGTGGGGGTCAAGAATTCCACCTCCGACCTGCTGACCGCCAACTGCGACGAGTTCATCTACTACGATGACCTGGTGCGCGACGAGAAGCGGCCGAAGCGGACGAAGAAGAAGGCTGCAGGCAAGAGCAGTGCCGCGAAACCCGTGAACGAGGAGGAGCAGCGCCGCCAGGAGGGGCTTGAGCTCATCGTCGCCACGGTGGAGGACCTGGTCGAGGAGCGAGGCGAGGAGGAAAAGGTCTGGGGCTCGATGGTCAAGCAGCTCATCAAGCGGCGCAAACCGGGATTCAACGAGAGCTACCACGGGTTTCGCAGTTTCAGCGACATGCTGGAAGAGGCGCAGGCGCGCAAGCTGCTCGCGCTGAGGCGTGACGAGAAGTCCGGCGGTTATATCGTCGAGTCGGTCAGCGGTCGCTAGGGTTTCGGTACTTGGGGCGCCGGGTCTGCAATACGGCGCAGGGGTAATGGCCCTGTTGCACAGGGCAGGTCCTTGAGGTAACGCCATGCAACTACCGTTACAGATCACCTATCGGCACATGGAAAAGTCCGAGGCGCTCGATACACGCATTCGCGAGCGGGCGGACAAACTGGGGCAGTTCGCGGCCAACATCATGAGCTGTCGCATCGTGGTCGACGCGCCACATCAGCACAAGCACAAGGGCGTGCATTACCGCATCAGCGTGGATGTCACCCTGCCCGGACACGAGATCGCGGTCACCCGCAGCCCGGACCAGCACGGGGCCCACGAGGACCCCTATGTGGTGGTGCGGGACGTGTTCGATGCCCTCGAGCGCCAGCTCGAGGAAACCATGCGCCGACGCAAGCAGCTGGTGAAGCGCCACGAGACCCCGCCGCATGGCCGGGTGACCAGCCTGGTGCCAATGGAGGACTATGGGCGCATCCTCACCTCGGACGGCCGTGATATCTACTTTCACCGCAACAGCGTACTGAACGCCGATTTCGACAGGCTGGAGATCGGCGACGAGGTGCGCTTCGACGAGGAGCCGGGCGAGCAGGGCCCCAAGGCCACCACCGTGCGGGTGATCGGCAAGCACCATATCCTGGGCTGAGGCGCCACCGTCCGGCCTCGCGCCGGGCGGTGTGCTGTGTTTACATAGCGCCATCCCGCAAGACTCACGGAGCCCGCATCGATGACCACCCCGAGCAAGCCCTCGCCCCTGGCCAACCCGCGCAGCCGCCTGGAGATCCGCAACGCCACCACCCGCGATGCAGGCGCGATCGCCGCGCTCACGGCACGGGTCTACGGCAAGGCCGGGCAGCACGGCTATACCAAGGCCGCCATCACCGGGCAGATCAACAACTATCCGATGGGGCAGTTCGTGGCGCTGGCCGACGACCGCGTGGTGGGCTACTGCGCCACCTTCCGCATCGGCGGCGAGCTCGCGCTCAGGCCGCATACCTGGGCCGAGATCACCGGCAACGGCTACGCCTCGCGCCACGACCCGAAGGGCGAGTGGCTGTACGGCATGGAGGTCTGCGTCGATCCGGAGTACCGCGGTTACCGCATCGGTCAGCGGCTTTACAACGCGCGCAAGAAGCTCTGCCAGGACGAGGAGCTGCAGGGCATCGTCTTCGTCGGCCGGCTGCCCTCCCTGTCCCGTCGCCTGAAAAAATTCGACAGCGTGGAGGACTACATCGAGCAGGTGCAGCAGAAGCGTCAGCGCGACCCGGTGCTGTCCTTCCAGTTGCGCAACGGTTTCGAGGTGCAGGGGGTGATCGAAAGCTACGATCCGCAGGACCGCGAGTCGCTGGGCTACGGGGTGCATCTCGTCTGGCACAATCCCAACCTGCCGACGGAGGATGCCGTCACACATCGGCGTAAGCGGCACGAGGACATGCCGGACCGCGTGCGTATCGGCACCGTGCAGTACATGCAGCGCCGCGTGCAGTCCTTCGAGGAGTTCATGGAGATCGTCGAATACTTCGTCGACGTGGTGGCCGATTACGAGGGCGACTTCGTCGTCTTTCCCGAACTGTTCACGCTGCAGCTGCTGTCCATCGAGAACCAGGAGCTGTCGCCGGCCGAGGCCATCGAGTCGCTCACCGAGTACACGCCCCGCCTCAAGGCGGCGCTGCATGACCTCAGCCTGCGCTACAACATCAACATCATCGGCGGCTCGCACCCCACGCGGGTGGAGAGCGGCCGGGTGGAGAACATCTCCTACGTCTTCCTGCGCAACGGCGAGATCCACGAACAGCCCAAGATCCATCCCACGCCGAACGAGGTCTACTGGTGGAACATCGAGGGCGGCGATTACGTGCATGCCATCGACACCGACTGCGGCCCGATCGGTGTGCTCATCTGCTACGACTCCGAGTTTCCGGAGCTGGCGCGGCACCTCGCGGACCAGGGCGTGCAGATCCTGTTCGTGCCCTTCTGCACCGACGAGCGACAGAGCTATCTGCGCGTGCGCTACTGCTGCCAGGCGCGTGCGGTGGAGAACCAGTTCTACGTCGTCATGTCGGGCAACGTCGGCAACCTGCCGAACGTGGCCAACATGGACATCCAGTACGCCCAGAGCTGCATCCTTACGCCCTGCGACTTCCCCTTCGCCCGGGACGGCATCGCCGCCGACACCACGCCGAATGCCGAGACCGTGGCCATCGCCGACCTGCGGCCGGAGACGCTCACGCAGGCCCGCAACAATGGCACGGTGCAGAACATGAAGGACCGTCGGCACGATCTCTATCACGTGCTCTGGCGCGGCAAATAGCGGTGTGCGCATGAGCGTAGCGGATGCAGGTGACGACAGGCAGTCCATGGTCGACAGCGATCTGCTGGGCGCCATCATCGAGCATGCCAACGACATCGTGATCCTGACGCGGGCCGAGCCCCTGGACGAACCTGGCCCCGTCATCACCTATGTCAACCCGGCCTTCACCCGCCTCACCGGCTACCGGCGCGAGGAGGCCATCGGCAAGACCCCGCGCATCCTGCAGGGTGCCGATACCGATCGCGCGGCCCTGGACCGTATCCGTGCCGCCCTCGAGCGCGCCGAACCGGTGCGGGAGGAGGTGCTCAACTACGACCGCGAGGGCCGCAGCTACTGGCTCGACATGCAGATCATGCCCTTGCGCGATGCGCAAGGCCGGGTGACGCATTTCGCCGCCATCGAGCGCGACCTCACAGAGAAGCGTCGCGCCGAAGAGCTCAAGGCCGAGTTCGTCTCCACCGTCAGTCACGAGCTGCGTACGCCACTGACATCCATCAGTGGCGCATTGCGCCTGCTGGAGGCAGGGGCGGTCTCTCCGCTGTCGGATGCCGGGGCCGAGCTGCTGTCGATGGCCACGCGCAACTGTGATCGGCTGCAGACGCTCATCGATGATCTGCTCGACATGCAGAAGATCGTCTCCGGCAAGATCGAGTTCGCCGAGGAGCGTATCGACCTCGGCGAGCTGGTGTGCACTGGCGTGGCACAGCAGCAGCCCTTCGCCGCGCGTCACCGGGTGCGATTCGACTGTCGCCTGTCGAGAGGGAAGCTGGTCGTGCGCGGCGATGCCAACCGTCTCCTGCAGGTGCTGGCCAACCTGCTCTCCAATGCCGCCAAGTTTGCGCCGGCCGACAGCGTGGTGACGATCGAGGTGATGCGGGCCGATGCGGCGACGGCCCGCATCACGGTGGCCGACCTCGGGCCGGGTGTCCCCCCGGAGTTCCGTGCCCATGTCTTCGAGCCCTTCACCCAGGCGGTGGGCAACGAGCTGGGCGGTACCGGGCTGGGGCTGTCGATCGCGCGGGCCCTGGTCGAGCATCACGGCGGCGTCATCGGGTTTCACGCCAACCGGCCCGTTGGCACCGTGTTCTATGTCGATCTGCCCTTGGTCGGCTGACGATCACGCTGCTAGACTGGCTGCCCATCCGAATCCCGTCCCGGACACCGCATGATCGACTCACTCGACGCACTGGATCTCGTGCTGGCAGCCGCCATCCTGGTGGTGGCCTACACGGTGCGTGGCATCACGGGCTTCGGCTCCGGGCTCATCTCCATCCCGCTGCTCGCCCTGTTTCTGCCGCTGCAGGTGGTGGTGCCCATGATCGGGCTGCTCGACTACCTGGCATCATTGGGCCACGGCGTGAGCAACCGGCGGCAGATCCGCTGGCGCGAGATCCTGCCCTTGCTGCCCTTCACCTTCGCCGGTGTGCTGCTCGCGCTGTACATCTTCAAGACCGTGGATGCGCAGCTGCTGCTCAAGGTGCTCGGCGCCTTCATCCTCGCCTATGCCGTCTACAGCCTCGTCGGTCGCGAGCCGCATGCGGGCCGCACCCGCTTCTGGGCCGTGCCGGCCGGCAGCATGGGCGGGTTCGTCGGCACGCTGTTCGGCACGGGTGGTCCGTTCTATGTCATGTACCTGCACGCACGCGGCCTGGACAAGGCGGCCTTCCGTGCCAGCATCGCCGTGGTCTTCCTGATCGACGGCGGCAGCCGCCAGATCGGCTATCTGGCCTCGGGCTTCTACAACTTCGAGATGCTGCTGCTGGTCGTCATGGCGCTGCCCATCATGATGGTCGCGATGTATGTCGGCGGGCATATCCACACGCGCATCACGCCGGAGCAGTTTCGTCGCGGGATTGCCGTGATCCTGCTGGGGTCGGGGATCGCGCTGCTGCTGCGCTGACGCCATGCCGTCGGGCGGGATGTCCCCGGAGTCCTCCATGAACCTGTTGTCCGCATGTCCCTGAACCAGCGCATCGGCCTCCTGCTCGGCCCCGCCCTCTTTCTGTTGCTGCTGCTCATGCCGTTGCCGGAGGGCATGCCGCCGCTGGCGATGCGGGTGGCGGCGGTGACGGCGCTGATGGCGACCTGGTGGCTGATGGAGTCCCTGCCCGTCGCCGCCACGGCCCTGCTGCCGATCGCCCTGTTTCCGCTGCTCGGTGTCATGCCGACCGGGCAGGTCACGCTGGCCTATGCGGATCACATCATCTATCTCTTCCTGGGCGGTTTTCTCATCGCCGTGGCCATCGAGAAGTGGGGCCTGCATCAGCGCATCGCCCTGCACACCATCCGCCTGGTCGGCACCAGCCCGCGCCGGGTGATCTTCGGTTTCATGTTCGCCACGGCCTTTCTCTCGTCCTGGGTGAGCAATACCGCCACGGCCATGATGATGGTGACCATCGGCATGGCCGTCCTTACTCAGATGAGTGGCGTGAATCCCGCGCGCAACGAACAGGAACGGGCCCGCACCGACTTCGGCACGGCGTTGATGCTGGGCATCGCCTATGCGGCCTCCATCGGCGGAGTGGCCACGCTCATCGGCACGCCGCCGAACGCCATACTCGCCGGCGTGCTGGAGAAGCACTATGGCTACCAGATCGGCTTCGCCGAGTGGATGCTGTTCGGTCTGCCCGTATCCCTGGTGATGCTGTTGCTCACCTGGCTGTATCTCACGCGGGTCGCCTTTCGCGAACACATGCAAAGCACCGGTGGCAGCGATGCCGCGATAGGTCGGCAGATCGCGGCGCTCGGCCCGATGACCTCGCAGGAGCGGCGTGTACTCGTCGTATTCCTGCTGGTGGTGCTGGCCTGGATCGGTCGTGGCCTGTTCGAGCTGCCGGGCCTCGCGCTGCTGGCGGATTCCAGTATTGCCATGCTCGGGGCCCTGGCCCTGTTCGTGATCCCGGCCGACTGGAAACGGGGCAGGATGCTGCTCGACTGGCAGAGTGCGGTGCGCATCCCCTGGGACATCATCATCCTGTTCGGCGGTGGCTTTGCCCTGGCCAGCGCCTTCGCCGAGAGCGGGCTGACCGCGTGGATCGGCGCGCGGCTGACCGTGTTGCAGGGTGCCGGGCTCCTGCTCACCGTGCTCGCCGTGGCCACGCTGGTGAAGTTTCTCACCGAGGTGACCTCCAACACGGCCACCGCCTCGCTGCTGCTGCCCGTGATGACGGGCTTTGCCATGGCGACCGACACGCATCCGCTGTTCCTGATGGCGGCCGTCGCGCTGTCGGCCTCCTTCGCCTTCATGCTGCCGGTGGCCACGCCCCCCAACGCCATCGTCTTCAGCAGCCGCCAGGTCACCATTCCACAGATGGCGCGTACCGGCCTGTGGCTGAACCTGCTCGCCATCGTGGTGGTGACAATCGCGGTGGTGCTGTTTCTGCCGCTGGTGATGGACACGGTGACGCCGCTGGTGAAATAAGGGCGTAACATCCCGGCGGCACAATGCCGTGTGAAATCATACGGTCATGCGGCATATGCGCATCCTCATCGGCTATTCCATGCGCAGCGGCAGCACGCTTCTGCAACACATCCTGGACGGGCACAGTGCCATCGATGCCTATGGCGACCTGAGCTCGATCCCCGCCCTGTGGCGCTGCGTCACGCGTTGTGCCATGCGGCGCAGCATCTGCATCAAGCCCATGGACGTGCTCTACCTGCAGCGGCGCGTGGATTTCTATCGCCACTTCGACCGCTTCATCTGGCTGGCGCGCGACCCGCGTGACAGCTACCTCTCCACCCTGGAATCCGGCTATGCCTACCTGATGTGGCGGCGCGGCGAGCAACGCGAGGGGATCGATCTCGGCCTGCTGCGCCGATGGCAGCGTATCTACCGACATTACTTCGCGCATCCGGAGCGCTGGTATCTGCTGCGCTACGAGGACCTGGTCTCCCGTCCCGTGCCCACGGTGAAGGCGCTGCTGGATCACCTCGGCCTGTCGCACGAGACGCTGTTCCCTTTTCCGCGATTCAAGCGCCGTCATGGCGGCGACTACAAGATCACCGAACACCAGCACGTCACCACGCAGTCGCGCGCCCGCTATCTGCGCGAGATGCACCCGGCGCAGATCCGGCTCTTCGACGACGAGCTGGGTGATTCCCTGCAGGCGCTGGGATATGCCCCCGGTGAGGAGGCACAGCGTCGGCAGGCCTGAAAGACGGCCGGGTTTCGTCGGCGGTTTGTGCGCGCGCATCCTGCGCGTGGTTGACTTGCCGCCCCGGC
>JAJLKJ010000112.1:0-6323 GCA_033839185.1 Gammaproteobacteria bacterium
GTCGTACGCATCCTGCATGTGTTCGCTGCCTGGGCAGGCCTGGAGCTGGAACGCCGCCACATAGACAGCGAGCTGCACGAGAACCTCTCGCGCTACAGCGCCCTGTTCAACCTGGCGGGTGACGCCATCTTCATCATGAAGAGCGACCGCATCATCGATTGCAACCGGCGCGCACTGGGCATGTTCGGCCTGCGCCGCGAGGAGATCATCGGGGCTCACCCGGACAGGCTGTCGCCACCGCTGCAGCCGGACGGCAGGCCATCTGCGCTGAGCGCCCGTGTATATATCGAGGCCGCTGGGAAGGGCGAGCCACAGTTCTTCGAGTGGCAACATCAGCGCGGCGACGGCAGCATCTTCGATGCCGAGGTGAGCCTGAATGTCATCGACTACGAAGGCGAGCGGCTGCTGCAGGGCATCGTGCGCGATATCACCCGACGCAAGCGCTCGGAACAGACACTGCGCGAATCCGAACAGGCCCTGAAGGAAAAGAACCAGCAGCTCGAACTCATCAACCGGCTGGCCATGCGCCTGCACCGCATACGCGACACCGGCCGTATCGCCGAAGAGGCGGTCGACGTGCTCGCCGGGCTGAGCCAGGCGCCGCATGTGGCGCTCTACCTGATGGCCGAGGACCGGAAGTCGCTACGGCTGATACACGAGCGGGGTTTCAACGCCGCCGAGCGCGGCATCGGCGTCACCCTGCCGCTACAGGGCTCGCTGTCGGGCCTGGCCATCCGCGAACGCCGGCTGCTGGTCAGCATGGACATCGAAACCGATTCGCGTATCGAGCCACAGATCAAGCAGCATCTCATCGCCGACGGCTATCGTTCCGCGGCACTGCTGCCGCTGGCCGCCCACGGCGACATGCTGGGGCTGGTGGCGCTGGTCTTCCATGGCCCCATGCCCTTGCACGAAACGGACCTGGACACCCTGGCCACGCTCGGCACCACCCTCTCGCTGGCCATGGCCAACGTGCGGCATATCGACGGCCTGCGCTACCAGGCCCTGCACGACCCCCTGACCGGCCTGCTCAACCGCACCGCCCTGCACAACGACTGCCGCGACGCCATCGAGAGGCTGTCGGACGGGCATCGGCAACTGGCCCTGCTGCTCCTCGACCTGGACCGCTTCAAGGAGGTCAACGACACCCTCGGGCACAAGGTTGGCGACGACCTCCTGCGCCACATCGGCCCGCGGGTGCGTCAGGCACTGGGCCAGCAGACTGCCTCCTGCTACCGGCTGGGCGGTGACGAGTTCGCCGTCCTGCTGCCGCAAGTGGCCGATGCCGCCGAGGCGACGGCCATGGCAGAGGCCGTCGTGGATGCGCTACGCCAGCCCTTCCAGGCGGGTGGCATGAACCTGGAGATCGGCGGCAGCATCGGCGTGGCGGTCTATCCCGAGCATGGCAACGACAGCCATGCCCTGCTGCGTTGCGCGGATGTGGCCATGTATGCCGCCAAGCGTGCCTCCGTGGCGGTCATGCGCTACCGGCCCGAGCTGGATGCCAACACCCCCGAGCGCCTCACGCTGATGAGCGAGCTCGGTACGGCCATCCGCGAGGGGCAGCTCGCGCTGCACTACCAGCCGAAGATCGATATCGCCCATCAGCGCATCATCGGCTGCGAGGCCCTGGTGCGCTGGCATCACCCCAGCCTGGGCATCATCCCGCCGGACCGTTTCATCCCGCTCGCCGAGATGAGCGACCTCATCCAGCCGCTCACCGAGCAGGTGGTCACCCAGGCGCTCATCCAGCTGCGGGCCTGGCACGAGGCAGGCCTGGACCTCTCGGTCTCCGTCAACCTGTCGGTACGCAACCTGCTCGACCACAATTGCGGTACCCGGCTGGAAGAACTCTTCGAACGCCACCCGGCAGACCCCTCACGCCTGGAACTCGAGATCACCGAGACCGCGCTGATGAGCGATCCGGACCGCGCCCTGGCGCAGATCCAGCGCATCGGCGCCTTCGGCGTGCGACTGTCCATCGACGACTTCGGTACCGGCTACTCCTCGCTGGCCTATCTCAAGCGCCTGCCGCTGCACGCGCTGAAGATCGACCGCTCCTTCGTCTCCAGCATGCTCGAGGACGAGCAGGACCTCATCATCGTGCGATCCACCATCAACCTGGCCCACAGCCTCGGGCTGGATGTGGTGGCCGAGGGCGTGGAGGACCGGGGGACGGCGCAGGCCCTGCGCGCCATGGACTGCGACTACGCCCAGGGCTTTTACTTCAACCGGGCGCTGCCCGCGGCCGACTTCATCGACTGGTGCCGCGACAACCCCTTCGGCCTGACGGTCGCCCCCTACCCCTAGCGCGGCCCACCGTGTCCGCGCAGCTCCAGCGTCGAACCGGCATCCACCCCGGTGACGAAGGGCGCCACGGCCAGGGCGATGATCAGGAGCAGGCTCACCACCCCCAGCACCAGCCGCCAGCCCGGCGCCTGGTGCGCACCGCCCTTCATCATGCTGGCGAGCCAGCGCCAGTGCAGCACCACGTGCAGGGCGACGATGGCGAGGAAGATCACCGCCAGCCACAGGTGCACATCGCCCCACTGGTGACGCGAGAGCCCCCACACCGTCGCCCAGCGGCCGCTGCCCGGCGGCAGGGTGTAGACCAGCAGCACCCCGGTGGCCGCCATGAAGACGAAGGCGGCGAAGGCCGCGAGGTCCACCAGGAAGTTGATGCGTGGTTTCTTCATATCGCCTCCTTCAGCGCCGCACGCCCGGGGCCGGCGTGTAGCTGTCGAGCACGTCGAGGTAGTTGGCGCGCTCGAAGGCCGCCGGATCGATGGCCCGCCGCTGGCAGGCACAGCCCTTGATCTGCGCCACCGACGCATACTCGTGCAGTTCCAGCCAGTGGCGCAGGCCGGCGAGGATCTCGCGCAGGTAGTCCGGGCCGTGGCGCAGCAGGGCGCTGCACAGATGCACCACGTCGGCGCCGGCCATCAGCGCCTTGACCACGTCCTCCACGCCATGAAAGCCGCCGGTGGCCGCCAGCGACAGACCCACCCGGTCGTGCAGTATGGCCAGCCAGCGGATGCGCAGCAGCGACTCGACCGAGGTGGAGAGTTCCAGCCGCGGCACCACCTCGCGGGTCTCGATGTCGATGTCCGGCTGATAGAAGCGATTGAAGAGCGACACCCCGTCGGCGCCGGCCGCCTCGAGCTGACGGATGAAATGCCCGGGGGCGGAGAACTGGGCGGAGAGCTTCATCGTCACCGGCAGGTCGACGCTGGCCTTGAGTTCGCGCAACAGCTGCAGATAACGCGCCTCCACCTCGCTGCCGGACTCCTCGACGTTCGCCGGGACGTAGTAGACATTCAGCTCCAGGGCATCCGCCCCGGCCGCGGCCAGTTCGCGGCCGTGACTCACCCAGCCGTCCGGCGTCATGCCATTGAGGCTCGCGATCACCGGGATGGAGAGATGCCGCTTGAGACCCTGCAAGGTCTCCAGGTAGTCATCCACCTCGTTGAGATAGCTTGCCGGCAGGGGCAGGAAGCTCTCGGCCTCGGCATGGCCGATGGCCTGGTGGTGCAGAAAGCGCGCCTGCATGGCCTGCTCGTGATGCACCGCCTCCTCGAACAGCGAGTGCATGACCAGCGCCGCGGCACCCGCATCCTCCAGGCGGCGCGCACTGTCCAGCGAACGGCTGAGCGGCGAGGCCGAGGGCACCAGCGGGTGGTCGAGTTCGAGCCCGAGGTAACGTGTCGTCAGATCGATCCCGCTCATGTGGCGTCTCCTTCCCCGGCGACCGCTTCGTCGCCATGTGCGTCGTCTGCCTCTGGCCCGGCCCAGGGGTCGTCGAAGGCCCAAGCCAGTTCCGCGATCTGTTCGTAGCGGTGGTAGCGTTCCGACACCTCCGCCTGCGCCTCGTCCAGCAGGCGCTTCGCGGCCTCCGGACTGGAGCGCGCCAGCATGGCGAAACGCGCCTCGCTCATCGCGAACTCGCGGTAGGGAATGGAGGGCGGCTTCGAGTCCAGGTGCAAGGGGTTCCTGCCCGCCTCGGCCTGGCGCGGATCGTAACGCAACAGCGGCCAGTGACCGCTGTCCACCGCAAGCTGCTGCTGGCGGTGGTTGTTGGCCAGGTCCACGCCGTGCGCGATGCAGGGCGAATAGGCGATGATCAGCGACGGCCCGTGCCAGGATTCGGCATCCAGGAAGGCGCGCAGGGTCTGCACGTCCTTGGCGCCGTAGGCCACGTGCGCGACGTAGACGTGCTCGTAGTTCATGGCGATGCGCGCCAGGTCCTTCTTCGCCGTGGGCTTGCCGCCGGCGGAGAACTTCGCCACCGCGCCGCGCGGCGTGGCCTTGGAGGTCTGCCCGCCGGTGTTGGAATACACCTCGGTGTCGAGCACCAGGATGTTCACGTCCTGGCCCGAGGCAAGCACGTGATCGAGGCCGCCGAAGCCGATGTCGTAGGCCCAGCCGTCGCCGCCGATGATCCAGACGCTCTTGCGCGTGAGGTTCTCGGACAGGCTCAGCAGTTCACGCGAGGCCGGGGTGTCGAGGGTCTTCAGCTTCTCGTCGAGCTCACGGATGCGCTCGCGCTGCTCGTGGATGCCGGCCTCGTCCTGTTCGTCGGCGCCCAGGATGGCATCGACCAGCGACGCGCCGACCACATCGCGCAGCCCGCAGAGGCGTTCGGCAGCGTACTCGCGCTGCTTGTCGATGGCCAGACGCAGCCCCAGGCCGAACTCGGCATTGTCCTCGAACAGTGAGTTGTTCCAGGCCGGCCCCCTGCCCTCGCCGTTGGTGGTCCAGGGCGTGGTCGGCAGGTTGCCGCCGTAGATCGAGGAACAGCCGGTGGCGTTGGCCACCACCATGCGGTCGCCGAACAGCTGGCTGGCGAGCTTGATGTAGGGCGTCTCGCCGCAGCCCTCGCAGGCGCCGGAGAACTCGAACAGGGTGTCGAAGAGCATCGCCCCCTTGAGGGTCTTCTCCTTCACCTCGCGCCGGTCGTGGCTGGGCAGCGAGAGGAAGAAGTCCCAGTTCTCGCGCTCCGCCGCGCGCAGGGGCGGCTGCGGCGCCATGTTGAGCGCCTTGCGGCTGGCATTGCTCTTGTCGCGGATGGGGCAGATGTCGACGCACAGGCCGCAGCCCGTGCAGTCCTCGGGTGCGACCTGGTAGGTCATCACCATGTCCTGCGGATAGTCCCTGCCGAGCACGGGCGCGGCCTTGAAGGTCGGCGGTGCATCCGCGAGCAGGGCCCTCGGAAACAGCTTGGCGCGGATCACGCCATGCGGGCAGACGAAGGGGCACTTGCCGCACTGGGTGCACAGGTCGGGCTCCCAGACCGGGATCTCCAGCGCCAGGTTGCGCTTCTCGATGGCGGCGGTGCCGAGCGGAAAGCTGCCGTCCATGGGCATGCGGCTCACCGGCACCACATCTCCACGCCCGGCGATGATGGGCACCGTGACCTCGCGCAGGAAGGCCGGGGCATCCTCGCCCACCAGCGGCCGGCGCTCGACGGTACTGGTGACCTGCGCCGGCACCGACACCTCGTGCAGCGCGGCCAGGGCCGCATCGATGGCCCGGTAGTTGAACTCGACGATGCGCCGGCCCTTGCGCCCGTAGGTGCTCTCCACCGCCGCCTTGATCGCCTCGATCGCCTGCTCGCGCGGCAGGATGTCCGAGATGGCGAAGAAGCAGGTCTGCATGATGGTGTTGATGCGCTTGCCCATACCGGCCTGCTCGGCCACCGCGTAGGCGTCGATGGTAAAGAGACGGATGCCCTTGTCGATGATCTGTTGCTGGCAGCGTCGCGGCAGCGTGTCCCACACGGCCCCAGGTGCGGCCGCGCTGTTGAGCAGGAACACCGCACCCTGTGCGGCCTTGTCGAGCATGTCGTAGCGCTCGAGGAACACCGGCTGGTGGCAGGCGACGAAGTGCGCATCGTTATCACCCACGAGATAAGCGGAGCGGATCGGCCGGGGGCCGAAGCGCAGGTGCGAGACGGTCACGGCACCGGACTTCTTCGAGTCGTACTGGAAGTAGCCCTGGGCATAGAGGTCCGTGGCCTCGCCGATGATCTTAATGGAGTTCTTGTTGGCGCTGACCGTGCCGTCGGAACC
This sequence comes from Gammaproteobacteria bacterium, assembly GCA_033839185.1. GTDB lineage: Bacteria > Pseudomonadota > Gammaproteobacteria > SpSt-1174 > SpSt-1174 > SpSt-1174. The sequence continues at coordinate 6,069 of JAJLKJ010000112.1, forward strand.
GAGACCATAGAACACGCACTGCACCACATCCGCGTGCGCATCGGTGCGATAGGTCGGGTCCCAGGACAGGCTCAGGTGGGTGAGGTCGTCGTGGATGCCGATGGTGAAGGGCTGCTGCGGGCGCTCCTTCGCCAGCTCGTCGAACACGGCCTTGACCATGCCCGGGGTGAACTCCTTGGAGGAGAGGCCGTAGCGCCCGCCGATGACCCGCGGCGCCTGCGCCAGCTGTCCGCTGGCGAGCGCCTGGTAGAGCGC
>JAJLKJ010000113.1:0-5402 GCA_033839185.1 Gammaproteobacteria bacterium
ACCGGCCAATGAGCCGATTCGCCAGGCCCTGGGCCTGACCTACCAGGTCACGCATGCAGAGCAGGGCGAGCTCAACCGCTCCGGCGTGAACTGCATCCGTTTCTTCTCCGACAGCGGCATCCTCATCTGGGGTGCGCGCACCCTCGACGAGGCGGCCAGCGAGTATCGCTACATCCCCGTGCGCCGCACCATGCTCGCCCTGCGTGAGTCGATCCAGGACGGGACGCGCTGGGCCGTGTTCGAACCCAACGACGAGAACACCTGGAAGACGGTGGAGCGGGATATACGCGCCTTCCTCACCCTGCAGTGGCGTGCCGGTGCCTTGATGGGCGCGACACCGGAGCAGGCGTTTTACGTGAAGTGCGACGCGGAAACCAATCCGCCCGAGGTGATCGACGCGGGCCAGATGGTGACGGAAATCGGTGTGGCACCGGTGAAGCCGGCCGAGTTCGTCATCTTCCGCGTCTCACAGTGGAGCGGCGAGACCGCCACCGTGACCGCTGCCGAGGCCGAGGCCTGAGGCCCATAGCTGACAGGGAGTAGAACATCATGGCTGAAGCCATCAACGAGACATATCGCGCATATAACTTCGTGCTGAAGATCCAGGACCAGGACGCCGGGTATTTCACCGAGGTCAGTGGCTTGAACGTCGAGATCGAGACCATCGAATACCGCGAGGGCGGTGCGGGGCCTGCCGTACGCAAGCTGCCCGGGCGGGTCAAGTACGGCGACGTCACACTGAAGTGGGGGCTCACGGAGAACAGGGAACTCACGGACTGGCTCAAGGCCATCGCGCAGGGCGACATTCAGCGCAAGGATATCTCCGTCATCCTGCGCAAGCCCAATGGGGTGGAAGAGGCGACGCGCTGGAACCTGCGCAACGCCTGGCCATGCAGCTGGCGCGGCGCCAGTCTTGATGCAAGCGAGAACGAGGTCGCCATCGAGACCATGGTCATCACCCATGAAGGCCTCGAGCGGGCATGAGGCCGAGCCTTCGCCAGTTCGAACGACGGTTGGTGACGCGCGTACTGGGTCTGCTCCAGGCGTGGCAGTGGCGCCTCTACCGCTGGCAGGGGCGGATCGAGCAACGCCTGCTCGGAGAGACGTCCGCATTCACGGACACGGGCCCCGCTGGGCAGGCGCCGGCAGACGAGGCGCCCACCCACTGGGTTGACCTGGTGCGCCGGCGTGCCCCCTGGTTGTTGCGGCGCCCTCCCCTGCATGGCGTGGCCGAGCGTCAGCCGAACCTCGGCCCGACATCTCCCCGGGAGCCGACACCGGTACGACGCCGGGGTGAGTCCGGTGGGCTGACCGAGGAAGTGGCATCCATTCCGTTGCGGCATCACGACGTATCTTCCGGGACAGTTTCACGGCATGTCACCGGGGTAGTGGGCGCGCGGGACCGCGACAGGGAGGCGTCGCGTCAGGGCGGTCCGGTCCGTAGTGGCGTGCAGGGAATCCAGGCGCGGGTTGATCTCCCACCGGTGGACGATCCGGCCCGCCGACAGCAAATCGTGCGCAAAACGGAGCCTGTACAGGACGCTGCCGACGCAGTCGTGGTCTCGGTGGGCGGGGCGCAGGCAGATGCTTCCCCGGCGGCAGCGACGGGCGTGGCTCGACATGCGCCGCCCCATGACCCGGCGCGCACGAAGGATCGCAAGGGTGCCACCGTGACGATGAGGCGCGATGCGCTGCCCCGGTCGCCCGTCAAGCCTGTCGATGCCATGGCGTCGGGTCACGACGCCGGTGACAGGCCGGAGCGGAAGACATGGCGTGGCGAGGCACTGGACGGCCCGAGGACGCAAAAGAGTCACTCAGCCGGGTCGGCGGATGCGCGGGGACAGGCATCGTACAGGGGCCGGCAGGCCGTGTCGCAGGAGTCGGTCGCGGTGCAGCCGCCGAGGTCGCACAGGGCCGATGCAGTGGCTGAGGGGCGCAGCGAGGCCGACGAGGCGCTGCTGCAGCCACCATGGCCAAGGCTGCCCGACGAGACAGCCGAGACGGAGGACCGTTCCGGGAGCTGGCCAGGCCTGCCGAAGGCAACGCGCGAGCATGAAGGGCATGACGGGGGCGGATGGCTGCAACGCCATCGGAACCGGCTGCGTCGTGAGCAGGAGGGGGCGGCTTGGAGAGGGTAGCCTTCCTGGTCGAGGAGACTGGTCAGCGCGTGAGCTGCCTGCTGAATCCGGAGTCGGTGCAGCTGCGACGGCAGTCCGGAGTCAGGCCGCGGGAATCGGCCGGCGGGCTGTTGAGCGGCGCGAATCTGCTCGATGATCCCTTGCTGCTGACAGGCGGCGGCTGGACAGAGCTGACGCTCAATCTGCTGTTCGACGTAACGCTGGACGGCTCCAGCATTCGCAGCGCCGATGTGCGTGATCTCACCGGGCCGCTGTGGGGCCTGGCTGAGAACTCTGCCCTGTCCGGGGGCAGGGGGCGCCCACCCCAGGTGCGGTTCTTCTGGGGGAAGAGCTGGAACATCCCGGGCGTCATCGCGGCAATCGCCGAGCGTCTGGAGTACTTCACTGCCGACGGTGCGCCACGTCGCTCATGGCTGCGGCTGCGGCTGCTGCGCGCCGTGTCGGACGTGGCGACAACCCGACGTCCCGGAATGCATCCGGGCGGGTCGGTCGGCGACTGGCCGCAGCAGGGTGCCCAGCCCGCCTCACCCGATGGGATCCAGGTGCACGAGGTCTCGGGTGTCCAGGGCGAGGGGGCGGCCGACCGGCTCGATACGCTGGCCTACCGCTACTATGGCGACGCCTCGCTGTGGCGACGCCTCGCGCAGTTCAATGGCCTGGAGAGTCCCTTTCGGCTCGCGCCCGGGCTGCAGCTGGAAATTCCTTCCTTCATCGAGCCAGAGACCGATTGATGGATGCGGTTGTTACATTGCCGGAGATCGGGGTCGCGGTGGATGGCCAGGCCCTGTCCGCTGCCTGGCAGCAGGCACTGGGCGAGATCATGGTGTCGCAACAGCTGTCACGCCCCAGTCAATGCGAGCTGGTCTTCTATGACCTGCCGGTGGAGAGTGACCTCGATACGCTGATGCCCGGCAGTACGCTGATCGTGACCGTCACGCAAGAGAGGCGACGCCTGTTCGCTGGTGAGGTGACGGCCATCAACGATCGATATGGGGCAGACCGGGGGCGCGAGCTCCGTGTGCGTTGCTACGACCGTCTGCATCGTCTGCGCAAGCGCCAGCCGGTGCGTGCTCACGCCGACCAGACGCTGGCCGCACTTGCCGGCAGCCTGGTGGCCGATATCGGGATCACCGTGCAAGGCGAGGACGACGGGCCGATGCTGCGCTGGCTTGTTCAGCATCGTCAGTCGGATCTGGAACTGCTCCGTACCCTGGCCGAACGTGGCGGCTACTACTTTTATCTGCATGACGACGTCCTCCGGCTGATGACGCTCGAGGGGATGGAGTACCCGGCGCAGGAACTGGTGCTCGGCGATTCATTGCTCGAGGCGGGCGTCGAGGTCAATTCCGACCGGGCCTGCCGTGGCGTCGATGTCCATGCCTGGGATCCCTGGGAGGCGGCGCCACGCCCCGGGCATGCCACGGCCGCCCGTTCCGGGCGGCGTGTTGCAGCCACCGCCGAACCGGAGCGCGTTGGCGGCGAGCCGGTGCGCAGCCTGGCGGGACGTGCCCTGCAGGATACGGCCCAGGCAGATGCCTTGGCCCAGGCCGAGCTCGACCGGCGACACGCCAACGAAGTGGTCCTGACTGGTGTGGCCGCGGGCGATCCTGCGTTGCATCCCGGAAGGGTCGTGCAGGTGAGCGGACTGGCGGCTGCCGTGAACGGGCGCTATGTGCTCGCCGGTGTCAGGCATCAAATCGACCGTCGTCGCGGCTATCTCACCGAGATCGATACATCGGTGGTCGAGTCAACGACGCTGCCCAATCAGAGCAGCATGACCATCGGTCTGATCACCGATGTCGACGACCCGCAGGGTCTCGGCCGTGTGCGGGTGAGCCTGCCAGGTTTCGCAGACACCGACTCGCTCTGGTTGCAGGTGCTGCTCCCGGGGGCAGGCAGGGACAAGGGCCTTGTCGCCCTGCCCGATGCAGGTGATCGCGTACTGGTGATGTTTGCAGATGACGATCCCGCGCAGGGCGTGGTGCTGGGTGGTCTGTACGGTGACGTGACGCCGCCGGATGAGGCCGGCGTGGCATCCGGTGCGGTCGAGCGTTTTCTGTTCCGGACACCGGGCGGGCAGCGCCTGACGCTCGATGACGGGCAGCGTCGCGTCACAGTGAAGAACGACAACGGTGAGTTCCTGGAGCTCGAACCGGATCGCCTGCGGGCCGGTAACAGTGACGGGAGTTTCATCGAGATGTCCTCCCAGGGTGTGCGACTGCACGCCGAGGTAGATCTGGAGATCGATGCCCCGGGGCGGGCGATCACCATTCGTGGCAAGTCCATCGATTTCGAGAGTGCATGATGCGTTGGCTGACGGAAGATGCCGTTCTGGTCTGTGCCCATGAGACGGGGCTGGTGGGGATTGTGGCGACGCAGGATCTGGTCAGCATCGAGCGCAGAAGGGTGCTCGTGGCAACCGATCCGGAAGGACGCCCGATCGTCGGCTGCCCGAACGTGGGTCCGACCATCAAGCCATGCACGGCCACATTGAAGGTGAAGCTGGGCTATTCTGCGCTGCTGCGCATCGATGGCCGTCCTGTCTGCCTGGATACCGTGACGGGGCTCACCGACGGGACCCCGCCGGGAACCGTCGAATACAAGGTGCGGCGCAGTGGCCAGGATCTCGTGGAGGAGGGGCGCTGATGGAGCGCTATCGGGCCTGGCGCTTCGTGCATCCGGATTTCGATACCCCTGTCGAGGGACAGGGTATCGGGGTATCGCGTACCGGCGCGATCGCCATGGTGAGTGAGGCGGCCTCGGTGCGACAGTCCCTGCTGTTGCTGATCACGACCAGGCCTGGCGAACGCGTGATGCGCCCCGATTATGGCTGCGAGCTGTATCGCCTGGCATTCGCACCGAACGATGCCACCACGCATGGGCTTGCGATCCACTACGTGCGACGTGCAATCGAACGATGGGAGCCGCGTGTGGATGTGCTGGATGTGGATGCGACGGCCAACCTCGAGGAGTCGCATCGTATGGATGTCTGGCTGTCATATCGCGTGCGCCGCACGCTGCAGCAGGATGCCTTGACCGTGACTGTCATGCTGGAACAGGGAGAGATCTGATGCCGCTGCGTTCGCCCAATCTCGACGATCGCGATTTCGAGCAGTTGGTCGCCGATGCACTGCATGTCATCGACCAGCGTTGCCCCGAGTGGAGCGACCGGTCGCCCGGCGATCCGGGCATGGTGCTGGTGGACGTCTTCGCCCACCTGACCGAGACCATGTTGTATCGCCTCAACCGGCTGCCGGAAAAGGC
>JAJLKJ010000114.1:0-6336 GCA_033839185.1 Gammaproteobacteria bacterium
GCCGCGCGCTTCTCCTTCCTGCTCTCCATCCCCATCATCCTCGCCGCCGGCGGCCTGGAGACCGTCAAGCTCGTGCAGCAGTCCACCCCCGTGGCCTGGGACGTGCTCGTCGCCGGCGCCGTGCTCTCGGCCGTGAGCGCCTTCTTCTGCATCCACTTCTTCCTCAAGCTGCTCGAACGCATGGGCATGCTGCCCTTCGTCATCTACCGGCTGCTGCTGGGCGGCGTGCTGCTGGCGCTGTTCGCGTACTGACGCGCCTGATCGCGCCTTGCGGCGCTCCTACGAACGTCCGTGTTGCTGGTAGGAGCTGCGCAAGCCGCGATGCCGGTGTCGGACGAAGCTGCCGTGGCTGATCGCGCCTTGCGGCGCCCCTACGGGAGTCCGTATTCCAGGTAGGTGCGGCGCAAGCCGCGATGCCGATGTCGGGCGAAGCCGCCGTGCCTGATCGCGCCTTGCGGAGACTCCTGCGCCTATCGCCTCAGCCGTAATATTCCGGCTCGTTGCCCGGCTTCCACTTGATGTTGCAGCCCAGGCTCGGCACCTGGTCTTCGGGCATGGGCTGGCCGTCGAGCAGGGCGTCGACGGCGTTGCGCATATCCTGGCCGGTGACGGGTTCGTCGTTCTTCGGGCGCGAGGCGTCGAACTGGCCGCGGTAGACGAGCTTGCGGTCGGCGTCGAAGAGGAAGAAGTCCGGCGTGCAGGCGGCCTGGTAGGCCTTGGCGGCGGACTGGCTCTCGTCGTAGAGATAGGGGAAGGGCATCTTCGTCTGGCGGGCGAGTTCGGCCATCTTCTCCGGGCTGTCGTCCGGGTAGTTGGCCACGTCGTTGCTGCTGATGGCGACGACCTGCAGGCCACGGTCGGCGTATTCGCGCGCGAAGTCGATGAACTGGTCGCGGATGTGGATCACGTAGGGGCAGTGGTTGCAGACGAAGGCGACCAGCAGCGCGGGCCTGTCGTCGAAGTCGTGCAGCGAGACGGTGTTGCCGGTGAGTGGTTCGGGCAGGGCGAAGCTGGGTGCCGGGGTGCCGAGTTCGAGCATGGTGGAGGGGGTGCGGGCCATGGGGTTCTCCTTGGAATGCGTGCGGTTATGAGACGTCTCGCGGTGCCTGATTATAGAGGCAGGGGGCGTCGACATGAACCGCCGCGGCGCGGGGGTTATAGTGCGGGTCCGATCCTGCCCTGAGTCGCGCGCCCATGAAGCCCGAGATCATCCACCCCTGCGAGGCCGACGAATACTGGTTCCGCGAGGGCTGCCATATCCTTGAGGTCAGCAACCGCGAGGACGACCCCGCGCTCTCCATCGCCCGCGCGCGCCTGGCGCCGGGGCGGCGCACGCGCCGGCACGTGCTCGACGGCGTGACCGAACGTTACCTGATCGTGGCGGGCGAGGGCCGGGTGACGGTTGGCGACCTGCCGCCGGCGACCGTCACCGCCGGCGACGTGGTGCTGATCCCGCCCGGTGTCGCGCAGTGCATCGAGAACACCGGTGCCGGCGACCTCGTCTTTCACGCCCTGTGCACGCCGCGCTTCACGCCGGCCTGTTACCGGGATGTGGAGGGCGACACAAAAGACGGTTGACGCCTTCTCCGTGCGCGGGCAACAATGCAGTCATGATTCATTCCCCCGCCATGGTCGCCCGCCGCTGCCGCTGGCTGCATCTGATGCAGCTGGCCGGGGCTCGTGCGCAGGCGAAAACGGAATGATGTAACAGGGCTACAAGCAGAACGTTTTCAAAGGCCGCGAGTCGCGAGATTCGCGGCCTTTTTCGTCTGGTCGCGTTTCCCGTCTCGTCTCATCAGGGAGTGTATGACCATGTCCGTACCCGCCGCGTATGTCGGGGTCGTCATCATCTGGTCCACCACGCCGCTGGCCATCCAGTGGAGCGGGGATGGCGCCGGGTTTCTGTTCGGCGTCGCCGCCCGCATGGTGCTGGGAGCGATGATCGCCGCGGTGCTGCTGCGCATGGCGCGCGTGCCGCTGCCCTGGCATCGCGAGGCGGTGCTCACCTACCTGGCCGCCATCATCGGCATCTTCGGCGCGATGATGTGCGTGTACTTCGGTGCACAGTTCATCCCCTCGGGCTGGATCTCGGTGCTGTTCGGCCTGTCGCCAATCGTCACGGGCATGCTGGCCGCGTTGTGGCTGGGCGAGTCGGTGTTCACGCCCATGCGCATCGTCGGCATGCTGCTCGGCCTGGGCGGGCTGGCGGTCATCTTCGGCAGCGGGCTGACCGTGGATGCCGGCACCGTCATCGGCCTGGTCGCCGTGCTGTGCTCGGTGTTCCTGCAGTCACTGAGCGCGGTGTGGGTGAAGCGTATCGGTGCGGGGCTGGATGGCCTGAGCGTGGTGGTCGGCGGTCTGCTGCTGGCCGCGCCGCTGTACCTGTCCGCCTGGCTGCTGTTCGGCGAGGGGCTGCCGGCATCGCTGCCCCTGCGCACGACGGGCTCGATACTCTACCTCGCGCTGTTCGGCTCGGTGGTGGGCTTCACCATGTACTTCTTCCTGCTGCGCAGCATCGAGGCGAGCCGGGTCGCGCTGATCACGCTGATGACGCCGGTGCTCGCGCTGTGGCTCGGGGTGCTGCTCAACGGCGAGGTGCTGCGCGCCGGCGTGGTGGCGGGCACCGCACTCATCATCATAGGGCTGGCCTGTTACGAATGGCGCACCCTGCGCCGCCTCTTGCTGCCGCGCGCGAAGGGGCAGGCCTGAAACGACACCGGGGCCCATGCGGGCCCCGGTGTCGTTTACATACAAGGTGGGGATGTCAGCGCAGTTCCAGCGCCACGTTCTCGAAGGCGGCGAGCTTGAGGCAGTTCTCGTACACGCGTTTCACCGCCGGGTAGTCGTCGAGTTCCAGCGTGGTCTTCTGTGCGTGCCATACCTGCGGGGCGAGGCAGGCGTCGGCCATGGTCGGCGTGTTGCCCAGGCAGAACTGGCCGGTGGCCGGGTTGTCGGCCAGCAGCTCCTCGATGGCGCTGAAGCCGAGTTTCACCCAGTGGTTGGACCAGGCCGCGCAGTCGAAGCCCGCCTGTTCATTCTTCAGGTGGTTGTGCACGCGCGGGCTCAGCAGCGGATGGATGTCGCTGATGATGAGCTGGGCGATGGAGCGCACGCGCACGCGGTCGCGGGCCGTGCCCGGCAGCAGCATCACGTCGGGGTAGGTCTCGTCCAGGTATTCGATGATGGCCAGGGATTCCACCTGCATGCGCAGGTCGTCGTAGAGCACGGGCGAGACGCGCAGGTCCTTGATCAGCGGCAGGGAGGAGATGTCCTCGTCGGTGTCGTCGATGTCCACCAGGTCGTAGCGGATGCCCTTGAGATTGAGGGCGATGCGTACGGCATCCGAAGCGGTGCAGTTGCGCTGGTAATAGAGTCTCATCGTGTCTCGGCCTCGCCGTGTCTGGCGTTTGTTTTGATTATGTCCTCTCGCCCGCAGCGGCGATCGCTCGGGCCGTCGTCGCTGCGCGCTCTCTCTAACCATATACCAAAACCCGTCGGGCAGGGCAGGACGGCCGGGCAAAAAAATGCCGCGGCGCCAGGGTCGCGGCGTGCCCCCGTCCGGGCGGGCAATGGCCAGGCGCACCGACGAGATGTCCTGGCGGAGGAGAACCGTCCGGGCCCTGCCCGGCATGTCGTCATCCGGGGGTCAGTACCCCCACACACCCTCCAGCAGTTCGGCATAGCCGGAGTACAGCCTCGTCTCGGGGCGCTCCAGCGCGGTGAAGCCGATGGCCTCGAGCATGGCCTGGCCCTCGGCCGTGTTGCCGGCCTCCAGCAGGGCGCGCTGCAGGCCGGCGCGTGTCTCCGCCGGCAGTTCTGGCGAGGCGGAGAAGGTCACGTGCGGGGCCGGCTCGGTGGTCAGCACCACGTTGAACTGGGTGTAGGTGTTGAGCAGGGGTGTGGGGATGATGCCCGCCACGGCCTTGCCCGACTCGATCATCTCGATGATGGCCTCGGTGGTGGCGGCCTCGAGGATGCGCGGCTGACGCAGCGGGTTGGGGAACAGATCCAGCATGCGCACCATGCCGAGGCTGGGCGAGGCCAGCGAGGCGACCGGTTTGCCGGTGAGCTCGGCGGGCTCGAAGATGAAGGTGTCCGGGTGGGTGACGAGGCTGTAGCTCACCTCGCCCGGCATCTTGGCCAGCGGCACGTAGCCCAGTTCGCGGATGCGGTAGTCGGTGAAGTGCGCGGCATCCAGCACCAGGTCGTAGTCGCCGCGCTTCATCTGCGTCCAGTAGGTGAGGAAGTTGCTGGTGGTGGCCAGCTCGATCGGCAGGCCGGTCTGTGCGCGCAGGTACTCGATCAGCGGCCGGTAGAAGTCGGCCGTGGTCTCCGCCGTCTGGATGGGCTGGATGGCCAGGCGCACGGGCTCCCCGGCAGCGGGGAGCGGGCCGCTCGCGATGGCGAGCAGGAGAATCAGCAGCAGCGCAGGGGCGCGCAGCGCGGCCCGGTGGCGACGCAGTGACGAAGACATGTTGTCATCCTTATGGCAGCCGGCCTGTCCCGGCCGGTCATCCTGGTTTTATTGTTGTATCCGGCGGGCTCTTTGGAATACGCGGCCCGCTAGTCCTGCCGATATTCCCCCAAATCCGCGGGCGATGTCCAGCCGGGCCGCTACAGCGCCTTGCGCTGTTTCTCCAGCCGCTGCACCGATACCGGCCGCTCGGTGCCGAGCTCCTGGGCGAACAGCGACACCCGCAGCTCCTCGATCTGCCAGCGGTAATCCAGCAGCGCCGCGTCCGGTTCGCGGGTGGCCGCCAGCCGGCGCTTGCAGTCCTCCCACAGCGGCTCGATGTCGATGCGCAGGTGCCTGTCCTTGTCGGGCTGGGCCTCCAGCCGGTCCAGGCGGCGGCTGATGGCCTTGAGGTAACGCGGCAGCTGGCGCAGGCGCTGGACGGGCGTGGCGGTCACGAAGCCCGGGTATATGAGGTGGTCGAGCTGGTCCCGGATGTCGGCCACGGCCTCGATCCAGGTGAAGGGCAGGTTCTTCTTGATGCGCTGGCGGATCGGGTTGAACTCGGCCAGCGCCGTGGCCAGCAGGCCGCAGAGCGTCTCGGCCGTGGCGAAGAGCTCGCCGCGCCCGGCCTCGAGCGCGGCGGCAAAGCCCGTCGCGTCGCTGGGCCAGCCGTCGGCGAACAGGGCCTGGGTGAAGGCGGCGCGCAGGATGTCCTCCTTCAGGTCCTGGCAGTTGCCCACGGTGGCGAATTGCAGGCAGAGCCGGTCGATGCCCGGCAGGTTTCTTGCGAGGTGTTTCTCCTGCTCGGCCAGGGCGAGGCGGGCCAGGCGCAGGATGCCGTCCCGGGTGGCCTCGCGGGCCTCTTCCGGGTTGTCGAGCACGCGTAGGGCCACGGCGTCCTTCCGGTCGATCAGTGCCGGGTAGCCCGTCATGCGGATGCCCTGGCCCTCGATCTCCACCGTCTCGGGCAGTGCGCCGAAGTCCCAGGCCGTGAGGTCTTCGCGCTCCAGGCCCTCGGCGGTGCCGGCCTGCGTCTGCAGGGTCTCGAACTGCTCGGCGATGCGACCCGCCAGCCGTGCCTGCAGGGCGTCGAGGTCGCGGCCGGTGGCCAGTGTCTGGCCGCCGGCGTCCACCACCCGGTAGCGCAGACGCAGGTGGGGCTCGAGCTGGTCCCCGGCCCAGGCCTCGGGCGGGACGTCCACGCCGGTCATCTGTTTCAGGCGTGCGGCCAGCGCCTCGGTGAGCCGGGTCTCGCCCGGCGCCAGGGCCTCCAGGCAGGCGCGGGCGAAGTCCGGGGCGGGCACGAAGTGGCGGCGCAGGGCCTTGGGCAGGCCGCGGATCAGCGCGGTGAGCTTCTCCTCGATGAGCCCCGGCACCAGCCAGTCGGCGCGCGCGGCGTCCACCTGGTTGAGGCCGCCCACCGGCAGGGTCACGGTCACGCCGTCCTCGTCGCTGCCCGGCTCGAAGTGGTAGCTCACCGGCGCGCGCAGGCCGCCGAGGTCGATCACGTCCGGGAACTGCGCGGCCGTCACGTCGGCGGCGGCGTGCTGCATCACCTCGTCACGGGTGAAGAACAGCGCCTGCGGGTCGTCGCGTTCGACCTCTTTGCGCCAGGCCTCGAAGCTGGGGCCGTTGCACACCTCGGCCGGCAGGCGCCGGTCGTAGAAGCCGTAGAGGGTCTCCTCGTCCACCATGATGTCGCGGCGGCGCGAGCGGGCCTCCAGGTCTTCCACGTCCTCGATGAGCTGGCGGTTGTGTATAAAGAAGGGCGCCTTCGTCTCGTACTCGCCGTACACCAGGGCGTGGCGGATGAAGATCTCGCGCGCCTCCTTCGGGTTGATCTGGCTGTAGTTCACGCGCCGGTTCGGGTTGATCACCAG
>JAJLKJ010000115.1:0-9551 GCA_033839185.1 Gammaproteobacteria bacterium
TAGTAGCGCCGTCCGCTGCGCTCATAGGCCGATGCCCAGCTCCAGTCGAAGACCAGCTCGCCGTAGGAGTTGGTCTTGAGGTACATGGGCATGGCGCCGACCAGGCGGCCTGCATCGTCGCGCACGACGAGGTGGCGCGGATACCAGCCGAAGGTCTCGCCCACGCAGTCGTGACGTTCCAGCGCGCCGAGGAAGGCGTGGGAGAGAAAGGGGTCGGCATGCCCGCCGAGGGCATCCCATTCCGCCGGCTGGATGCCTTCCAGCGAGGTCTCGATGCGGATGTCCATGACGGGAGGGCGGGGAGGGGCCGGAGGCGGTGCCTCCGGCCGTGGGTTTATTTCGCGGCGAGGTTGTCGAGGTAGCGTTCGGCGTCCAGCGCGGCCATGCAGCCTGTGCCGGCCGAGGTGATGGCCTGGCGATAGACGTGATCCATCACGTCGCCGGCGGCGAATACACCCGGGATGCTGGTCTGGGTGGCATTGCCCTCGGTGCCGCTCTTCACCTTGAGATAGCCGCCGGCCATGTCGAGCTGTCCCTCGAACAGCTGGGTGTTGGGTTTGTGGCCGATGGCGACGAACACGCCCTGCAGATCGATGTCCCGGGTCTCGTCGGTCTTCACGTTCTTCACGCGCATGCCGGTGACGCCGCTGTTGTCACCCAGCACCTCGTCGAGCACGCTGTCCCAGAGGATGGTGACGTTGCCGTTCTTCTCCTTCTCGAACAGGTGGTCCTGCAGGATCTTCTCCGAGCGCAGCTTGTCGCGTCGATGGACCAGGGTCACCTCGGCGGCGATATTCGACAGGTACAGCGCCTCTTCCACGGCGGTGTTGCCGCCGCCAATGACGGCGACCTTCTGGTTGCGGTAGAAGAAGCCGTCGCAGGTGGCGCAGGCGGAAACGCCCTTGCCCTTGAAGGCCTCCTCGGACTCGAGGCCCAGGTACATGGCCGAGGCGCCGGTGGCGATGATGAGTGCGTCGCAGGTATAGGTGGCCTGGTCCCCGATCAGGGTGAAGGGTTTCTCGGTGAGCCTTGCCGTGTGGATGTGGTCGAAGACGATCTCGGTGTCGAAGCGCTCGGCGTGCTTGCGCATGCGCTCCATCAGCTCGGGCCCCATGATGCCGTCGTTGTCGCCGGGCCAGTTGTCGACATCGGTGGTGGTCATGAGCTGACCGCCCTGTTCGAGACCGGTGACCAGTACGGGCTTGAGGTTGGCGCGGGCGGCGTAGACGGCGGCCGTGTAGCCCGCGGGGCCGGAGCCGAGGATCAGGAGGCGGCAATGCCTGGCTTCGCTCATGTATCTTTTCTCCGCAATTTTATTTATAAAACAAGGCGCTAGATAATCGCTGCGTCGCGACGGAACGCCCGCTATGGTAGGGGATGCCCGTCAGGGCGTAAAGCGCAGAACCCACAGCCCCAACCTGTGAAGGAGCCCCGGATGCACATAGCCATTCCCCGCGAGATCAAGCCGGCCGAGGGTCGCGTGGCCCTGATCCCGGCGGCCTGCGGCGCGCTGATCGCGGCCGGCCACGAGGTCTTCATCGAGTCCGGCGCCGGGATACCCGCAGGGTATGCCGATGCCGACTACCAGGCCGCGGGGGTGACCGTGCTGCCGGATGCGGCCAGTCTGTATGCCCAGGGTGAACTGATCGTGAAGGTCAAGGAGCCGGTGGAGGCCGATCTCGCCCTGTTACGACCCCATCACCGCCTGTTTTGTTTCCTGCACCTGGCGGCGGCGCCGGCACTGGGCGAGCGCCTGCGGGAGATTGGCCTCACCGCCGTGGCCTTCGAGACCCTGGAGGAGGACGGGGGGCTGCCGTTGCTGGCGCCCATGAGCGACATCGCCGGGCGCATCGCCGTGCAGATGGGAGCGCAGTTGCTGCTGCAGCCGCAGGGCGGGCGCGGTGTGCTGCTGGGGGGCGTGGCGGGGACCACGCGCGGCCACGTGGTCGTGGTGGGTGCGGGACATGTGGGCCTGACGTCGGCCCGGCTCGCTGCCGGCATGGGGGCCCGCGTGACGGTCTTCGACAAGCGCCGTGACCGGCTGGAGGCGGCCCGCGCCATCGGGGCCAATGTCACCGGGCTGCAGGCCTTTGGCGACGATGTCGCCGAGGCCCTGCGCGGCGCGGATCTGGCCGTGGGCGCCGTGCTGGTGCCCGGGCGGCATGCCCCGCGGGTGATCACCCGCGAGATGGTGCGGGCCATGCCGCAGGGCAGTGTGCTGGCAGACGTCTCGGTGGACCAGGGGGGTTGTGCCGAGACCACCCGGCCCACCACCTATGAGGAAGGAGCCTACGTGGAGGAGGGGGTGCTGCACTTTACCGTCACCAACATGCCGGGGGCGGTTCCGCGCACTTCGTCGCAGGCCCTGTCGGCGGTTCTGGTACCCTATGTGCTGCGTCTGGCGGCAGCGGACTGGGAGCGCGACGCGGCGCTTGCCACGGGCGTGAACGTGCGCGATGGCGCCTATGTGCACCCGGGTGTTCGCGAGGAACTATCCCGCGTATAATCAAGCCATTACAAGAACTAGTTAAGAGCGAATATTACTTTGGCACAAGCCACTTCCAAGAAGTCGGAGCGCCGTCCGCTGCGCGTGCACGTGGGCCACGGCCTGCGCGAGGGGGCGCTGGTCGTGCTGGTCGCGGCGGGGCTCTACCTGGCGATCGCGCTGCTGAGCTACGACCCGGCCGACCCCGGCTGGTCGCATACCGGGACCGGGCGTGCCGATGCCGCCAATCTCGGCGGTGTGGCCGGGGCCTGGTTCGCCGACGTGCTGTTCTCCCTGTTCGGCTACCTGGCCTTCCTCGCCCCGGTGATGGTGGCCTACAGCGGCCTGCTGGTCTACCGCGGGCGCAACGAGGACGGCAGCCTGGACCTGCGCACCCTTGGCCTGCGCTGGGCCGGCTTTCTGGTCACCCTGGCCGCCGGCTGCGGACTGGCGGCCCTGCATTTCGCCCCGGGCAGCCTGCCCATGTTCGCCGGCGGCATCCTCGGCGACGTCGTCGGCCTCGGCATGGAGGGCGTGCTGAGCCTCGTCGGCACCACGGTCATCCTGCTTGCCCTGCTCCTCTTCGGCCTCACCCTCTTCACCGGCATCTCCTGGCTGGCGGTGATGGACCTCACCGGGCGCTTCACCCTGGATGCGGTGGCCTGGGTGCAGGGGCGCATCAGCGACCTGCGCGAGCGGCGTGCGGCACGGCAGGTGCGCCAGGAGCGCGAGGAAAGCTTCCTCAAGGAGAAGGTGAAGAAGGCCGAGCGCAAGAAGCCGCGCATCGAGCCGGTCATCACCAAGCCCGAGCCCAGCGTGCGGGTGGAAAAGGAAAAACAGATCCAGCTGTTCGAGGCCAAGGGCGGGGAGGGCAGCCTGCCCCCCTTCGCCCTGCTGGACCCCGCGCCCGAGCGCCGCGGCAACTATTCCGAGGAGGCCCTGGCGGCCATGTCCCGCCAGGTGGAGCTCAAGCTCAGGGACTTCGGCATCGAGGTGGAGGTGGTGGCCGTGCATCCCGGGCCGGTGATTACGCGCTTCGAGCTGCAGCCGGCGCCGGGGCTCAAGGTGAACAAGATCACCAACCTGGTGAAGGACCTGGCGCGCGCCCTGTCCGTGGTGAGCGTACGCATCGTCGAGGTGATCCCGGGCAAGCCCACCGTGGGGCTGGAGATCCCCAACGAGAACCGCGAGATCGTCACCCTGGGCGAGATCCTGGAGTCGGCGGCCTACGACAAGTCGGCCTCGGCACTCACCCTGGCGCTGGGCAAGGACATCAGCGGGGCCGCCACGGTGGCCGATCTGGCCAAGATGCCGCACCTGCTGGTGGCGGGCACCACCGGTTCGGGCAAGTCAGTTGCGGTTAATGCCATGCTGCTTAGCCTGCTCTACAAGGCCACACCGGAGCAGGTCCGCTTGATCCTGATCGACCCCAAGATGCTCGAGCTGTCGGTATACGAAGGTATTCCGCACCTGCTGGCGCCCGTGGTCACCGACATGAAGGAGGCTGCCAACGGCCTGCGCTGGTGCGTGGCCGAGATGGAGCGCCGCTACAAGCTGATGTCGGCGCTCGGCGTGCGCAACATCACCGGCTACAACCGCAAGGTGAAGGACGCCCGGGAGAAGGGCGAGCCGATCCGCGACCCGCTGTGGGATGCGGCACGCGCCTTCGATCCCGAGGCGGGCCCGCCGGAGCTCGAGACCCTGCCGTTCATCGTCATCGTGGTGGACGAGTTCGCCGACATGATGATGGTGGTGGGCAAGAAGGTGGAGGAACTCATCGCGCGGCTCGCGCAGAAGGCGCGTGCCGCCGGGATCCATCTCATCCTCGCCACGCAGCGTCCGTCGGTGGACGTGATCACCGGCCTCATCAAGGCCAACATCCCGACCCGCGTCGCCTTCCAGGTGTCCTCGCGCGTGGACTCGCGCACCATCCTCGACCAGATGGGCGCCGAGCAGCTGCTGGGGCACGGCGACATGCTGTACCTGCCGCCGGGCACGGCGCACCCGGTGCGTGTGCACGGGGCCTTCGTCTCCGACCAGGAGGTGCACAAGGTGGTGGACTACCTGCGTGGCTGCGGCGAACCGAATTACATCGAGGAAGTCCTACAGGAACCGCTGGGGGGCGGCGATGGCGTGCCGGGCCTCGAGCCCATCGAGGGCGACGCCGAGAGCGATCCGCTCTACGACCAGGCGGTGGCCATCGTCACCGAGTCGCGCAAGGCCTCCATCTCCTACGTGCAGCGACGACTCAAGGTCGGCTACAACCGCGCCGCGCGCATGGTGGAAGACATGGAGGCGGCCGGCGTGGTGGGCCCCCTGCAATCCAACGGTCAACGTGAAGTGCTGGCGCCTGCGCCGCCGAAAGGATGATGATGAAACCACTGGTTCAAATCCTCTTGCTGCTCCTGCTGCTTGCCGCCCAGTCCGTCTGGGCGGGACGTGGCGAGGAGCGTCTCGATTTCTTCTTTCAGAATGTCGTCACCCTGAAGGCGGATTTCACCCAGACGGTGACCGACGAGGACGACGTCATCGTGCAGGAGGCGGCCGGACGCATGAAGCTGCTGCGCCCCGGACGTTTCCGCTGGGATTATGAAACCCCCTTCAGCCAGACGATCGTGGCCGATGGCCAGTTCGTCTGGATCTACGACCGGGAGCTGGCGCAGGCGAGTGTCCGCGGCATGGGTGAGGCCCTGGGCTCCACACCCATCGTGCTGCTCAGCGAGAGCCGTCCATTGGGCGAGGACTTCACCATCATCGAGGAGTCCACCGATGGCGACATGGACTGGGTGGAGATCGTGCCGAAGATGAAGGACACCGACTTTCACCGCATCCGCTTCGGCCTGGACAGCGAGGGGCTGAAGCAGATGGTGCTGTTCGACCAGTTCGGTCAGCGCACGGTGATTCGGTTTTCCAACATGCGGGTGAACGAGCAGATCTCCTCGGCCGACTTCCGTTTCGAGGCGCCGCCCGGTGTGGACGTGATCCGCGGGGAATAGGGACAGGCTCGGAATGGACCTGTTTGCACAGGATGGCAACGACTTCAAGCCGCTGGCCGATCGCATGCGGCCGCGGCACCTGGACGATTACGCCGGACAGGGCCATCTGCTGGCCCCCGGCAAGCCGCTGCGCAAGGCGATCGAGGAGGACCGCCTGCACTCGATGGTCTTCTGGGGCCCGCCGGGCACAGGCAAGACCACGCTGGCCAAGCTCATCGCCAATTACTGCGGCGCACAGTTCCTCTCGCTCTCCGCCGTGCTCTCGGGCGTGAAGGACATCCGTGCCGCCATCGAGCAGGCGCGCCTGGCACGCGACCAGCAGGGGCGGCGCACCGTGCTCTTCGTCGACGAGGTGCATCGCTTCAACAAGTCGCAGCAGGATGCCTTCCTGCCGCATATAGAGGACGGCACCATCTTCTTCATCGGTGCTACCACCGAAAACCCCTCCTTCGAACTGAACAACGCGCTGCTCTCTCGTGTGCGCACCTACGTCCTCAAGTCGCTCACCGAGGAGGACATCGCGCGCATCATCGATCGCGCCCTGACCGACAGCGAGCAGGGTCTGGGCGATCGCGAGCTGACCATCGACCCGGCCGCGCGCGAGCTGCTGGCGAAGGCCGCGGACGGCGATGCCCGGCGCGCACTCAACCTGCTGGAGATCGCCGCGGATCTCGCCGAGCCAGGCACGGACGGGGCAGGGCAGATCGGCACCGACACCATCGTCGAGGTGACCAGCCAGAGCCTGCGCCGATTCGACAAGGGCGGCGACTACTTCTACGACCAGATCTCGGCCCTGCACAAGTCGGTGCGCGGCTCCGACCCGGATGCGGCGCTCTACTGGTTCTGCCGCATGCTGGATGGCGGCTGCGACCCGGTGTACATCGCCCGGCGCGTGGTGCGCATGGCCAGCGAGGACATCGGCAACGCCGACCCCCGCGGGCTGTCACTTGCGCTCGATGCCTGGGATACCTACGAGCGCCTGGGCAGCCCCGAGGGCGAGCTCACGCTCGCGCAGGCCGTCGTCTATCTCGCCGTCGCGCCCAAGAGCAATGCCGTATACAAGGCCTACAACCAGGCCATGAGCGTGGCCCGCGAATCGGGCAGCCTGGAGGTGCCCATGCACATCCGCAACGCGCCGACGAAACTCATGAAGGAACTCGGGCACGGCGAGGGCTACAGATATGCCCACGACGAGGCAGACGGCTATGCCGCCGGCGAACGCTATCTGCCGGAAGCGCTGGGCGACCTGCGCTTTTACGAGCCGGTGGAGCGGGGGCTGGAGATCAGGATCCGTGAGAAGCTGGCCGATCTGCGCCAGCGGGACCGGCGTGAAGGTTCCGGCAGGAAACCGTGAGCCAGGCCAGGTAATACAGGTCCCGGAGGCAGCGCCTCCGGGAGTCGAGCCTTAACGCGATTTTCCGACCATGTACGACACGGCATCGGCCACTTCCTGATCGCTCAGGTTGCTGAACCCTCCCTTGGCCGGCATCACTCCCTTGTCGCCCGTAAAGCCCTCTATCGCGTGCTTCACCAGGGTATCCATGCCCTTGTTGATACGAGCGGCCCAGGCGTCCTTGTCACCGACTTTCGGTGCGCCGGCCACGCCGGCAGCATGACAGGCCGTACAGGTCTTCTGGTAGACCTTCTCGCCGGCAGCGGGATTGCCCTCGGCCAGGGCAAGGCCGCTGCAGAACGCCAGCAGCAGGGCCAGGGCGGTCAGAGATGACAATTTCATGATGATCTCCTTGCAGGTCAGGTGGGTGGATCTAATAAGATATACTGAAGATGCATGTTATAGCGCCCGGTCCAGGCAGGCAAGAACCATGGGCCCCCGCTGAATCCTGATCGCTTCATTCGAGCCAGCCTCCGGGCGTTTCATCGGGTCAAATCCCAGTCGGTTGCTTGGTCTTGTCGTCGAACTGCTAAGCTCGGTAGTGTTGCCCTGTATGGAACGATCTGGTCTGGCATGAAACTACCGCTCGTAGACCGACGGCGCGTACACTCCCAGCCCCTGACGCCGGCCGTTGCCGCCCTCTGGATCGGCCTGTTCTACGCCATCATCGGTGGTCTGTGGATACTCTTTTCCGACCGTCTGGTCGGGGCGGTTGCCACCGATGCGCGCATGCTCACCGAGCTGCAGACGCTGAAGGGCTGGTTTTATGTCGCCATCACCGCCGCCCTGCTGTCCCTGCTGGTCTACCGCTACGGCCAGACCCTCTTCAGCCAGAACCAGACGCTTCAGCAGCACCAGGAGGACCTCGCTCGCATCAATCGCGGTTATCGGATGTTGAGCGCCATCAACGGCAGCATCGTGCGCATACGCGAGCGTGACGAACTGGCCGGGGAGGCCTGTCGCATCTGCGTGGAACTGGGTGGTCTCGACTTTGCCTGGCTGGCGGTGCCCGAGGCCGATGGCCGCGGCTTTGCCACGGTGGCGCAGGCCGGTGACGATCGTGGCTGGCTGGGTCGCGCCATGCGGGCGCGCATGGTGCACCGGGCCGATTCGGCGCTGACGCGGCTCATCAGGGAACGGCGCGCCTTCGTGGCCACAGACCTGTCGGATGAGGCACTCTGCGACACCTGGTGCACCTGGGCGGCGAGTTGCGGTTTCCGCGCCCTGGCGGCCTTTCCCGTCAGTGCCGAGGACCGGCTCTCGGCCGTGATGGTGCTGCTCTCGCGCGACCGGTCTGCCTTCGATGATGCCGAGCTGCGCCTGCTGGACGAGATGTCGAACGACGTCGGGCTGGGGCTGGACATCATCGGCAAGGCGCAGCGCCTGGACTACCTTGCCCGGCATGACCCGGTGACCCATCTGCCCAATGAGAGCTATCTGCGTGACCGCATCGATCAGGCCATTGCCCACCGCCGAACCGGTGATTCGATCGGTTTGATCGTGATCAATGTGCAGGGATTTCGCCGCATCAATGACCTGCATGGCCACGGGGCCGGCGACGAGGTGCTGCGTGCCGTGACGAACACCCTGGGCGAGCGGCTGCGCCCCGGCGACACGCTTGCCCGGCTGGGCAGTCATGAGTTCGCCATCATGGCCCCCGAGCTGGGTGATCTGGATCAGCTCTATGTCCTGGCCCGGGAGGTCATGGGCGTGTTCCCGCTCAAGCTGTCGCTCAGCGATGAAACGCTGGAGGTCCGCGCCAGTGCAGGGGTTGCCTCCTGTCCACAGGATGCAACGACGGCGGATGAGCTGATTCGTGCGGCCATGCTCACGGTCAACACCCCCCGGCACACCAGTCATGACGTCGTGCATTTTTATTCGGCGGAGGAGGATCGCGCCTACGCCGAGCGCCTGCTATTGGAGCAGGCATTACGCGATGCCATGCGCGACCAGGGTTTCGAGCTCTATTATCAGCCGGTGGTGGAGCTGCAGACCGGCCTGTTGCGGGGTGCCGAGGCCCTGCTGCGCTGGCGCTCGCCGACACTGGGCGATGTCTCCCCCGGGCGCTTCATCCCCGTCGCCGAGGAGAGCGGGCTGATCGGCGAGATCGGTTTGTGGACCGTGGAACAGGCCTGGCGGCAGGCCCAGGCATGGCGCGGTGCGGGGCTTTTCGGGCTGCAGATCGCCGTGAACGTGTCGGCCCGCCAGCTCGACAGCCCGGCCTTCGTGCAGCAGATGCGCGAACTCGCGAGGCAGTCGCGGGAGACGGCCGCCGGTATCGCCCTGGAGATCACCGAGACCAGCCTGCTGGCCGATCCCGGGCGGGCCAACGAGCTGCTGAGCGAGTTGCGTGAGCACGGCTTTCGCATCTACCTGGACGATTTCGGCACCGGCTATTCGACGCTGGAGTACCTGGCAAGCCTCAACATCGATGCCCTCAAGATCGACCGCAGCTTCGTCTCGCGGCTGGGGGAGGACGACACCTACGGGCTGCTGGTCAGTACCATGCTCTCCATGGCGGAAGCGCTGGGCCTGGGGGTGATTGCCGAGGGGGTGGAGACCCGCCGGCAGGCGGAACTCCTCAGGGAGGCGGGCTGCGAGCTGGCGCAGGGCTTTTACTTCGCCCGCCCGCGCTCGGCCCCCGTGCTGGAATCCCTGCTGCGCGAGGCCGCCCCGG
>JAJLKJ010000116.1:0-20453 GCA_033839185.1 Gammaproteobacteria bacterium
GCCATCATCCAGCGCTACGGCAGCCTCCCGCGCGCGCTGGGCTGGCCGCAGCTCTTTGGTGGCGACAGCAGCGAACCGCCGCCGGCCGCGGTGGTGGCCAGCACCATGGTCCTCATCGTCAACATCCTGGGCATTACCGCCGGTGCCGCCATCCTGGTGATGACGCTCGTGAATCTCTATGTGCCGGCCTTCGACATCGACCCCCTGCTGGCGAAGAACCTGATCTATTTCTTCGGCCACGTCTTCATCAACGCCACCATCTACATGGCGGTGATCGGCGTCTACGAGATACTTCCCGTGTACACCAAACGGCCGTGGAAGGTGAATCGCGTGTTCCTCGCCGCCTGGACCGCCTCCACCATCATGGTCATCATCGTCTATCCGCATCATCTGCTGATGGACTTCGCCATGCCGACCTGGATGCTGGCCATGGGTCAGATCATCTCCTACACCAGCGGCCTGCCGGTGCTGGTCGTCACCGCCTATGGCGCCCTGCTGCTGGTGCACCGTTCCGGCATCCAGTGGAACACCGCCGCCAGCCTGCTGTTCCTGTCCGTGTTCGGCTGGGCGGCCGGCGTCATCCCCGCCATCATCGACGCCGTCATCCCGGTGAACACCGTGATGCACAACACCCTGTGGGTGCCCGGTCACTTCCACTTCTACCTGCTGCTGGGCGTGGCCGCGATGGTCCTCGGTTTCATGTATCACCTGCGCGCAGCCAATCGGCACGACGGGCTGCTGGACCGCGCCGCCTTCTGGGCCTACATGATCGGTGCCCTGGGCTTTGTCATGAGCTTTCTCTACAGCGGCAACCAGAGCGTGCCGCGCCGCTACGCCGACCACGCCCCGCAATGGGTGGCCTATGACCAGATCGCCTCGGCCTTTGCCATCCTGGTGGTCGCGGCCATGGCCGTGTTCCTGCTGCGCTTCCTCACCGGCCTGCGGCCCCGCGCCGCCCGCTGATGCGCACCCTGCTGTCCCTGCTGCTGATCGCCAGCCTGGGTAGCACCGTGCTCTACCAGGCCACGGACGGCCTGCGGGCACTGACCAGCGAAGGCGCCCGGCGGGTGGCCGTCACCGACGCGGCTCGTCCGGTGCCGGATGTCATCCTGCAGGACCAGCACGGCGACCGTTTCTCCCTGACCGAACTCCAGGGGCAGGCCCTGGTGATCAACTTCATCTACACGCGCTGCCCCACGGTGTGCCTGGCCCTGGGCGATGCCCTGCAGCAATTGCAGCGCGCCCTGCCGGCCGGAGGTCCGGGCGGGGACGTGCTGCTGCTGAGCATCAGCTTCGACCCGGCCAACGATACGCCGGCGCGTCTGGCGGCCTATGCCGAGTGGTTTCGTGCCGGTGAGGGCTGGCGGGTGACGCGCCCCCTGAACGAGGCGGACCTGGAACTCCTGCTCGAGCGGTTCGGCGTGGTGGTGATCCCGGACGGGCGCGGCGGTTTCGAGCACAACGCCGCACTGCACCTGGTCGACCGCGAGGGACGGCTGGTAGCGATCCGGGATCTCGATGACGTCGAGGGGGTACGCCGCTGGCTGGGTGAGGCCTCATGAGACACGCAACGCGGTCCGGTCTGGCCGGCATTGCGCTGATCGTGATCCTCGCCCCGCCGTGGATGCGCGCACTGCTGGAGTCGGGCATGGCGGGCCACATGCTGCTGCAGATCCCGCTGCTGGTACTGGCCGGCATCCTGCTGGCCGGTTTCGTGCCCGACCGCTGGCGTGCGCGCCTGGCCGACTGCAATGCCTACGGCCTCAGCGGCCTGCTGCTGGCGCTGCTCACACTGGGCTACTGGATGCTGCCGCGCAGCCTCGACCTCGCCCTGGAATCCGGCTGGGCGGAGCTGCTGAAGTTCACCACGCTGCCGCTGCTCGCCGGTCTGCCGCTGGCACTCAGCTGGCGACCGCTGGGCATGATCGGGCGCGGCGTCGTGTGGAGCGAACTCGTCGCCAAGCTCGCCGTGCTCGGCTGGCTGTATCTCGAGGCCCCGGTACGGGTATGCACGCGCTACCTCGTCGCCGACCAGGAACAGGTGGGACAGGCCCTGCTCGTCATCGCCCTGCTGCTGGCTGTGGTGCTCACCCTGCGGGCCTTTCTGTTCGACCATGGCCGCAGCGGGGAACCCGCAGAGGAAGAGGCCGGTCCCCGGGAACGGAAGGCACCGGCGGCACATGTCGTGTAGAACGCCCCGGGCGATCATCGCCGCATAGCAGACTCAGTCCTGACTCGGCTCTGCCGCCTCCATGCGGGCGCGGCGGGTGGCGGTAGGCCAGGACTTGATGATGGCGTTGACCAGCGTCGCCAGCGGGATGGCGAAGAAGACGCCCCACAGGCCCCACAGTCCGCCGAAGATCAACACGGCCGCGATGATGGCGACCGGGTGCAGATTGACCACCTCGGAGAAGAGCAGCGGCACGAGCAGGTTGCCGTCGAGGAACTGGATGATGCCGTAGGCCACCAGCACATAGACGAACTCGGAGCCGAGCCCCCACTGGAAATAGGCGATGAAGGCCACCGGCACGGTGACCACCGCGGCGCCGACATAGGGCACGATGACGGAGATGCCGACCAGGAAGGACAGCAGCATGGCGTAGTTGAGCCCGAGCAGCTTGAAGGTGACGTAGGTGACCACCCAGACGATGAGGATCTCCCAGAACTTGCCGCGGATGTAGCTCGCGATCTTGACGTTTACCTCGCGCCAGACGTCGCTGGCCAGCTGACGTTCGGTCGGCAGGAAACCGGACAGCCAGGCGATGATGCTTTCCTTGTCCTTGAGGAAGAAGAACACCATCAGCGGCACCAGCACGAAATACACCATGAGCGTGATCAGTCCGGTGACCGAGGCCAGCGAGAAGCGCAGCACCTGCTGGCCGAAGGCGGTGAGCTCGGCCTGGATCGCGGCCAGGATGTTGTTGACCTGCTGTGCCGAGATCAGGTTGGGATACTGTTCGGGCAGATGCAGGAGCGCAGCCTGCCCCTGCGCCAGCATCCGCGGCAGCTCGCCGAAGAACTGCGTGACCTGCTGGGAGAGCAAGGGCCCCAGAGAGAACAGGGCCAGCAGCATCATCGCCAGCCAGACACAGAATACGAGGATACTGGCCAGCAGCCGCGGCAGGCGCAGCCCTGTGAGCCAGGCGACGGCGCCATCGAGGATATAGGCGATGACCAGCGCGGCGAGCAGCGGGGCGAGCACCTGGCCGAAATAGATCACGAGCGCGAAGCCCGCGAACAGCAACAGGGCAAAGCTCAGGACCTGCGGCTCGGGAAAGAACCGCCGGTACCATTCCTGCAGGACATCAAGCATGGGCTGTGCTTCGCTGAAAGAGGTTATTCACCGGACTGGTCGTCGACGATGCGACGGTAGTGGCGCTCGAAGAGGATCTCCAGCTCGTCGATCACCTCGATGGCCGGCCGGCCCTGCATCACGTGCTCGGCCATCAGCGAGGAGGTCTCGTTGAGCATCTTGCTCTTGTCGAGCATGTGATAGGTGGCCGACAGGCGACGCATGGCCTTGATCACGCTCTCGTTCTCGGGGCGCGGAATCGGTTTGGGCTCGGGCAGCTCGAGACTGGCCCCTTCGCTGCGTTCGACCAGGAATTCGGCAAAGGCGAGCAGGGTCTGGCGCTCGCCCTCGGGCAGGGCCTTGAACAGCCTGACCAGTCGCTTCTCGGGCTTCTTGTCCGCACCCGCGGTGCCGGGCATCGGGATCATCATTCCACCTTGAGGCTGAATACCGGCATCTTGTGCCGCTCCTGCATCAGGTCGCATTCCTTGACCAGGGCCACGACCACCAGGTCGGTGGTCTCCTGCATATTGCCCCACTCCATGCGGGCCTCGCCCAGGAGTTCGCCGATGTGATCCGGCGGATTGTGGCCGTCTTCCATGATGATGTCCTCCAGCATACCGGGCTTCATTTCCGGACGGAACAGCAGACCATAGGTATGCGGCTCGGGGTGGATGGCCAGCCAGTTGCCGTCCTCGTCCACCAGGATGGGCTCCAGGCCCTCGGGCAGCGCCACCGAGCCGTTGTACATCGCCAGCACACGGCGCCCGTCCATGGCCTCGGCCAGCTCGTCCCCCTCGCCGGCCGCGGTCTTGCGCGCGGTAACGAACTTCGCCACATGGGCGGGTTCGGCCTTGGGCGTGCCGCCGGCCGCCTGGGCCACCAGCAGGCCGCCCATGCCGATACCGATCACCGGGCGCCGGGCCTTCTGGAAGATCTGGATCAGGTTGAGCTCACCCTCCACCGCCGGATTGTGTTCCTCATCCGTGGTCGGCCAGGCACCGGCGAGAAAGAACACGCCGTCGAACTGGCCGACATTGCCCGGCAGGTCCTGCCCGGTAAAGGGGCGAAAATAGCTGAAGCCGATGTCGCGCTTTTCCAGCTGGCTCTCGATCAGGCCGAGAAATTCCGAATAGGTATGCTGTATGACGAGATAGTTTTTCATGTATCACCCTGGTCTTACGAATGCGTGGCCTGCGCACCGGCCGTTGCCGGGGCGCCGGTCTCCTGGCGTTGTATGTCGCAGTAGGAGCGCGCGAAATCGAGCAGCTCCTCCATCGCCCGCAGGCGGAATTTCTGCCGCTGGCGCACGAAGGAAAACGGCCGCTCCAGCGGGGGGTCCAGTGGCACCGCCCGCAGCGTGCCGAGCTGCAGCTCCTTTTCGATGGTGGCGCTGGAGAGTATGGACACACCCATGCCCGCCTCCACCGCCCCCTTGATGGCCTCCGAGCTGCCGAGTTCCAGGCAGACACTGAGGTCGTTCTTGTCCAGCCCCTGTGCGGCCATGTATTCCATGATCACCTCGCGCGTGCCCGATCCCTCTTCGCGGCAGATGAAGGGATAGCGCGCCAGTTCCGCCATGCTAACGGCCGGCCGTTCGGTCAGCTCGTGTCCGGTCGGCACGATCACCACCAGCTGATCGACGCGGCAGACCTCCACCAGCAGGTTCTTGTTCGTGACCGGTGCCTCGACCACGCCGAGGTCGATGACATTGTTCTCCACCATGGAGACGATGCCCTCGGTGTTGGAGACCTTGAGCCGGATGTTCACGTCCGGGTACTTCGATTTGAAATCGCCGAGCAGCGACGGCAGCATGTACTCGGCAATGGTGGTGCTGGCCCCCATGGTCAGGGCGCCGCGCACATCCCCCGTCATCTCGCGGACGGCGTTTTCCATTTCCGCGTACAATTCGAAGATGCGTTCGGCATAGCCGAAGACCCGCTTGCCCGCCTCGGTGAGCGAGACCCGGTTGTGGGTGCGATCGAAGAGCCGGGTATTGAAATGATCCTCCAGCTGCCGCACCTGGAAGGTCACGGCCGGCTGGGTCATGTGCAAGGCGTCCGCGGCCTTGGTGAAGCTCAGCAGCCGGGCGACGGTGTAAAAGACCTGCAAGCGGCGGTCGGCCATGGGCACTACCCTGTTGTGACAGCCATTCGATAAGCTGAGTTAATCGGCGATGGTAGCAGCTTGCCCCGGCGTGTAAAACCACGCCTCTCAAGTGCCTATTTCAACTGGGGTTACTGGCACAGGGGGCGGGCATTGAAATATAAGTCCGTTTTATAGACCAAAATCCTGATGAAGGGGATGACTGCATGAGCCAGGCCTGGAAAAAACTCGATCTCGGCGGGGCGGGCCTGCAAACCGTCAACGCCCGCATCACCAGCCAGATGCGCCGCCATCGCGTGGCCTACCCGCTGGCCCTGCTCCTGTTCCCGCTGGGGGCGCACCGCTTCTACCTGGGCACGCCGCTGGGCGGTCTCGCCTACCTGGCCCTGGGCGCGGCCACACTCCTTCTGGCCCTGCTGGCACCCGCCTGGACGGTCCTGATCCCGGCCGCGCTGATGCTGGCCTTCCTGGTCTTCGACCTGTTCTGGATGGACCGCTACATCCTGCGCTTCAACAAGCAGCTGCGCATGGCGCAGTTCATGCAGCCAGGCACAAAGCCGCCGAAGCACTTCCGTGGCCGCTACACCGACGAGACGGACCTCGAGGACTACACGAAGGAGAAGGAACGCGAACGCGCCGGCCATCAGCCGGTGGACTTCGAGGCGCTGGCGGAGTTCGGCCAGAAGCAGCACATCCCCTCGTTCAACGAGCAGGAGGCCATGCTGCGGGAGCTGGCCAGGCAGCGCAAGGGAACGCGCGGGGACGACGAGGGGAAGTAACCCCTCGCACAGAGTCTAGAGAGTCTCGAGATCGATCTGGCTGAAATCGGCCACCACGGGGTGTCCGATGTCCTCGTCCGGCATGGCCTCCCGGGCGAGGCAGACGGTCTTCATGCCGGCCTCTGCGGCGGCATCGAGTTCCTCGCGAATATCGGAGAGGAACAGGATGGCACTGCCGGCCAGGGCGAGTTCATCGCGTATCCGGACATAGGCGTCCGCCTCGCGCTTGTGACCGATTCGGGTGTCGTAGTAACCGGAGAACAACGTGGTAAGGTCGCCGTAGTCCGTGTGCGCGAACAACAGCTTCTGCGCCGCGACCGATCCCGATGAATACACATAGAGCATGATGCCCTCGTCATGCCAGGCACGCAGGGCCTTTGCCGCATCCGGGTAGACATGCCCGGTAAAGTCGCCCTGCCGGTAGCCCGCCTCCCAGATCATCCCCTGCAGGGCCTTGAGCGCAGTGATCTTCTGGTCCTCGGCAATCCAGCGCAGCAGCCGGCCGATCACCACTTCGTTGTCGGCATCGCCGCCGATCTCCGCCCGCACGGCATCGAGCTGCTCGCGCACCGCGGGCTCGTCGGCATGGGCACGCACGAAGGCCGGCAGCTTCTCGGCGGCATAGGGAAACAGCACGTCCTTGACGAAGGACAGGCTGGAGGTGGTGCCCTCGATATCGGTGAGGATGGCGCGGATCATCGACGCCTCGTCCTATTCGCCGAAGCGCGGGTAGTCGTCGGCGATGGCATCCCCGGTGAAGTTGGCCTGCCAGCCATCGGGGGTGGTGAAGAGCCGGATCGCCTTGAAGAAGGGCTCCGGCCCCATGTCGAACCAGTGACGCGTGCCGGCCGGCACGCTGATCAGGTCACCCCGGTCGCAACGCATCATGTACACCGCATCCCCCGGATGCAGGTAGAACATGCCGCTGCCGTCGACGAAGAAGCGCACCTCGAAGTCGTCATGGGTGTGCTCGGACAGGAACATCTGGCGTAACTCCCCCTTCTTCGGATTGTCGGGGGTCAGGGCCACCACGTCCACGGACTGGAAACCATACTGCTGCGTCAGACGCGCCACGTCCTCCTGGTAGGCCTCCAGCACCTCGTCCTGGCCGGCATCCGCCGCCAGCGGCTTGCTCGCCTCCCAGCGCTCGAAGCTCACGCCAATGGCGTCGAGACGTTCGCGGATGCTCTCGAAATCGGTGAATACCTGCGGCGCGGGATCATCCGGCCGGGCATAAATCGTCAGTTCGCTCATGGTCCCAGTCTCCGTGACAGTACTTCACATTCGAACAAAAACTCGAAGGCCTCCACATGCCGGCGCGCGTCTGCCAGGGTGGCGCCCCAGGTGTAGAACCCATGACCTTCGATCAGATAACCGGGCATGGGTTCATTGGCCTGCATGTAGGCCTCCACCTTCGCCGCCAGGCGTGCGATGTCCTGGTCGTTCTCGAAGATGGGCACCCGCACGCTGGTACTGTGGGTGGTCACCGTGGGGAAGGCCTTGAGCACCTCGTAGTCGCGCAGCTCCAGGTGATCGCGATGCAGGCGCGAGAGCACGGTGGCGTTCACCGAGTGCACGTGCAGCACCGCTCCGATGGCCGGGTCGCGTTTGTACAGCTGGCTGTGCAGACCCGTCTCGGCCGAGGAACGCTTGCCCGGTTCCAGCGAGTGGCCATCCAGGTCCGCCAGCATGATGTCCTCGGGGCGCAGCTCGCCCTTGTGGCGGCCCGAGACCGTGATCGCCATGCGCGTTTCGTCCACCCGCGCCGAGAAGTTCCCCGAGGTCGCCGGCACCCAGCCGCGGGACGCGAAAAAGCGGCCGGCGTCGATCAGCTCGGTGGTCAGGCGTTCCATGGTCTTGTGCATGACGGCTCCGGGGGAGGATGGCGATGGGGCGATACTCTACCTGATTTTGCGCCGCGATAAACACCGGGGCGGGCCATGCCCACCCCGCCGTTTCCTAGACCGAGACGCCGAGATCCGCGTAGGAGCGTGCGATCTTCTGCACCGCGACCATGTAGGCGGCGGTGCGGTAGTCATGGCGGCCACCGGCGATCTCGCGCACGGCGCGGATGTCCTGGAAGGCCAGGCGCATGGTGTCGTCCAGCCCCGAGTACACCAGGTCGTTCTCGTCGGCGCCGCGTACCAGCTCGGTATGCATCCAGTCCGGCGCCTTCTCGCCGGTCATCATCTCCAGGGCGGAGACGATGTGCTGGCCGCGCACCTCGTCGAAGCGCCGCTCCATGCGGCCGAAACGCATGTGGTGGATGTTGCGTATCCACTCGAAGTAGGAGACAACCACCCCGCCGGCGTTGAGATAGGCATCGGGGATGATGACGATGCCGCGCGAGCGCAGAATCTCGTCCGCCTCGAAGGTGACCGGGCCGTTGGCGGCCTCGGCCACGAGCTTCGCCTGGATGCGCGCGGCATTACCGGTGTGGATCACGCCCTCCAGGGCCGCCGGCAGCAGGATGTCGCATTCCTTCTCCAGCACGGACGCCCCGTCCTCGACGTAGGTCGCGCCAGGAAAGTCCCGGATGCCGCCCGTTTCGTTCATGTACTGACGCACCTGCTCCACCGCCAGGCCGTTGTCGTCGACCAGCGCGCCGTCGCGTTCGATGATGGCGACGATCCTGGCCCCGTCCTGCTCCTGCAGGAACTTGGCGGCGTGGTAGCCGACGTTGCCCAGCCCCTGCACGATGATGCGCTTGTCCGCCAGCCCGCCCTCCAGACCGGCGGCCTTCACGTCCTCTGCGTGGCGGAAGAACTCGCGCAGCCCGAGCTGCACGCCGCGGCCCGTGGCCTCGATACGCCCGTGGATGCCGCCCTGGGCAACCGGCTTGCCCGTGACGCAGGCGACGTAGTTGATGTCCTCGGGATGCAGGGTCTTGTAGGTGTCGAGAATCCACCCCATCTCGCGCTGGCCGGTGCCGACATCCGGCGCCGGCACGTTGGTGGCAGGACTCAGGAAGCCGCGGCGCGCGAGTTCGCGGGCGAAACGCCGGGTGATGAGTTCCAGCTCATCGCGATCGTACTCCCGCGGATCGATGTGCAGACCGCCTTTCGAGCCGCCGAAGGGCACATCGACGATGGCGCACTTGTAGGTCATGAGGGCCGCCAGTGCCTCGACCTCGTCCTGGCAGACCTTGAGGTCGTAACGGATGCCACCCTTGGCCGGCAGCCGGTGGATGCTGTGCACGGCACGCCATCCCTTGAAGACCTCGATCTTGCCGCGGATACGCACCGGAAAGGAGACCTGCAGCACCGAGTTGCAGGCCTTGATGGCGCTGGCCAGCCCCGGCTCGGTGCCCAGCGCCATGAGTGCGCGATCCACCATGTGGTTCACGCTCTGACGAAACGAAAGGCCTTCGGTCTTGACGTCGTTCATGCACGACTCCCCTGGTTTGAAAAGCCGTCCACCCGTCGGTCAACGGGCGGACGGTCTGGACTACGCCCGCTCGCCGGTGATCAGATGCAGGCGATCACGCACGTAGACGTAATACAGCATCGGAATCAGCATCAGCGTGAGCACCGTGGAGACGAGGATACCGAAGATCAGCGAGATGGCCAGCCCGCTGAAGATCGGATCGTCCAGGATGAAGAAGGCGCCAGCCATGGCGGCCAGCCCAGTGAGGATGATGGGCTTGGCGCGCACCGCCCCGGAACGGATCACGGCCTCCTCCAGCCCCATGCCCTCGCGCACCTGCTCGTTGACGAAATCCACCAGCAGGATGGAGTTGCGTACGATGATGCCGGCCAGCGCGATCATGCCGATCATCGAGGTGGCGGTGAACTGTGCACCGAGCAGTGCGTGCCCGGGCATCACGCCGATGATGGTGAGTGGGATCGGCGCCATGATGACCAGCGGCACCACATAGGAGCGGAACTGTGCCACCACCAGCAGGTAGATGAGGATGATGCCCACCGCGTAGGCGATGCCCATGTCGCGGAAGGTCTCGTAGGTCACCTGCCACTCACCGTCCCACTTCAGGCTGTACAGATAGGGGTCCTCTGGCTGGGCGATGAAGTACTGCCCGATCGGCTCGCCGTAGGCGAGCGCCATGTCGTCCAGCGTCGACTTGATGGCGAACATGCCGTACAACGGGCTGTCGATGTTACCCGTCATGTCCCCGGTGACCATGACCACGGGCAGCAGGTCCTTGTGCATGATCGAGTGCTCGCGCTGCGTCTCTTCCACGGTCACCAGCGCCGACATGGGTACCAGTGCACCAGTCTGGCTGCGCAGGCGCAGGGCCAGCACGGCCTCGATGTCGGCCTTCTCGGCCACCGGGTACTCCAGGCGGATCGGCACGGCGTACTTGATGCCCTCCCCGTGCAGGTAACCCACGTCCTCACCGCGCAGCACGGTATCGATGGCCCGCACGATATCGCTCTGCGAGACGCCGAGCAGGGCCGCCTTCTGCCGGTCGACGTGCACCACCAGCTGCGGGGCCGCGTGCTCGACACTGTCGTCCACGTCGACGATGTCGTCGGTGGACTCGAAGACCTCGCGTATCGCCCGCGCGATGCGGATCTGGCCCGCGTAATCCGGGCCGTAGATCTCGGCCACGACGGGCGACATCACCGGCGGACCGGGCGGCACCTCCACCACCTTCACGCGACCCCCGTGCCCGCTGGCCACCGCATGCAGATCGGGGCGCAGGCTGGCTGCGATCTCGTGGCTCTTGCGGTCGCGATGCTTCTGGTCCACCAGGTTGACCTGTATATCACCGACGTTCGGTCCTTCGCGCAGATAGTACTGGCGCACCAGGCCGTTGAAGTTGATCGGCGAGGCCGTGCCGGCATAGACCTGGTAATCGCTCACCTCCGGCACCTGCGCCAGCACCGCACCCATCCCCTCCAGCACGCGCGCGGTCTGCTCCAGGCTCGTGCCCTCGGGCATGTCGAGCACGACCTGGAACTCGGACTTGTTGTCGAAGGGCAGCATCTTCAGCACCACCACGCGGAACCCCACCAGTGCCAGCGAGAGCAGGATCAGGACGCCGACCACGGCATAGAGGATACGACGGCGACGGGGGGCGTCATCGACACTGAGGAAGGGGCCGATATGGCGCTGGAAGAACCCGTACAGCCGTTCACCGCCACCGGCATGCCCACCGCCCGCAGCCGACGCATGCGCCATGCCGCCCCTGCTGAACACGCGATAGGTGAGCCAGGGGGTGACCACGTAGGCCACCGCCAGCGAGATCAGCATGCCCAGGCTGGCGTTGATCGGGATCGGGCTCATGTAGGGCCCCATCAGGCCGGTGACGAAGGCCATGGGCAGCAGCGCCGCGATCACCGTGAAGGTGGCGAGTATGGTCGGCCCGCCCACCTCGTCCACGGCCACGGGGATGGCCTCGCGCAGGGTCTTGCCTCCCATCTGCATGTGCCGGTGGATGTTCTCCACCACCACGATGGCATCGTCCACCAGGATGCCGATGGAGAAGATGAGGGCGAACAGCGACACGCGGTTGAGCGTGAAGCCGTAGGCCCAGGAGGCGAACAGGGTGATGGCCAGCGTGATGACCACGGCCACGCCGACGATGAAGGCCTCGCGCCGGCCGAGTGCGATCCACACCAGCACGACCACGGACAGGGTGGCGAAGAACAGCTTCTGGATGAGTTTCCTGGCCTTGGCGTCGGCCGTCTCGCCGTAGTTGCGCGTGATGGTGGCCTGCACCGACTCGGGCACGTAGATGCCTTCGAGCTGATGAAAGCGCTCGATCACGCGGTTGGCGATCTGTACGGCATTGGTGCCGGGCTTCTTGGCCACGGCCAGGGTCACCGCCGGGAACTGCCCGCTCACCCCGATACCCTTGGTCTCCGCCGCCGGGCCGGTGCCCAGCCAGACATAGGATTCGGGCTGGTCGGCACCGTGGCTGACCTCGGCCACGTCGCGCAGATAGACGGGGCGGCCCTCATGCACTGCGATGACCAGGTCGCCGATGGCCTCCGCCGAGGTGAGGAAGCTGCCCGCGCGCACCTGCACGTCCTGATTGTCGCGCACCAGGGAGACCGCATCGCGGGCCTCGTTGCCGGCGGACAGCGCCATACGCAGATCGTCCAGCGCCACACCGTAGCCGGCGAGCTTCTGTGCATCCAGCTTGACGTGCACCACGCGCTCGGGGCCGCCGATGGTGTAGATATCGCGCGTCCCCTTCACGCGCTTGAGCTCGGCCTCCACCGCGTGCGCCACCTGCAGGAGCTCGGCCGAGCCGCCCGTCGCGTCATCGGACCAGAGCGTGATGGCCACGATGGGGACGTCGTCGATACCCTTGGGCTTGATGATGGGCTGCAGCACGCCGAGATTGGACGGCAGCCAGTCCTCGTTGGAGAAGACCTTGTTGTACAGGCGCACGATGGCCTCGGTGCGCTTCTCCCCCACCTCGTACTGCACGGTGAGCACCGCCATCCCCGGCTGTGACAGCGAGTAGACGTGTTCGATGCCCTCGATCTCGGAGAGCACCTGCTCGGCCGGGGTGCTGACGAGGTTCTCCACCTCCAGCGCACTGGCGCCCGGGTAGGGGATGAAGACGTTGGCAAAGGTCACGTCGATCTGCGGCTCTTCCTCGCGCGGGGTCACCCCCACGGCGAAGACCCCCAGCAGGAAGCCCACCAGGGCCAGCAGCGGCGTGATTTCGGAGAGCAGGAACTTGCGGGCGACGCGGCCCGAGATTCCAAGGCGCGGCTCACTCATCGCCCGCCCCCGCCTGGCCGGTCTTCAGGTAGATGCCCGCCCGCACCGGGTCGAGGGCGACGCGCTCGCCTGCCGACAGTCCCGCCAGCACCTCGCGCTGCCCGTCCCCCAGCTCCCGGCCCAGGCGTACGTGCCTCAGGGCGACACGGCCATCGTCGTAGACCACGTAGACGCCTGTCACCTCGCTGCGGTACACCACCGACTCGCGCGGCACCACCAGGCGTTCCGCCTTGCCGAGTGCGAAGGCCACCTTCACGAACATGCCCGGGAACAGGCCCTGCACGCCCTCCTCCAGCTCCAGGCGCACCTTGAAACTGTTGGTGGCCGCATCGGCATAGGGGAAGAAGGTCATCTCCCCTGCCGTCACCGGTGCCACCCCATCGAGCAGGATGCGGGCCTGGCCCGATTCGCGCACGGCGTTGATCAGGCGCTGCGGGACCTGCGTCACCACGCGCAGCCGGTCCAGCGAGATCCCGGTGATGAGTGGCTGGCCCACGCCGGCGTTCTCACCCACCTCCACGTGCCGCTCGGTGACGATGCCACTGTACGGGGCGCGCACGCGCGTGTATTCGAGCTGTTCCTCGGCACTCTTGAGCCCGGCCTGGGCGGACTCCAGCCGGGCGCGTGCCGACTTCAGCTCCGCCGTGGCGGCATCCATCTGCGCCTTGGCCACCAGCTGACGTTCGTAGATGCCCTTGATGCGTTCGTATTCGCTGCTGGCCTGATTGAAGCGGGCCCGCGCCTCCTCCAGCGCCGCTTGGGCCTGCGCGTAGGCCGCCTGCTGCTCGGTATCGCGAAAACGGATGATGACCCCGCCCTCGGGCACGAAATCATCCACGTCATAGAGGATCTCGACGATGCGCCCGGAGGTCTGCGCCGTCATGGTGGCCTGATGCACGGCCTCGACGGTCCCGTCCAGCACCTGCTCCTGCGTGACCGTGGCGGGCTCCAGCGTCAGGGTCTCGAAGGGCAGTTCGGCTGCCGCCGGCAATGCCAGCAACAACAGGCCGAGACCATGGAGGCAGGCAAGGCAGGATCGATACGAGGACCAGGGCATGTCACGTCTCCACACGCTGTATTCATCGGCGGGCCGCCCCCTCAGGCTGCGACCCATTCGTTATTTCTGCTGACTTTTATGTAGTATATCAACGCAGTAACAGGGCCTCGGTGACCAGGTCACCCTCTGCCCTCGCCCACACACCCACCGGGGGAATGACATGACACGCATGACTGGTCTGCTGGCCGCACTGATCCTCGGCCTCCTCACCGTACCGGCAGCGGCCGCGATGTACAAATGGGTTGATGAGGAGGGCAATACGCATTATTCCCAGACCCCGCCCCCCGGCCAGCCGGTGGAGACCATCGCCGCACCCAAGGCGCCCCCTGCCCCGCCACAGCGCGAGACCGCTGCAGAGGACACGGCGGACGGAGAGGGTGAGACGACCGCCACCGAGGAGAGCGGCCCCAGCGAGGCCGAGCGCCGCCGCGCCGAGCGCGAGAACGCGGCACGATGCCGCGAGGCCCGCGAGGTGCTGCAACGCTACGAGACCACCGCCCGCATCCGCGTGCCGGATGGCGACGGCTTCCGCTACCTCTCCGAAGAGGAACGCCAGCAGCAGATTCGCGACGCGCGCAAGATCATCCAGGAACGCTGCAAATAGGAACCGCCATGCCCCTGCTCAGCATCGAGACCAACGCCCGTTTCGACGACACCACCGCCGACGAACTCATCACCCGGGCCTCGGCCCGGGTCGCCGAGCTGCTCGGCAAACCCGAACGCTATGTCATGGTCCGGCTCACCCGGCAGCCGCACATGCGCTTCGACGGTGACGATGCCCCGCTGGCCTATCTCGAGCTCAAGAGCATCGGTCTGCCCGAGGACAGTACGCCGGCCCTCTCACAGGCGCTCTGCGATCTGGTAAGCTCTGCGCTTTCGATCGCGAGCGACCGGATCTATATCGAGTTCGCCAACGCCCCGCGGCATCTGTGGGGCTTTGACGGCGGCACGTTCTAGCCCACCGCGATCCTCCGTGCGGGCCGCCCCAGGCGGCCCGCGGTATCTGGCCCCTGACGACGAACCGACCCCATGCGCGCATCCCGATTCCCGCTCTCCACCACCAAGGAAACCCCCGCCGACGCCGAGGTCATCAGCCACCAGCTGATGCTGCGCGCAGGCCTGATCCGCAAGCTGGCCTCCGGCCTCTACACCTGGCTGCCCTTCGGCCTGCGGGTGCTGCGCAAGGTGGAGGCGATCGTGCGCGAGGAGATGAATCGTGCCGGCGCGGTGGAGGTGCTGATGCCGGCAGTGCAGCCCGCCGAGCTGTGGCAGGAGTCGGGCCGCTGGGAGAAGTACGGCCCCGAGCTCCTGCGCCTGACCGACCGGCACGACCGGGAGTTCTGCTTCGGCCCCACGCACGAGGAGGTCATCACCGACCTCGCCCGGCGCGAGATCCGCAGCTACAAGCAGCTGCCGATCAACTTCTACCAGATCCAGACCAAGTTCCGTGACGAGATCCGCCCGCGCTTTGGCGTGATGCGCGCCCGCGAGTTTCTGATGAAGGACGCCTACTCCTTCCATCTCGACCAGGAGTCGCTGCAGGCCACCTACGACACCATGTACGAGACCTACTGCCGCATCTTCGAGCGCATCGGTCTGGACTTCCGTCCTGTACAGGCGGACACCGGCTCCATCGGCGGCCAGTCCTCCCACGAATTCCACGTGCTCGCCGCCTCCGGCGAGGACGCCATCGCCTTCTCGGATGCCAGCGGTTACGCCGCCAACGTCGAGCTCGCCGAGGCCATGGCGCCGGCCGGCGAGCGTCCGGCCCCGGGCGCGTCGATGCAGGCCGTCGACACCCCGGACCAGCACAGCATCGAGGAGGTAAGCGCCTTCCTGGGCGTGGACGCCGGCCGCTGCGTGAAGACCCTGCTGGTGGAGGGCGAGGACGGCGGCGTGGTCGCCCTGGTCCTGCGCGGCGACCACGCGCTCAACGAGATCAAGGCCGAGAAGCTGCCGGGCGTGGCCAGCCCGCTCGCCTTTGCCAGCGAGGCCGAGGTCGTGGCCGCCGCCGGCTGCAAGCCCGGCTCGCTCGGCCCGGTGGGCCTCAAGGTGCCGGTCTTCGTCGACCACGCCGCCGCGCAGCTCGCCGACTTCGTCTGCGGTGCCAACGAGGACGGCCGGCACCTCACCGGCGTGAACTGGGGCCGCGACCTGCCGGAACCGCAGACGGCCGACCTGCGCAACGTGGTGGAGGGCGACGCCAGTCCCGATGGCCAGGGCACGCTCGCCATCGTGCGCGGCATCGAGGTCGGGCACATCTTCCAGCTCGGACAGAACTACAGCGCCGCCCTGCAGATGACCGTGCTCGACGAGGGCGGGCGCAGCATCACCCCCACCATGGGCTGCTACGGTATCGGCGTCTCCCGCGTGGTGGCCGCCGCCATCGAGCAGAACCACGACGACAACGGCATCATCTGGCCCCAGGCCATCGCCCCCTTCCAGGTCGCACTCGCGCCCATCGGCATGCAGAAGTCCCAGCGCCTGGCCGAGGCCGCCGAGGCCCTCTACCAGCGCCTGCTCGACGCCGGCTTCGACGTCCTGTTCGACGACCGCGGCGCCCGCCCCGGCGTCATGTTCGCCGACCTCGAGCTCGTCGGCATCCCGCATCGCATCGTCCTCAGCGAACGCGGCCTGGACAGCGGCGAACTCGAATACAAGGGCCGCCGCGACGCCGAATCCAGCCAGGTACCGATGGACGGGATCGAGGCCTTCCTGCGGGAAAAACTGGGGCAGCGCTAGGCGCCAGACGTGAAAGTCTGAGCGCCACAGAGGGAACAGAGTACATAGAGGAAAACCTAGCCCGGTTCGTCTCTGTACACTTGTGGCGACTTGCCGCTTCCTCTGTGGCGCTCAGGCTTTCACCCCTCACGTCTCGATCGGCGCCACCTTCAGGATCTCCTCCACCGTGGTCATCCCGGCCGCGACCTTCTTCGCGCCGTTGATGCGCAGCGGCTTCATGCCGGAGCGGATGGCCTCCTGACGCAGGGTGTCCATGCCCGGTGCCGCGGTGATCAGCTGCTTCAGACCCGGAGTGACGGGCATCATCTCGTATACCCCCACGCGCCCGAGGTAACCGGTCTGCCGGCATTCCAGGCAGCCCTGTGGCTCGAAGGCGCCCTGCGGCTCCGCCACCTTCCAGGGCGACACCAGCGACTTCCACAGGGCCGCATCCACCGCCGTCGGCTGCTTGCAGTGGGGACAGAGCGTGCGCACCAGGCGCTGGGCGAGGACGCCGAGCAGGGTGGCACTGATCAGATAGGGCGGCACACCCAGGTCCAGCAGGCGGGTGATGGCCGCCGGGGCGTCGTTGGTGTGCAGGGTGGAGAACACCAGGTGGCCGGTGAGTGCCGCCTGGATCGCCATCTCCGCGGTCTCCAGGTCGCGAATCTCGCCGATCATGATGATGTCGGGGTCCTGGCGCAGCAGCGTGCGCACGCCGCTGGCGAAGTCCAGGCCGATGGCGTGATGCACCTGCATCTGGTTGAAGCTCGGCTCCACAAGTTCGATCGGATCTTCCACCGTGCACACGTTCACCTCGGGCTGGGCCAGGGCCTTGAGCGTGGAATACAGCGTGGTGGTCTTGCCCGAGCCGGTCGGGCCGGTGACGAGGATGATGCCCGAGGGCTGATGGATGAGTTCGCGCCATTGCTGCTCCTCGGCAGCGGAGAATCCCAGGGCCTGGTAGTCCTTCACCAGCACGTCCGGGTCGAAGATGCGCATCACCAGTTTCTCGCCGAAGGCGGTGGGCATGGTGGACAGGCGCAGCTCCACCTCCTTGCCCTCGGGAGTCAGCGTCTTGATACGCCCGTCCTGCGGCTTGCGCTTCTCCGCCACGTCCATGCGGCCGAGGATCTTGATGCGGCTGGTCACCGCCGTCATGACCTCCGGCGGCACCTGGTAGACGAGGTGCATCACGCCGTCGATGCGAAAACGCACATTGCCCTGTTTGCGGCGTGGCTCGAGATGGATGTCGCTGGCGCGCTGGTCGAAGGCATACTGCAACAGCCAGTCGACGATG
The DNA here is from genome assembly GCA_033839185.1 of Gammaproteobacteria bacterium. Classification (GTDB taxonomy): domain Bacteria; phylum Pseudomonadota; class Gammaproteobacteria; order SpSt-1174; family SpSt-1174; genus SpSt-1174. The sequence goes on from JAJLKJ010000116.1 coordinate 17,955, forward strand.
CTGACGATGTGCTGATCGTTGGCATCCAGCTGTCCGCGCCGCCCGAGCTCCATCATCTGCTCGAGATTCTGGATGGCGTTCACCGCCGGGGCCCCCTCCTCGCGGCTCGCCCCCTTCACCGAACGCGACAGGGAATAGAACTCGAGCAGGTAACGGCGAATGTCGTCGGGATTCGCCACCACGCAGCGGATCTCCTTGTGCAGGATCTCTCGCAGCTCGTCCTGCCATTCGGTGACGAAGGGATCGGCCGTCGCGATTACCACCTCGTTCCCATGCACCTCCACCGCCAGCACCTGGAAGCGGGCGGCATAGGCATAGGACATCACTGCGGTGACGGCGGGCACATCGATCTTGAGGGGGTCGATGCGGTAGTACGGCAGGCCGGCTCGCTCGGCCAGGCGGCGGGTGAGAAAATCCAGTGTGATGACACGCGAGGGATCACCCGTGAATCCCCAGTTGCGCTCGGCGACGATCACGAAGGGATGCTTCTCCCTGCGGTCCTTCGGCAGCACCACGGCCTTGAGCGTACGGGCTCGCTCGGCATCCAGCACACCCTCGGCGACCAGCTCGTCGAGCAGCGCCGTCAATTCCAGGCGCTGGCCGGGCAGGTGACGTTCCCCGGGATTCAGCATCGGCTACTCCTGCGTATCATCGCGTCTCGAATCCGGCAATACCCGGGGCCTCGGCCGCGGATTCGTCCACCGCGGTGACTTCCGCCAGGCGCGGCCCCTGATGCAACCAGTCCCGCAATGAGGCCAATGCCGCCACCGGTCCGCAGGCGACCACCTCCACGCGGCCATCCGGCAGATTGCGCGCATAGCCTTCAAGCCCCAGCGCCAGGGCTTGCTCGCGGGTGGAGGCGCGGAAGAACACCCCCTGCACGTGCCCGCTCACCAGAAAACGTCTGCAGTCTCTCGTACCCATGGCCTGTTTCCCTGCGTCACACCGGTATCCAACATACAAACAAAAAGGGGCCCTCACAATGGAGGGCCCCTCATCAACCGACGTCTACGTCAGTCAGGCATTACCCGCACTCAACGCGCCAGGTAGGCCTTGTCGCTTTCCTCGACCGCACCGACGCTCCAGGCACCACGGGTCTTGGCATGGCTGACGGCGGCGTCAACGGCAGCGGCACTCGGGTTGCGATCGATGCTGAAGGTCTGACCCGGGTAGATCAGGTCGGCATCCTGGATCTTGTCCGAGTTGGCCTTGTAGATCAGCGGCCACTGGTACGGGTTGCCATAGACGCTGCTCTTGCCGGCGATGTTCCAGAGGTTGTCGCCACGGGCCACGGTGTAGCTGATGCTGCTGGCAGCCAGGGCAGCTTCCAGACGGCTGGCCAGATCGTAGGCCTCACGACCCTGCTGGGCGGCATAGGCGGCATTGGCCTGGGCCAGCAGGTCGCGCTGGTCGGCGGTCAGGCCGCTCATCTTGTTCAGCTCGTCCAGCTTGAACTTGGCCTGCTCGAGATAGTACTGATCCTCGGCGATGGCACCCTGCTCCTGGGCCTTGCGGGCCAGCTCGGTGGCCTTGGCGTAGTCGCCGGCATCATAGGCGGCCTGGGCCTCGTCGATCATCTTGCCCATGTCACGCCATTCGTAGCCGACTTCCGCGGCACGCTTCTGGGCAGCCTTGGCATCGGCGATCGCCTGCTCAGCTTCGGCCTTGGCGCTGGTATCGGTATCGCCGGTGGTGGCACAGCCAGCGGCCAGTACGAGCGACAGAAGCCCGATGGCGATCAGCCGGAGGAAATTCATTTTCATGGTAAGGACTCCCAAGGGTTTGTTGTTTTCCGAAATTCCTGGATACAGCCTGTGAAAAAGCTAACACCCTGAAAAGAATAGTGTCAAGGAAGGGGTCAGGGGTTTGAGGTCTGGTTCACAGCCTCGCTGCGTGCCGTCAGCGCTGCCGCCTTCGCGGCCAGTGCACGCTCGCGCGCCAGCGTATATTCACCCCGGTTCAGTGCCGCTTCCGCTTCACGCATCAGTTCCAGTGCGTAAGTATAGCTGTCCTTCGCATCGCGCTCGGCACCAACCTCCGCCGCGGCCTGCAAGGCCTGACGCGCATCGCTCATCTCCTGCACCGGCGCGCTCACGCAGCCGGCGGCAAAGGCGGCCAGCAGGAGACTGACGACGAGATAAGGCCTGATGATCTTGGTAAGATGCATGGTGTTTTTTGCTGCCGGCACCGATCAGGTAATTGTTATGGTGTGACTGTGCTGATCTGATCAGCTCAACGTAACACCGGGCCCGGAGGGCGTCAAGCAGCAAAAATCCAGCAATATGAAGCGCCTAGAGGACGAATTGATGACGAGTTCTGAAGACAAGGTACGCATTTATCACAACCCGCGCTGCTCGAAGTCGCGGGCCACGCTCGAACTCCTGCGCGAACGCGGCATCGAGCCCGACGTCATCGAGTACCTCAAGACGCCGCCGAGCCGCGAGGAACTGGGGCGCATCCTCGACCTGCTGCACCTGGAACCGCGCGACCTCATGCGTC
>JAJLKJ010000117.1:0-5608 GCA_033839185.1 Gammaproteobacteria bacterium
GAGCCCTGGTACCTGGTGGTCAAGCCCCCCCTGGAAGTGCCCACGGCCGCGGTTTTCGGGGCCCCGGAATTGACACGCGACTGCCCGCCAATCACAATACCCGACTTTCTTTCGGGCAGGGGAAGCAACGTCTGCGAGCCGGTGGTTCGCCGCCGTTTTCCGGAAGTGGGGGAGGTGCTCGACTGGCTTGGCCAGTATGGTGAGGCGCGCCTGACAGGGACAGGCAGCTGCGTGTTCGTCGCCTTCGAGGAGCGCGCGCCGGCCGAGGCCGCCCTGGCCGAGTTGCCGGCCACCTGGCAGGGCTTCGTCGCCCGCGGCATGAACCGCTCACCGCTGCTCGACGCGCTGGCGCGGGCGCGCGCCGCCGATCGCGGCCAACCTCCTCAATGAAAAGACATTATTGGGCCGTCGCCAAGCGGTAAGGCAACGGGTTTTGATCCCGTCATTCCCAGGTTCGAATCCTGGCGGCCCAGCCAAACGAACCGTCGCGCAGCGACACAAACGGCCGGGCCGCCGGGATGAGAACCTCAAGGTTCGACCGGCGAGCGCCGCGAGCCGGAACGGCGGAGCGCAAGCGACGCCGGCCCGAAGGGCGAGGCCGCAGGCCGAGTAATCCTGGCGGCCCAGCCAAACGAACCGTCGCGCAGCGACACAAACGGCCGGGCCGCCGGGATGAGAACCTCAGGGTTCGACCGGCGGGCGCCGCGAGCCGGAACGGCGGAGCGCAGTCCCCGTTGCCGGGCCACAGAATGTGAGATTCACCGCGTCGTCGCAGCTGCGGCGGCACCGATAACCGACGCCCTAAAGGCCAGATTGTCGTGTCCGATAGCACCAGCAGGATGATGATTTTCACGGGGAATGCGAATCCCCAGCTCGCGCAGGCCGTGGTCGAGCACCTGAACATGCCGCTTGGCAAGGCGACCGTCGGCAAGTTCAGCGACGGCGAGATCCAGGTGGAGATCCTGGAGAACGTGCGCGGCAAGGACGTGTTCGTGCTGCAGTCCACCTGCAACCCGACGAACGACAACCTGATGGAGCTGATGGTGATGGTCGATGCGCTGCGCCGCGCCTCGGCCTCGCGCATCACCGCGGTGATCCCGTATTTCGGCTACGCCCGCCAGGACCGTCGCGTGCGCTCGGCGCGCGTGCCGATCTCGGCCAAGGTGGTCGCCAACATGCTCGAGAGCGTGGGCGTGGACCGCGTGCTGACGGTGGACGTGCATGCCGACCAGGTGCAGGGCTTCTTCGACCTGCCGGTGGACAACATCTACGGCTCGCCGGTGCTGCTGGGCGACATCTGGCGCCAGAAGTACCCGAACCTGCTGGTGGTCTCGCCGGACGTGGGCGGCGTGGTGCGCGCCCGGGCCCTGGCCAAGCGCCTGGACGACGCGGAGCTGGCGATCATCGACAAGCGCCGTCCGCGGGCCAACGTCGCGCAGGTGATGCACATCATCGGCGACGTCGAGGACAAGACCTGCATCATCATCGATGACCTGGTCGATACCGCCGGCACGCTGTGCACGGCGGCCAAGGCGCTGAAGGAACACGGCGCCGAACGCGTGATCGCCTATGCCACCCACCCGGTGCTCTCGGGCCCGGCGGTGGACAACATCACGAACTCGAAGCTCGACGCGCTGGTGGTGACGGACACCATCCCGCTGCGTCCCGAGGCGGCGGCCTGCGAGAAGATCCGCCAGCTGTCGGTGGCCGGTCTGCTGGCCGAGACGATTCGCCGAATCAACCGTGAAGAGTCGGTAAGCACCCTCTTCATGGATTGACGGGCTGGTTTCAGCCCGGCTTAACGCCCCTCCTGGTCGCGGGAGGGGGTGCCGCCTTCGGGCGGTTTCATCTTTACTGTGTATTGGAGAGTCATCATGACTGATTTCGTATTGAACGCCGAGAAGCGTGACGAGCAGGGCAAGGGTGCGAGCCGCCGCCTGCGTCGCGCCGGCATGGTCCCGGCCATCATCTATGGCGCCGGCAAGGAACCGGCCACCATCAGCCTGAATCACAACGAGGTGATTCGCCAGCTGGAGAATGAAGCGTTCTATTCGCACATCCTCACGCTGAAGATCGGTGGCACGGAAGAACAGGCGATCCTGCGTGATATGCAGCGCCACCCGTCCAAGCCCTACGTCACCCACATGGACTTCCAGCGCGTGTCGGCCACCGACAAGATCCGCGTGCTCGTGCCGGTGCACTTCATCAACGAAGACACCTGTGTGGGCGTGAAGCAGGGCGGCGGCGTGCTGAACCACCTGATGACCGAGGTCGAAGTGCAGTGTCTGCCGAAGGACCTGCCGGAGTTCATCGAGGTGGACGTGGCCGGCCTGAACGTGGGCGACACCATTCACCTGTCCAACCTCAAGCTCGGCAAGGGCGTGGAGATCGTCGAGCTGCTGCACGGCGACGAGCACGACAATGCCGTGGTGGCCTGCCACAAGGGTCACGGTGGTGCGGCTGCTGCCGAGACCGAGGAAGGCGAAGAGGCTGCTGCCGAGGAAGGCGGCGAATAATCGCCCGCAGGCCTCATGGCAGAACAGGCCATACGCCTCATCGCGGGGCTGGGTAATCCCGGCCCCGAGTACGACCAGACCCGGCATAATGCCGGGTTTTGGTTTGTGGACGAGCTGGCACGGCGTCACGGCGGCCAGTTCCGCCGCGAGGGCAAGTTCGCCGGCGAGGTCTGCCGGTTGCACCTCGGCGGCCACGAGGTCTGGCTGCTGAAGCCGCAGACCTTCATGAACCGCAGTGGCCAGTCGCTCAAGCTGATGACGACCTTCTACAAGATCGACCTCGGCGAGGTGCTGGTCGCACACGACGAGATCGACCTGCCGCCGGGCACCACGCGCCTCAAGTGCGGCGGGGGGCACGGTGGCCACAACGGACTGCGCGACATCATGGCCCAGCTCGGCAGGGACTTCTGGCGTCTGCGTATCGGCGTCGGTCACCCGGGCAGCAAGGAGCAGGTGGTCGACTACGTGCTCGGGCGTCCCGGGCGCGAAGAGGATACGCTCATCCGGCAGGACATCGACGCCGCGGCCGATCTGGCCGATCGCATCATCGGCGGCGACATCCAGAAGGCGATGAACCAGTTGCACGCACGCGCCTGACCGGCGCGCATTACCAGGCAGGTAGCATCCATGGGATTCAAATGCGGTATCGTCGGGTTGCCGAACGTCGGCAAGTCCACGCTCTTCAACGCCCTCACCAAGGCCGGCATCCAGGCCGAGAACTACCCGTTCTGCACCATCGAGCCGAACGTCGGCATCGTGCCGGTGCCGGACCCGCGGCTCGACAGGCTGGCCGGGATCGTCAAGCCCGAGCGCATCCTGCCCACCACCATGGAGTTCGTCGACATCGCCGGGCTGGTGGCGGGCGCCTCCAAGGGCGAGGGGCTGGGCAACCAGTTCCTCGGTCACATCCGCGAGACCGACGCCATCGCCCAGGTGGTGCGCTGCTTCGAGAACGATGACGTGATCCACGTGGCCGGCAAGGTCGACCCGCTGTCCGACATCGAGATCATCAACACCGAGCTGGTGCTGGCCGATCTGGAGGCCGCCGAGCGGGCGGTGCTGCGCGTGGGCAAGAACGCCAAGTCCGGCAACAAGGAGGCGATGGCGCACAAGGCCCTGCTCGAGCGTCTGGTCGCGCACCTGGGCGAGGGCCATGCGGCCCGTACCTTCGCCTGTACCGACGAGGAACGCCCGAAGCTGCGCGAGCTGCACCTGATCACCATCAAGCCGATGATGTTCATCGCCAACGTCGCCGAGGACGGCTTCGACAACAACCCGCATCTGGATGTGGTGCGCGAGTACGCGCAGCAGGAAGGCGCCGAGGTGGTGCCGGTGTGCGCCGCCATCGAGGCCGAGATCGCCGAGCTCGACGACGCCGAGAAGGGCGAGTTCCTGGCCGAGATGGGCCTGGACGAGCCGGGGCTCAACCGCGTGATCCGCGCGGGCTACGCCCTGCTCGACCTGCAGACCTTCTTCACCGCCGGCAAGAAGGAGGTGCGTGCCTGGACCGTGCGCAAGGGCGCCACCGCCCCGCAGGGCGCCGGGCGCATCCACACCGACTTCGAGAAGGGCTTCATCCGCGCCGAGGTCATCGCCTACGACGACTTCGTCGCGAACGGTGGCGAACAGGGCGCGAAGGACGCCGGCAAGTGGCGCCTGGAGGGCAAGGAGTACGTCATGCAGGAAGGTGACGTGGTGCATTTCCGCTTCAACGTCTAGGGCGGTTCTTGACAGGCCGGGCCCCAGAGGGGAAAATCTCCGGCCTTTCGGCTACGTAGCTCAGCTGGTTAGAGCACATCACTCATAATGATGGGGTCCCCTGTTCGAATCAGGGCGTAGCCACCATATACGCAAAAAGGCCTGCTCATCGAGCAGGCCTTTTTCGTTTCCGGGGTTTCGCCAGGGGCTACAGGCGGAAGCGGCGCACCAGTTCCCGCAGCTGGTCGGCCACGCCGGTGAGTTCGCTGCTGGCCGACTGGGCCTCGCGCACGGTGGAGACGCTCTCGTCGGCCGCGCTGCTGATGCTGTTCACGTTGCGGTTGATCTCCTCGGCCACCGCGCTCTGCTGTTCCACGGCGCTGGCGATCTGCAGGCTCATGTCGTTGATGGTCTTGATCGAGCCCGCGATCTCGCCCAGCGACATGGCGGCCTCCTCGACCTTGGTCTCGCTGTCGGAGGCCTGCGCGCTGGCCGCACTCATCACGTCCACCGCCGCCTTCACCTGGGTGTTGAGCCGCTCGATCATGTCCTGGATCTCCAGCGTGGAGTCCTGGGTGCGACGCGCCAGGGTGCGCACCTCGTCGGCCACCACGGCAAAGCCGCGGCCCTGTTCGCCCGCGCGCGCCGCCTCGATGGCGGCGTTCAGTGCCAGCAGGTTGGTCTGTTCGGTGATGCCGCCGATCACGTCGAGCACGGAACGGATGTTCTCGTTTTCCGCCCGCACCTTGTCGATCACGTCCACCGCCTTGCGGATGGCCTGATTGAGCGAGCCGATGGCAGTGATGGCCTCGGTGGCGGTGAAGGCGCCGGTCTGCGCCTCGCCCGCCGCCGCGGAGGCGGTCTCCGAGGCCTGCTGGGTATTGCGCGCCACCTCCTGCACCGTGGAGACCATCTGGTTCATGGCGGTGGCCACCAGGGTGGTCTCCTGCTGCTGTTTCTCCAGGCTTGCACCGGTGCTGTCCGTCATCTCCACCAGCCGGCGCGCCGAGTCGTTGAGCGTCTCGGTGTTCTCGCCGATCAGGCGGATCATGCCGCGCAGGTTCTCCGCCATGCGGTTGAAGCTGCCGATGATCTCGCCGATGAGGTCGTGGCTCTCCATGGTGCAGTCGTGCGAGAGGTCGTTGTTGCTGATGGCATTGGAGACCTCGGCGATACGCCGCAGCCGGCGCAGCAGCACCAGCTTGAGGATCAGGTAGTTGACCACGCCGATGATGAGGCCGGCCGCCAGGCAGCCGCCGACGAACATGGGATACATGCCCGGTTTCCACTCGACGAACAGGGCGGCGTAGAAGGGGAAGACCACGCCCATCGCCAGGCCGAAGCCGAGAAAGGCGAAGAGCAGGTTTCTGAGTATGCTGGGCTTGCGGAACATA
>JAJLKJ010000118.1:0-2824 GCA_033839185.1 Gammaproteobacteria bacterium
CGCCGGCATCAAGCCGGACATCATCACGCTGTCCAAGTCCATCGGCACCGGTCTGCCCATGTCCATCGTGCTCATGCGCCCCGAGATCGACCAGTGGGAGCCGGGCGAGCACACCGGCACCTTCCGCGGCAACAGCCTGGCGTTCATCGCCGGCGCCACCGCGCTGGAACGCTGGAAGACGGACGACTTCAGCAAGGAGATCCGCGCCAAGGGCGAGCGCGTTGGCGAGGCCTTCAGGGCCCTGCAGGCCAAATACCCCAAGTACATCTGCGACGCCCGCGGGCTCGGCATGATCTGGGGCATGGAATCCGAGGTGGAAGGCTTCTGCGGCGAAGTGTCGCACCAGGGCTTCCTGCGCGGCCTGCTGGCCGAGACCGCCGGTGCCAGCGACCACGTGCTCAAGTTCCTCGCCCCGCTCACCATCAGCGAGCAGGAGCTCACCGAGGGCCTGAAACTGCTGGAAGAGGCCGTGAAGGCCGCCGTGGACAAATTCGAAAAGGAGGCTGCGTGATCATCCGACGCCTGAACGAGATCATTGGTACCGACCGCGACGTCGAGGCCGAGAACGGCAACTGGGTCAGCCGCCGCCTGCTGCTGGCCGGCGACGGCATGGGCTTCTCCATGCACGACACCATCATCCGTGCCGGCACCGAGACCTACATCCACTACGCCAACCACCTCGAGGCCGTATACTGCGTGGCGGGCGAAGGCGAGATCGAGGACCTCGACAACGGTGTCACCACCCAGATCAGCGACGGCACCCTGTACGCACTGAATGGGCACGAACGCCACTACCTGCGCGCCCGCAAGGACATGCGTATGGTCTGCGTCTTCAACCCGCCGGTGGTGGGCCCGGAGACGCACGACGAGAACGGCGTTTATCCGCTGATGACGCTGGACGACTGATCCCGCCACATAACGGGACCCCGACAGTAGAAGGCCCGCGCATTGCGCGGGCCTTTTGCTCTGTCTGACCGGCGTATCTGCTCAGGACTCGACGCGCGGTTGCCACACCGGTCTCACAGCGGCCAGCTCAGCCGGCCTGGACCAGGCACCGGCCTCGAGCCACTGCTCCAGTGCACCGGCCTCCATCGGCCGCGCCACGAAGAAACCCTGGGCGGTATCGCAGCCATGTGCCGCCAGGGCATCCAGCTCCGCCTGGCTCTCCACGCCTTCGGCCACCACCTTCATGTTGAGGTAATGCGACAGCGCAATCGTCGATTCGACGATACGGCCGATGCGCCGGTTCTCCAGCATGCGCGAGACGAAGGAACGATCGATCTTCACCGTATCGGCCGGGATCTCGTGCAGATAGGACAGCGAGGAATAGCCGGTACCGAAGTCATCGATGGAGAGGCCCATGCCACGGCTACGCACACCCCGCAGGCAGTCGATCACCGTGTCGGCATCCTCCATGATGGCCGACTCCGTCACCTCCAGCTGCAGGGTGTCCGGCGCCAGCCCATGCGCCTTGAGGGTTTCGTCGATCACGCCGAGCAGCCACTCGTTGTGCAGGTTCTTCACCGAGACGTTCACCGCCATGTCCAGGCAGAATCCCGCCGCCTGCCATCGCGCCTGTTGCGCAATCGCCTCTTCCACCACCCAGCGCGACAACGGCGAGATCAGGTCGGTGTTCTCCACGTTGCCGATGAAATCGCCCGGCGGCACCATCCCGCGTGAGGGATGACGCCAGCGCACCAGTGCCTCCACGCCCTCGATCCCACCGGTCCGCAGGTTCAGCTTGGGCTGGTAATGGAGCTGCAGATGGTTCTCGCGTATCGCGCCCAGCAGCTCACCCATCAGGGCGAGATTGGCGCGGCTGGTCCGATCGGTGTGGAGGTCATAGAGCGCATAGCGCATGCCCCGCTGCTGCCCGGAATACAGCGCGATGTCGGCACGGCGGATGAGCGCATCCGGGTCGCCCTCCGCGTCGTGCAGGTGCGCCATGCCCACGCTCACGGCCGCATGCACGTTGAGCCCGCCGCCCGGAAACGAGGCACGCATGGCGCGCAGCACCTGCTCGGCCAGCACGCCCGGATGCGAGGTGTCACCCTCGACCGGGATCAGGACCGCAAGGCGGTTGCCGCTGACGTGGTAGACGCGTGTCACCTGGGGCAGGGTGTCACGCAGCCGTTGTGCCACGTTGCGCAACAGGCTGTTGCCGACCGGATAGCCCAGGGTATTCAGGATTTCGGTCAGGTTTTCCAGGCGCAGCACCATCAGGTACACGCCCTGGCCGTCGGCCTCGGTGGCCAGGAGCGGCCGCAGGTCCTGCGACAGTGCCCGCCGATTGGCGAGCCCCGTGTCCATGTCGTGCGTCATCGCCCAGCGCAGGCGCCGTACCTCGCGCAGCAGGCGCCCCGCCAGCCAGCCGGCGAAGGCGCCGATGCCGACGAATGCCGCCATGCGCGAGAGCCAGTTCACCAGCGACTGCTGCAGGCCGGTCTCCACGTGTATCGGCATGAAGGGGCCGATGAGCAGGCCGGCCACCAGGCCGGCGAGTATCCCGCCGCGCACGCCGAAGACGACGGCGGCGAGGATGATCGGTACATACATCAGGTGCAGATAGGCATAACGGGTGCCGCCGGTTGCATAGACGAGCGTTGCAGCGGCGGTCAGCAACAGCAGCACCGCGGCAGCCAGCCACCAGCGCCGCCTGTCCGCGGCCTCCAGCCAGCCTGGCGCAAGCAGCTTCTCCATCGAAGTCGTATCCATGACCTATCCCTTGCCTCGTGTAAACACTGGTAGTGTTCTTCTATAGTCAAGCCAGAGACGTTACGCCATGCCGCGGGATGCGCGCGTTTGAAATACCCCGCCGGCCATG
>JAJLKJ010000119.1:0-4432 GCA_033839185.1 Gammaproteobacteria bacterium
AGGATCTCCGGATCATCGATCTGGATGAAGGCGTTCTGGATGCGGGTTTTCAGCTCAGGGTTGAGATTGGAACGCATGGCCCAGGGGTACTGGGGGAATTCATCGCTGTAGCCGAGCACCTTGACCTTGTTGCGATCAATCAGGCCGCGGTCCGTCACGTGTTCGAAGATGACCTCGGACAGCCCGCCGGCATCGGCGTTGCCATTGGCCACGTTCACCGCCACGGCATCATGGGTGCCCACGAAATGGGCTTCGTAATCCTTGTCTGCTTCCAGGCCGGCCTTTTCGAGAAGGACGGTTTTGGGAATCAGGTGGCTGGACGTCGAGGCACGGTCACCGTAGGCCATTTTCTTGCCCTTGATGTCGGCGAACGAATCCAGGCCGGCATCGGCGTTGGCGATGATGATGGAACGGTAGGTTGGCTTGCCGTCCACCACCATGGCCGCGAAGGGCTCGATGTCGCTTTTGCTCTTGGCCATCACGTAGGACAGCGGGCCGAAGTAGGCAAGGTCGATACGGCCAAAGCGCATGGCTTCGATCATGGAGGAGTAATCGGTGGTAACGATCAGCTGGATCTCTTTGCCGAGCGTGCGTTCGAGGTAGTCTTTCAGGGGCTGGTTGCGCTTGATCAGTTCCGATGCGTTCTCATCGGGCAGCAAGGCGACCTTCAGCAGATCCGGGTCCGCATCGGCTGCATGGGCCTGCAGGTTTACACCCACCATGATCAAAAGCGCGAACAGGGCGTGGATCATCGTCTTCATTGTGTAATCTCCAGAGGTTGATAAGTAACAGGGTTGGTCTGCGGTTGACGTACAGCGGACTTGTCCTGCTGGGTCGCCGCGGCGGGTGTGCGATGGTAGATCTCGTCCAGGTGGTGCGACTGCATCTGCTCCGGTGCGGCGTCGAACACGATTCGGGCGTTCGACAGGCCGATGATCCGGTTCGCAAAGCGCTGGGCATATTCCAGCTGGTGCAGGGAGATCACGGCGGTAATGCCGTCTTCCTGACAGATGTCCCGCAGCAGGCCCAGCACCCGCTCGGAGGTGGCCGGGTCCAGACTGGCCACGGGTTCATCCGCCAGGATCATGGAGGGCTGCTGGGACAGCGCCCGGGCAATCCCCACTCTCTGCTGCTGACCACCCGAGAGCTGATCCACCCGGCAGAGGGCCTTGTCGGCCAGGCCGACCCGATCCAGGCAGTGCAGCGCCAGTTCCAGGTCGTGTCGGGGCAGCGGCAACAGACTGCGCCAGGTGCCGTGATAGGCGAGCCGGCCCGTCAGCACGTTCTGCAATGCGGTGTATCGCTCGATCAGCTGGTGGTGCTGAAACACCATGGCGGTACGGCTGCGGTGCTGCCGAAGGGTTCTGCGGTTGTTCAGTTCGCCGAATTCCCCGGAGACCACCTTCCCCGTGGTTGGCTGGACCAGAAGATTGAGTGAACGAAGCAGGGTGGACTTGCCTGCACCGGAGAGGCCCAACAGCACGGTGAATTCACCCTTGTGAAAATCAACAGTGGTCGGTTTGAGCGCGAGGACGTTTCCCGGATAGGTTACGCCCATACCCTCTACCCGGAGCATCACGTCGGTCGGTTGAGCAGTGGCCATAGGATCACCTTTTGCAATTGATAAGCCTGCTGAATTGCGACTTACAATGAAAAGGTAAGGCTGGCGTATGATAAGGGCGTGTCGCGGGTGTTACACGTTCGTGAAGGGCGCGCACACCGCAGGGACAGACCACGGTTTACTGACGACCGGTCCAGCAAGCCCAGGCATTCCCCCCCGCATCCACCTGCCCCCTGCCCCCCCGACAGTCTTGCACCCCGGCGGCTCGCCATTCCCCCGTGCCTTTCTCGGCATCCACCCTGCTTCCACGCCGGGACCGTCGATTCGAGCCGGCCCGGCGGGAATATGAACAAAAAAAAGGCGGGGCATCTGCTGATGCCCCGCCCCGTCGGCTGACGCCAGACGCGCAGTGGATTACTTGCGAATGCCCTCGATCGAGAGAATGATCTCGGCCTCGCGCGACTTCGGGCCCAGCTCATAGTCGATGTTGAAGTCCTTCAACGCGATGCTGGTGCTGCCCTGGAAACCGGTGCGGTAGCCGCCCCAGGGGTCTTCACCCTCGCCGACGTGGGTGACGTCGATTCGGACCTCGCGGGTGACGTCCTTCAGCGTCAGGTCGCCGGTGAGCACGCCGGTGCCGTCGCCGTTGTCCTTGTAGGCGGTGCTGACGAAGCGCGCGGTCGGGTACTTGCTCACCTCGAAGAAGTCCTCGCCGCGCAGGTGCTTGTCACGCTCGGCGTGGTTGGAGTCGAGGCTCGCCACGTCGATGGTCACGTCGATCTTCGACGCCTCGGGCTTTTCCGGGTCGTAGGAGAACTCGCCCTCGAAGTCGTTGAAGCGGCCATACAGCCAGCTGTAACCCAGGTGCTGGATACGGAACTGGATGAAGGCGTGTGCGCCCTTGGTGTCGATCACGTAGTCGGCGGCAGTGGCCAGGCCGGGCACGGCCACCGCGATGGCGAGAACAGCGCCAATCAGGGATTTGCGTATCATGCGTCTACTCCTTGTGCTGTGAATGAAGCTGCGGTGAATGTCAGGGCCGCAACATGCGTCGCAGGGTGCGGTCCCTGTTGAAAAAGTGGTGCTTGAGCGCCGCCAGGGCATGCAGCACGACCAGACCGATGAGCGTCCAGGCCAGCCACAGGTGTACGACCCCGGCCACGTCCTCCTGGTTCTCGATGCCCGTGATCGTGGCCGGCACCGCGAACCAGCCGAACACCTCGATCGCGCGGCCATCGGCCGTGGAGATCAGGTAGCCCGCGACCATGATGGCGAACAGCAGGCCGTACAAGGCCAGGTGCACCACATGGGCCAGCCCGCGCTCCAGCGGCGTGCCGATCGGGGCCGGGCGCGGATTGACCAGGCGCCAGACCAGTCGCAGCGTCACCACGAGGAAGAGCAGGATGCCCACCGACTTGTGGATGAAGGGAGCGGTGCGGTACCAGTCGTCATAGTAGGTCAGGTCCACCATCCACAGCCCCAGGGCAAACAGGCCGATCACGGCCAGTGCGACCAGCCAGTGCAGCAGGATGGCCAGCAGGCCATAGCCGTCTGTCGTGTTACGCCATTGCATGCGGAGCTCCTCCGGGGCGTCTCCCCTGTCCTGATGGCAATAGTGTCTCTGTTGCCAATAAAAATATAAATACCTAGAATTTGAAATATCTGTTGCGATAGAGAGAACAATCATGGATCGGCTCGAGGCCATGCTCAGCTTCGTCAAGGTGGTGGAGGCCGGCAGCGTCTCCGGGGCGGCCGACCGGCTGGGGGTGGCGAAATCCGCGGTCAGCCGGCGGCTGCGGGATCTCGAGGCCCACCTGGGGGCGGAGCTGGTACGGCGCACCACCCGGCGCCTGGCGCTCACCGACAGCGGACGCGCCTATTACGAGCGCTGCCGGCGCATCCTCGAGGACGTCAACGAGGCCGAGGAGGCCGTCTCCATCCAGCAGGGGCGGCTGGCCGGCCGGTTGCGGGTCGCCGCCCCGCTCTCCTTCGGCCTGCAGCACCTGCAGCCGGCCATCATCGAGTTCATGCGCCGGCATCCGGACGTGGAGTTCGATCTCGACCTCAACGATCGCCAGGTCGACCTGATGGCCGAGGGACTGGACGTGGGCGTGCGCATCGCCGACCTGGCCGATTCCAGCCTGATGGCCCGTCGGCTGGCGCCGGTCCGCTCCCTGGTCTGCGCGAGCCCCGACTACCTGGCCGCACACGGCACGCCGGACACGCCGGAGGCACTCGCCGGCCACGACTGCCTGGTCTACACCAACCAGCCGGACCCCTTCCTCTGGCGCTACCAGGACGCGACGGGCAAATCCGGCCACGTGGGCATCCATCCCCGGCTGGCCGCCAACAACGGCGATCTGCTCTGCGAGGCGGCGGCCGCCGGCCAGGGCATCCTGCTCACCCCCACCTTCATCGCCTATCGCGACATCGTCGCCGGACGCCTGCACCCCATCCTCACGGGGCTGCGCTGGCCACAGATCAACGCCTATGCGCTCTACCCGCAGACCCGCCACCTCTCGGCGCGCGTGCGCGCCTTCGTCGACTTCCTCGCCGAACGCTTCGCGGGCGAGCCCTACTGGGATACGGAAATCGGCCAGGCGGGGGACGGCCACGAGGCCTGACGGGCTCACCCGCCATCGATCCGGCTACAGGTGCGACAGCGCCTTCTCGGCGCGCTCGTAACCCAGGTCGATCATCTCGCGCGCACGATGGAAATCGAAGATGCCACAGGCATTCACCGGGATCTCGATCAGCCCCTGCGGATCGTAGGCCGCCATGCGGAAACGGGTGATGCCGTTCTGCATGGTCTCGAGCGAGCGCGAGATGAGATCGAACATGTCATAGGACGGCTGCTGCTTGCCCTCGAAG
>JAJLKJ010000120.1:0-2119 GCA_033839185.1 Gammaproteobacteria bacterium
CATGAAGGCCATGGCGATGAGCACCGGCATGAAGGTGCCCGAGGTGCGGATGCCGATGAGGATGCGCAGGATGACCGTGACCAGCGCGCCGATGGGGATGAGCAGGATGTTCTTGAACAGGGCCTGTTCCTCCAGCGGCAGCGAGTGGATGGAGAAGTCGAGCACGCCGCTGGCCTGCAGGTTGTTCTGTGCGGCGATGGCTGCCGGTTCGTCGCGGCGCAGCATGGAAAAGCTCAGGCGTGAGCCGCTGCCGCCGACCACCTCCAGCACCGGCTGACCACCGGTCTCCCAGAGCAGCAGGTTGTCCGGCTGACCGGTGCGGCCGGTGCGCGGATCGAGCAGCACCTGCCGGTCCGTATCGAAGACCACCACCCAGGGCTCCAGTTCCTGGCGGCGACGGCCGTCCTCGAGCATCAGCCCCTGTTCCAGACGGGCGGGCACGCCGGCCTGGTGCAGCAGGCGCAGCAGCAGGGCGGGGGTGTCGAAGCGGGACTTCAGCAGGCGGATGTTCTCGTCGCCGCCAGCATCGCCGGTGATTCGCCGGGCGATCTCGCGGGCCAGGCTGACGCTGTCGGCGGAACGCTGGCGTGCCGACTCGATGACCTGCGCGGCGGCGGTGCCCAGAGGATGTTCCCAGACCACGCGTTCGGGCAGCTGCGGCGCGGGGGCCGGTGTGCCCCGGGTATCGTCGTCCACCAGGAACTGGGCGGAATAGTAGATCTGCTGCTGGTCACGGGCCTCGCGTATCGTCCACTCCGCACGGCGGCCGACCTCGGTGTCGACGTAGTGCAGGCCATAGCCCGGGGAGGCGGTGTGTTCGCTCAGCAGCCGGTAGCCGTCCAGGTTGTCCGGCAGGGCCAGTGTCATCTTCACCGGCTCGCCCTGCGCCTCGAAGCCGACCAGGGCCTCCACGTGCCAGACCTGGCGCGTCTCGCCCGGCGTCCAGGGCACCTGCAGCTCGATGTGGCGATACAGGGTGAGTGCCAGGCCGGCGACCAGGAAGATCGCCACCATCACGTACAGGCTGATGCGACGTGACATGTGCCGGCCTAGTTCCCGCTGCCGCCGGTTTCGACCTGTTCGTCGACCGTCTCGGGAAACTCGGGACGCTCGTAGATGTACTTGCGGCTCACGTCGATGTCGGCGATGTCCATCATGAAGCGGCGACCGAGCAGCACCGGGTAACTGAGATCGGTGCGGTCGTTGAGGGTGAACTCCACCTCCTGGCGGATGGGGCCGAGCGTCATGAGCAGTCTCACCACGGGGCGGGTGTCGGTGCCGGCGGCCTGGATGATGCGCACCTTGCGCAGCAGCGGGGCCTCGATCCAGCTGTCGCGCACGCGCTCCACCACGTCGCCCTCGTCATCCGCCAGGGCCAGCTTGAAGCGCACCCATTTCTCGCCGTCGCGTTCGAAGTCCGTGATGTCGCGTGCCGAGAGCGAAGAGGTGTTGGCACCGGAATCGACGCGCGCCTTCAGGTAGGTGCCGATGTCCGGGAAGCCGACCCATTCCTGGCGGCCGAGCACGATCTTGTTGTCGGAGGGCATCTGCCCGGTCTGCACGACCTCCGTTTCCTCGTTGCGGTTGTCTTCCCTCAGCACGCGCCCGAGCTTCTCCGCCTGGATGGCCTGGGTCTGCTGGATCCACTGCAGTTCGTCACGGATGGAGAGGAGTTCCTCGTCCATGCGGTCGATGCGGTTGTGGTGACGGGATGAGAGTTCTTCCAGATGCGTGAGCAGTCGCATCTCCAGGGCATCGAGACGTGCCTCGAAGTGTTCCTGGCTGACGGGGCGCTTGGCCGGCTCCTGGAATGACGCACAGCCAGTCAGCAGACCAAGAGCGGCCAGCAGCGGCAGGAGTCGTGTCAGTAGTCGATGTGAATGCATGCTGTCCGGGTTGTTTGTGCGTTACAGGCGACTCGTTCCGGCATGTGCGTGGTCCGGAGGGAGAGACCGGGATGTCCGTTCTCTAGAGTGGGATGCGCCCCGATGGTTCCCGGGAAGGGGCTCGCCGGGACAGGTAGTCCCGGCGAGCAGCGGCTAAGGCGCTGGCCAGCTGGCGCAGCACGTAGTGCAGGATGCCGCCGGAGCGGTAGTAGTCGGCCACCACTGGCGTGTCG
>JAJLKJ010000121.1:0-2483 GCA_033839185.1 Gammaproteobacteria bacterium
GGCCTTGAAGGCGGCCTGCGCCTTCTGCATGTCGGACCAGTCGTGCACGGAGAGCATGCGGTCGACGTAGACGAGGTCGCCGGTGAAGACGGTCTTCTCGCCCGGGATCCACAGCATGGCGTCGCCCGGGAAGTGCGCATCGGTGTAGCTCAGCACCAGATCCATGCCGCCGAAGGTCAGCGTGACCGTATCGCCCTCGATACGGGTGGTGGCCGGCAGCGGCTCGGTGCCCGCCAGGCGCTCACCGAGGAAGCGTTCCAGCGTCTGCAGGTGGCGATCGGCGAAGCGCTCCTGGGTCTGCGCGGTGCGTGCCAGGGCGATGATCTGCGCGCCCTTTTCGGCGAAATAGGCATTGCCCAGCCAGCGGTGGTCCTGGCTGCCGATGTTGATCACCCACTTCACCGGCTGCGATGTCACCTTCGCGATGGCGACCTCAAGCTGCTGCGCGCCGAGTCGGCTGGCGCCGGAGTCGATCAGGATCACGCCCTCGCCCGTCACGATGAACCCGAGGTTGTTGTTGAGTGCGTCGTTTTCCGGGCTGCGCTGGTCGAGCGGGCCGACGATGGCATAGACGTTGTCGGTCACCTTTTCGGCAACCGGTGTATAGGCCTGTGCCGCCCCGGCGAAAGCCAGGAGGCAGAGGACGGCGAGGACTTGGAGGCTCATATTCGTCATGGCGTTCGCTCTTGCGGGCGTGAGGGGTCAGGCGCAGCAGGCCGCGCCGGGGCGGTTGGGCATGGTGCTCAGCGCCTGGCGGTCACCGGCGAAGGGCGTCTGCGCCTTCAGGCCGGCCGTCGTTTCAGCGATGACGGCATGTACCCAGGCGGGCAGGTCGGGATGCAGCCGGTAGTAGACCCAGAGCCCGGCCTTGCGGTCGGCGACCAGGCCCGCCCTGCGCAGATTGCCGAGGTGATGGGAGATCTTGGGCTGCGGCAAGTCGAGCGCGTGCGTGAGTTCGCAGACGCACAGCTCGACGTGCTCGGCCAGCAGGGTGATGCAGCGCAGTCGCGTCTCGTCGGCCAGCGCGCGGAAGTATTGGTCGGGACTCGGCATGAGTATATCGATCCATCTAGATATAACCGGGCATGAGTATATCGAGATGTGTAGATATGGCAAGTGCCGGCGGATCGGCGTTCAGGTGTCGCAGCCGCGCCCCGGGCGGTCGCCGTCATGGGGCTGGAGCGTGACGTGGTCGATGCCGAAGTCCTCCCCCGCGAGCTGCGTGAGCCGGCGTGCGAGCGTGGGCCATTTGCTGACGTCGTCCACCCGCACGTGGGCGCTCAGGGCCACGCGCCCGGCGGAGAGCTGCCAGATGTGCAGGTCGTAGACCTCGCGCACCCCGTCGACACCGGTCAGGGCCGAACGCACGTGCTCCAGGTCGAGATAGAAGGGCACGCCGTCCAGCAGGCTGTGCAGGGATATGCGCAACAGGCGCAGGCTGGAGACCAGGATCAGCGCCGCGATGAGCATGGCGAGCAGGGGGTCGACAGGCGTCCAGCCGGTGAAGGTGACGACCACTCCCGAGATGAGCGCGGCCACGGAGCCGAGCAGGTCGCCCATGACGTGCAGCAGTGCCCCGCGCACGTTGATGTTCTCGCGGTCGCCCATCAGCATCCAGGCGACGATGATATTCACCACCAGGCCGATGGCCGCCACGATCATCACTGCCTCGCCCATGACCGGACGCGGGTCCAGCAACCGGCCGATGGCCGAGGCGGCGATGGCGGCCACCAGCCCGATCATGACCAGGGCATTGACGAGTGCGGCGAGGATCTCCACCCGGCCGAGACCGTAACTGTGGCGTTTCGATGGCGGGCGATGGGCCAGCCAGGCGGCCAGCGCGGCCAGTCCCAGGGCCGAGGAGTCAGTGAGCATGTGGCCGGCGTCGCTAATGAGTGCAAGCGAGTCGGCCCACAGCCCGCCCACGACCTCGACGCCGGCAAACCCGAGCGTGAACAGTACGGCGAAACCAAGGCGTTTGCCCGACTGGTCGTGCCCGTGGCCGTGATGATGATTCCCCATGGCCTAACGATAGCGGATGTGGTCTCGGGGCGTAACGCGCGGGCAGGGGATTATGGGCTGACAAGCCCCCTGTCTCTCGCGGAGCCGCGGAGGGCGCAGGGGAAGGGTATTGAAATAATGCGTCCGGGTTTTCTTCGCAAGCCCTGCGCCGTTGCGGGAAAATCAGCGCTCCAGCTCAGGAAAACGGGGTCTGCTCCGGCTCCGCCTCGGCGGGACTGGCCGTGCGCAGTGCCTCGATGAGGGTGGCGGTCAGGATCAGGACCGCGCCCAGCCATTCCATCGGCTCCAGGCGCTCGCCGGCGATGAGCATGGCGCTGCCGACCGCGGTGACCAGTTCCATGACGATCAGGATGGAGGCCCGCCCCGCCTCCATGTGGGTGACGCCCCACTGGGTGGCGGCGGTGGCTGCCATCAACCAGATGCCGCCGTAGGCCGCCACCCAGAGCGCGTCCGGCACGAAC
>JAJLKJ010000122.1:0-7164 GCA_033839185.1 Gammaproteobacteria bacterium
GCGGAAGATGGAACAGGGTGTACTCGAGATCAGGGGCAGGACATTCATGGATAACAGCAAACTGAAGAAGATCATCGAAGGCGCGCTGCTTGCGGCCAGCCAGCCGCTGTCCGTCGAGCAGCTGGAGAAGCTGTTCGTGGAGGGCGAGGAGCGGCCCACGCGCGACGAGATCCGCGAGGCGCTGAACGATCTCGAGAGCGACTGCGCCGAGCGCGGCTACGAGCTAAAACAGGTGGCCAGCGGCTATCGCTTCCAGGTGCGCCAGGAGTTCGCGCACTGGGTGGGGCGCCTGTGGGAGGAGAAGCCGCCGCGCTACTCGCGCGCCACGCTCGAGACACTCGCGCTCATCGCCTATCGCCAGCCCATCACCCGCGCCGAGATCGAGGAGATCCGTGGCGTGAGCGTGAGCAGCAACATCATCAAGAGCCTCACCGAACGCGACTGGATCCGCGTGGTGGGTCACCGCGACGTGCCGGGCAAGCCGGCCATGTACGGCACCACGCGCGGCTTCCTCGACTACTTCAACCTGAAGAGCCTCGACGAGCTGCCGACGCTCGCCGAGCTGCGCGACCTGGACAAGCTGCACCCCGAGCTCGGCCTCGACAACCCGGACCAGCCGCAGGAGGCGCCATCGCGTTCTGCGGGCGACGAGGTCGAGGAGCGCTTCGAGGAGACGGAGGCCGCGTCGATGTCCGCTGCGGCCGATGCCGGGGAGGCGGGTGCCGCTGACGCCGACGAGGACGAGCCCACCATCGAGATGCCCATGTTCACCGACGCCGATGCCGAGGCCGAGTCGCAGGGCTCCATGGAGCCGGTCCTCGACGAGGCCCCGGCGCAGGATGATGCGCCCGATGAAGGCGATGCGGACCGGGATGACGAGGAAGACGTCGAGTCCTTCCGCGAGGATGAGGACGAGGACGAGGCGACCGCCGGGGATGATGACCCGCAACGGCTGCACTAGTCACCCAGGGGTGGTCCTTCCATGAAGACCATCGCCATCACCGGTGGCGCCCAGGGGATCGGGCGCGGCATTGCAGCGTATTTCGCGCAGCGGGGCTACGCGGTCTCCCTCGCCGATCCGGCGGCGGATGCCGGCGCCGAACTGGTGGCGATGATCGAGGCGGCCGGCGGTCGCGCCATGCATCTGCCCGTCGATGTCGCCGACGCCGAGGCGGTGACGGAATGGATCGCGCGCACCGAGGCCGCCTTCGGCTGTCCCGACGCGCTGGTGAACAATGCCGGCATCCTGCGCAACGCCCCGTTTCTCGACCTCTCCCCCGATGACTTCGACCGCGTGATCGCCGTGAACCTGCGCGGCAGCTTTCTCTGCGCCCAGGCCGTTGCCCGGCGCATGGTGGCTCTGGGCCGCGGCGGGGCCATCGTCAACATCGCCTCCACCCGCGCGCTCATGTCCGAACCCGACACCGAGGCCTACACGGCATCCAAGGGCGGCATCGTCGCACTCACCCACGGCATGGCCATCAGCCTCGGCGAACACGGCATCCGCGTGAACTGCATCAGCCCCGGCTGGATCGAGGTGGGCGACTGGCAGTACTCGGCGCGCGCGCAGACTCCGCAGCACAGCGAGCGCGACCGCCTGCAGCATCCGGTCGGACGCGTGGGCGTGCCCGAGGACATCGCCCGCGCCTGCCGCTACCTCATCGAAGAGGCCGATTTCATGACCGGCCAGAACCTCGTCATCGACGGCGGCATGACGGTGAAGATGATCTACGAGGAGTAGCGGGGAAGACGGGGTTTGCCGCGGAAGGCACGGGGCACTCAGAGGCAAACACATCGCCTCTATGGCCAGAAAAACACCCCGCACCTCGCCGCCGCCGGCCGCGGCGGTTAGCATAGGCCGATGCGTAACGCCGTCCCGCTCATCGTCATCGCCCAGCTCTTCGGCACCTCGCTGTGGTTCAGCGCCAACGGCGTGGGTGACCAGCTGCTGCTGGCCTGGGGGCTGTCCACGCGCGACCTGGGCACGCTGACCTCGGCGGTGCAGCTCGGCTTCATCGCGGGCACCCTGCTGTTCGCCGTCTCCGGCACCGCCGACCGCTTCCATGCCAGCCGCCTGTTCCTCGCAGCCTCGCTCTGTGGCGCGCTCGCCAACCTGGGGCTCGCCTGGGTGGCGGACTCGCTGACCTCGGCCCTGGTCTTCCGCTTCCTCACCGGCCTGGCCCTGGCCGGCATCTACCCGGTGGGCATGAAGCTGGTGGTGAGCTGGGCGCCACAGCGGCGCGGCGAGGCCCTGGCCTGGCTGGTGGGCATGCTCACGCTGGGCACCGCCACGCCCCATCTGCTGCAGGGGCTGGGCGTGGGTCTGGACTGGCCCTGGGTGGTGAGCCTGGCCTCGGCCCTGGCCGTGCTCGGCGGGGTGATGGTGGTGCTGCTCGGCGACGGTCCGCACCTGCCGCGTGCGGCGCGCCTCGACTGGGGCGGGGTGTTCGCCGCCTTCCGCCGCCCGGGGTTTCGCGCCGCGGCCTTCGGCTACTTCGGCCACATGTGGGAGCTCTATGCCCTGTGGGTGCTGGTGCCGCTGCTGCTGGCCGGGATCTATCCCGAGGCCTCGCGTCACAGCCTCTCGCTGCTCGCCTTCGCGGTGATCGGCATCGGCGCGCTGGGTTGCGTGCTGGCCGGGCGCTGGAGCCGGCAGATCGGCAGCGCCCCCGTGGCGGTCATCGCGCTCGCCACCTCGGGCCTGCTCTGCCTGGTCTACCCCTGGCTGCAGGGCCTGCCCGAACCCCTGTTGCTGGCCGCGCTGCTGCTGTGGGGGCTGGCGGTGATCGCCGACTCGGCCCAGTACTCGGCGCTGGCCTCGCAGCATGCCCCGCCGGAGGGCGTGGCCAGCGCGCTGGCCATCATGAACAGCATCGGCTTCGCCCTCAGTGCCCTGGCCATCCCGCTGGTCTCGGGACTGTGGGACCGGCTCGGCGTGCAGGTGAGCTGGCTGATGCTGCCGGGCGCGGTGCTGGGCGTGCTGGCGATGCGGCCGCTGCTGCGGCCGCGGCAGGGTGATGGGGACTGAGCGGGCGACCGGCTAGAGGGCCCAGGCGAGCACCAGTGACAGGCTGATGATGCTCGCGAGGTTGGCGATGAAGACGATGGAGGCCACGCGCCGCGGCTCCTGCCCGTATTTCTCCGCCACCATGTAGTTGAGCACGGCCGGGGGCAGGGCGGCGAAGATCAGCAGGTAGGCGAACTGCTGGCTCGACAGGCCGATGAAAGGCTGCAGCAGCAGGGCCATGAGCAGTCCGCTGCCCGGCGCCAGCACCGCGGCCCACAGACCCAGGCGCCAGTCCGAGAGGTCGGCATCCACCATGCGCACCCCCAGGGTGAAGAGCATGAGCGGGATGGCGATCTGCCCCACCATCTCCACCGGCACCGCGATGATCTGCGGCACCGTCCACCCGCTCAGGCTCACGCCGATGCCGGCGATGCTCGCCGCGATCATGGGGTTGCGCAGCATCGTCCAGATGCGTTCGCGGTGGTTCATCATGTAGAAGCCCACGCTGAAGTGCAGCGTGTTCTCCACGATGAAGAGCACGATGGCGGCGGGCAGGGCGGCCTCGCCAAAGGCGAGCAGCAGGATGGGGATGCCCATGTTGCCGCTGTTGGTGAACATCATGGGCGGGATGAAGGTCTTCCATTGCACCTTCAGCAGCCAGACGAAGGGCAGCGCCAGCAGCCCCGAACCCAGCACCACCAGCGCGGCGGCCAGCGCGAGCCCGGAGTAGTCGGCCAGGTGAAAGCCCTGCGCCGAGAGCGCGCTGAAGATCAGCGCCGGGGTGAAGACGTCCATGTTCAGCCGGTTGGCGGTGTCGATCTCGGTGTGGAAGCGCCGGCCGTAGCCGTAGCCCAGGGCGACGATGAGAAAGACCGGCAGGACGGTTTGCAGGACGGGCAGCAGGTTCACGCGGGATGTCGATCGTTGACGGATTCAGCCGGCGGCATTCGCCGCCGGTGCCTCAGTTCTCCACCGGCAGGTCGTTGCGGTTGCCCCAGTCCGACCAGGCGCCGGGATAGCCGCGCACCCGCGCGAAGCCCAGGGCCCGGAGCACCAGCCAGGTATGGGCGGAGCGGTGGTGCGTCTGGCAGTAGGTGATGACCTCGCGGTCCGGGGTGATGCCCAGGTGTTCCAGCATGGGCAGCAGCACCTCGGGGCTCTTCACCCGCAGGTTGTTGCTGCTGTCCATGGCCTGGGTCCATTCCATGTTCACCGCGCCGGGGATGTGGCCGCCGTGGGTGGCGCGCCGGTCGCTACCGCGAAACTCGTCGGGGCTGCGGGCATCGAGCAGGACCACGTCCGCATCGCTCAGGTGCTCGCGGATGTAGTCGGCATCGGCGACCACGTCGCCGACATAGCCTGCCCGGTAGTCGCTCGGGCAGGTGGATTCCTCGTCCTGGCTGAGGGGGTGGCCCTCCCGGGTCCAGGCATGGTGGCCGCCGTTGAGCAGGCTGATCCGTGCATGGCCGTAGGCGGCGAGGGTCCAGAGCAGGCGCGCGGCGCGGCCGCCGCCCTCGTCGTCGTAGGCCACCACGCAGCGCTCGGGGGTGAGGCCGATCCGCGAGGCGAGCCGGGAGACCGTGTCGGCATCCGGCAGCAGCCCCATCACCGGCGGCTCGGCGCGCACGATCTCGCCGTAATCCAGGTGCAGGGCGCCGGGGATGTGCCCGTGGGCGTGGATCTCGGGCTTGCACAGGTCGACGACGAGCAGGCCCGGGTCGTCCAGGCGGGACTCGAGTTCCTCGGGCTCCATCAGCAGCGGGCAGTTCGGCATGCGTCTCCTCCGGTCAGTCGGATGCGGCCACGGCGCGTGGCGGAGCGGTCTCGGGCGGGGCGGCGGGGTCCAGCACGGTGTTGATGCCGTCCAGGGCCGGATCGGTCTCCGGATGATCGAGAGTATAGTGAAGACCGCGGCTCTCCCGGCGGGCGAGGGCGGAGCGGATGATGAGGTCGGCCACCAGCACCAGGTTGCGCAGCTCGATCAGGTCGTTGGTGACGCGGAAGTTGCTGTAGTACTCGTGGATCTCGTGCAGCAGCAGGTCGACGCGGCTCTTCGCGCGCTGGAGGCGCTTGGTGCTGCGCACGATGCCGACATAGTCCCACATGAAGCGGCGCAGCTCGTCCCAGTTGTGCGAGACCACGACCTCCTCGTCGGAGTCGGTGACGCGGCTCTCGTCCCAGGGCGGGATCGCGATGTCGGCGGCCGGCCGGTCGCGGTGGGCCATGATGTGGTCGCGCGCGCCCTTGGCGAACACCAGGCACTCCAGCAGCGAATTGCTGGCCATGCGGTTGGCGCCGTGCAGGCCGGTGAAGGCGGTCTCGCCGATGGCGTAGAGGCCGTCGATGTCCGTCCGCCCATCGAGGTCGGTCATCACCCCGCCGCAGGTGTAGTGGGCGGCCGGCACCACCGGGATCGGCTCCTGCGTCATGTCGAAGCCGAACTCCAGGCAGCGGGCGTGCACGGTGGGAAAGTGTTCGAGGATGAAGTCGGCCGGCTTGTGGCTGATGTCCAGCAGCACGTTGGAGATGCCCAGGCGCTTCATCTCGTGGTCGATGGCGCGGGCGACGATGTCGCGCGGGGCCAGCTCGCCGCGGCTGTCGAAGCGGGGCATGAAACGCTCGCCGTTGGGCAGCAGCAGCCGGCCGCCTTCGCCGCGCACCGCCTCGGTGATGAGGAAGGACTTGGCCTCGGGATGGTAGAGGCAGGTCGGGTGGAACTGCATGAACTCCATGTTCGCCACCCGGCAGCCCGCACGCCAGGCCATGGCGATGCCGTCGCCGGTGGCCGTATCCGGGTTGCTGGTATAGAGGTAGACCTTGCTGGCCCCGCCGGTGGCCAGCACCACGAAGCGGGCGCGGAACACCTCCACGTGGCCGCTGTCGCGGTTGAGCACGTAGGCCCCCGCGCAGCGGTTGGGGCGGGTGCCGGGCCTGTCCGTGGTGATGAGATTGACCGCGATGTAGCGCTCGTAGAGGTCGAGGTTGCGGTGCGCACGGGCGGCGCCGACCAGGGTGGTCTCGATGGCCTGGCCGGTGGCGTCGGCGGCGTGTACCACGCGCCGGTGGGAGTGCCCGCCCTCGCGGGTGAGGTGCAGGCCGGTCACGCCCTTGTCGGTCTGCTCCATGCTGAAGGGCACGCCCTCGTGCATCAGCCATTCGATGGCGTCGCGCGAATTTTCCACGGCATGGCGCACCACGCCGGGATCGCAGAGCCCGGCCCCGGCCTCCAGGGTGTCGTGCACATGCGACTCGACCGAGTCGGTCTCGCTCATCACGGCCGAGACGCCGCCCTGGGCGTACATGGTCGAGCCCTCGGTCAGCGGCCCCTTGCTGAGCACGGCGACGCGCAGATCCTCGGCCAGGCGCAGGGCCAGGCTGAGACCGGCCGCACCGCTACCGATGACGAGGACGTCGTGGTCGTGAAAGACCGAGTTTGCTTGAGGCTGGGTCATGAGTGGGGTATTTTGTCACACTTTGTGGCGGCCGGCATCGCGCCGGGACGGAATTCCGGTCCCCCGACGAACGGCCCCATTCCCCTTTCTCCCCCATGAACTTTGCAGCCGCGAACAGGTCGATAATGCTTGAACATGACAGGACAGCGAAGCGGAGGGCCGCGCCCTGATGGGCAACAAGCCTTCCGATCTTGAACTGGTCAAGCGTGTTCAGGCCGGCGACAAGAAGGCCTTTGACGTCCTGGTGCTGAAATACCAGCACAAGATCGTCAACCTGGTGTCGCGCTACGTGCACGATCCGCACACGGCCCAGGACGTCGCCCAGGAGGCCTTCATCAAGGCCTACAAGGGGCTGGCGCGGTTCCGCGGCGACAGCGCGTTCTACACCTGGCTGTACCGGATCGCCATCAACACGGCCAAGAACTACCTGGTGGCGCAGAACCGCCGCACGCCGGCGACGGACGTGGATGCCCAGGAGGCGGAACAATACGGCGGGGAATCGGCTCTCAAGGAGTATGCCTCGCCCGAGCGTCAGCTCCTGAGCGAGGAGATCGAGAAGACGATCTTCGACGCCATCGAGGCCCTGCCGGACGACCTGCGCACGGCGATCACGCTGCGCGAACTCGAAGGCATGAGCTACGAGGAAATTGCCGAGGCCATGGAATGCCCCATCGGTACCGTGCGTTCCCGCATCTTCCGGGCACG
>JAJLKJ010000123.1:0-2351 GCA_033839185.1 Gammaproteobacteria bacterium
AGGAGAGGGCGCGAATGCGGCCGAGATCGTTGGTTCCTGGAACGACCTCACGGAGCAGCGCCAGCAGGCCGAGCAGGTGCGCTTTCTCACGCACTACGATCCGCTCACGCGCCTGCCCAATCGCGAACTCCTGCGCGAGCGTCTGGAACAGGCCATCGGCCGAGCAAAACGCGAGGACGGCCGGGTCGGTGTGATGTTCATCGACGTCGACCGCTTCAAGCTGATCAACGACGGGCTCGGTCACCCGGTGGGCGATGCGGTACTGCGCAAGGTGGCGGACCGACTGTCGCGACTGGCACAGCGGGGTGACACCCTGGCGCGCGCCGGCGGCGACAGCTTCGTCCTGCTGATGGAGGAGAATGCCAGCCGGCATCGCGCCGTCACCCTGGCCAACCGCATCCAGCGGCGTTTTGTCGAACCGGTCAACGTCGGCGAACAGGAGCTCATCACCACGCTGAGCATGGGGATCAGCCTCTATCCGGACGACGGCGACTCCTCCGACGAGCTGCTGCAGCATGCCGAGGCCGCGCTCTACGAGGTGAAGAGTGCCGGGCGCAACGCCCATCGGCTGTACACGCCGGCGCTCACCGAGGGGCTGGCCGACCGTCTCAGCCTGGAGCGCGCCCTGCGCGGGGTGGTGGCGCGCAACGAACTGCTGCTCCACTACCAGCCGCAGATCGACCTGACCGCCAACCGGCTGGTCGGGGTGGAGGCCCTGGTGCGCTGGCAGCACCCGGAGCTCGGGCTGGTATCGCCCGCGCGCTTCATCCCGCTGGCGGAGGAGATCGGCATCATCGGCGAGATCGGTGCCTGGGTGCTGCAGGAGGCCTGTCGCCAGATGCGTGCCTGGCAGGACGCCGGCGTGGCCGTGCCGCGCGTCGCGGTCAACCTCTCGGTGCAGCAGATCGAGCGCCGGACGCTGATCCCCCTGGTGCGCAGCGTGCTGGACGAGTCCGGCCTGGAGCCCGCGCGCCTGGAGCTGGAGGTCACCGAGTCCATCATCATGCGTGAACCCGAGCGGGCGACGGCGGCGCTGTCCGGGTTCCGCGACCTCGGCATCCAGCTGGCCATCGACGACTTCGGCACGGGCTATTCCAGCCTGAGCTATCTCAAGCACCTGCCGCTGGACCGGATGAAGATCGACCAGTCCTTCGTGCGCGACATCGGCCGTGACGGCAACAGCGAGGCCATCAGCCGCGCCATCATCAGCCTCGCGCGCAGCCTGGACCTGGAGACGGTGGCCGAGGGGGTGGAAGAGACATCGCAGCGCGACTTCCTCCTGCGCGAAGGCTGTAACATCGCCCAGGGGTATCTCTACAGCCCGCCCGTGCCGGCGGAGGAGATCGGCCTGTCCTGGCAGCGCTGGCAGCCGGGAGCCGCTTCGCGCTGAGGCGGCCCCGGACGGTTACGCCGCTCAGGAATCGGGATCGGCCAGGCTGGCGGCTAGTCCTTCCTTCAGGCCGGGGTATCGCAGGTGGATGCCCAGGGTCTTCATCTTCCCGGTGCGCATGCGCCGCGACTCCCGCACATAGGACAGCATCCCCGGGCTCAGGTGTTGTGGCGCCGCCTGCAGGGAGACACAGGGCGGGCGCGGCCTGCCCACGGCATCCGCCACCTGGTAGAAATACTCGGTCATCGTGCCCGGCTCGTCGTCCGCCACGTTGTAGACCTCGCCGGGCACGCCGTGCTCGGCCGCCGCCACGCAGACGGCGGCGAGGTCGTCGGCGTGGATGCGGTTGGAATAGGGCGCCTCCTCGGGGCAGATCACCGTCACCTGGTCGAGCCGGTCGATGGGCAGCCGTCCGGGGCCGTAGATGCCGCCCACGCGCAGGATCACCACCGGCACCGTCTCCTGCCGGCCCCAGTCCAGCAGCCGGTGTTCCGCATCCAGCCGGCGGCGGGCGCGGTCGGTCTGCGGGTTGGGTGGCGTGGTCTCGTCCACCCAGGCGCCCTGGTGGTCGCCGTACACCCCCGAGGTGCTGATGTAGACGAGATGCACGGGCGCCGGCAGCCGCGCGAGCAGGCGTTCGGTGCGGGTATCGCGTGTGCCGCTGCCGGGCGGTGGGGCGAAGTGATACACGAGGTCGGCCTCGGGCAGGGGGTCATCGTCGCTGTCGAGGTCCATGACCAGGGGCAGGATCCCCTCGGCCGCGAGCCGCTCCGCGCTCGCCCGGCTGCGAGCCAGCCCGGTCACGTAGTCCCCGTGCCGCAGGTGCCGGCGGGCCACGCGGCGGCCGATGTCGCCGCAACCGATGATAAGCACAGTGCGCACGGGTTTTTATCCCCCAGGAAATAGGCGAAAATCCCCGGCCCCCGTTTCTTCACGACAAGGGTCCGGCATGAGCTTCATC
>JAJLKJ010000124.1:0-2350 GCA_033839185.1 Gammaproteobacteria bacterium
AGGAGAGGGCGCGAATGCGGCCGAGATCGTTGGTTCCTGGAACGACCTCACGGAGCAGCGCCAGCAGGCCGAGCAGGTGCGCTTTCTCACGCACTACGATCCGCTCACGCGCCTGCCCAATCGCGAACTCCTGCGCGAGCGGCTGGAACAGGCCGTCGGCCGCGCCCGTCGCGAGGATGGCCGGGTGGCCGTGATGTTCATCGACGTCGACCGCTTCAAGCTGTTCAACGACGGGCTCGGTCACCCGGTGGGTGATGCGGTACTGCGCAAGGTGGCAGACCGACTGTCGCGTCTGGTCCAGCGGGGTGACACCCTGGCGCGCGCCGGCGGCGACAGCTTCGTCCTGTTGATGGAGGACAATGCCAGCCGGCATCGCGCCGTCACCCTGGCCAACCGCATCCAGCGGCGTTTCGTCGAACCGGTCAACGTCGGCGAACAGGAACTCATCACCACGCTGAGCATGGGCATCAGCCTCTACCCGGACGACGGTGATGCGCCCGACGAGCTGCTGCAGCATGCCGAGGCCGCGCTCTACGAGGTGAAGAGTGCCGGGCGCAACGCCCATCGGCTGTACACGCCGGCGCTCAGCGAGGGGCTGGCCGACCGCCTCAGCCTGGAACGCGCCCTGCGCGGGGTGGTGGCACGCAACGAACTGCTGCTGCACTACCAGCCGCAGATCGACCTGGCCAACAACCGGCTGGTCGGGGTGGAGGCCCTGGTGCGCTGGCAGCACCCGGAGCTCGGGCTGGTGTCGCCCGCGCGCTTCATCCCGCTGGCCGAGGAGATCGGTATCATCGGCGAGCTCGGCGCCTGGGTGCTGCAAGAGGCCTGTCGGCAGATGCGCGCCTGGCAGGCCGCCGGCGTGGTGGTGCCGCGCGTGGCGGTCAACCTCTCGGTGCAGCAGATCGAGCGTCGCTCGCTGATCCCCCTGGTGCGCGGCGTGCTGGACGACTCCGGCCTGGAACCCTCGAACCTGGAGCTGGAGGTCACCGAGTCCATCATCATGCGCGAACCGGAACGGGCGACGGCGGCGCTGTCCGGTTTCCGTGACCTGGGTATCCAGCTGGCCATCGACGACTTCGGTACGGGCTATTCCAGCCTGAGTTACCTCAAGCACCTGCCGCTGGACCGCATGAAGATCGACCAGTCCTTCGTGCGCGACATCGGCCGCGACGGCAACAGCGAGGCCATCAGCCGCGCCATCATCGGCCTGGCGCGCAGCCTGGACCTGGAGACGGTGGCCGAGGGGGTGGAGGAGGTGTCGCAGCGCGAGTTCCTCCTGCGCGAAGGCTGCGACATCGCCCAGGGCTATCTCTACAGCCCGCCCGTGACGGCGGAGGAGATCAGCCTGTCCTGGCAGCGCTGGCAGCCGGAGCCCGTTTCGACCTGATCCGGGACCGGTTCGGGCCCCGATCAGGTCTCGGGGTCGGCTAGGCTGGCCGCCAGCCCATCCCTCAGGCCGGGATATCGGAGGTGGATGCCCAGGGTCTTCATCTTCCCGGTGCGCATGCGCCGCGACTCGCGCACATAGGACAGCATCCCCGGGCTCAGGTGTGCCGGTGCCTCCTGCAGGGAGACACAGGGCGGGCGCGGCCTGCCCACGGCATCCGCCACCTGGTAGAAATACTCGGTCATCGTGCCCGGCTCGTCGTCCGCCACGTTGTAGATCCCGCCGGGCTCCCCATGCTCGGCCGCCGCCACGCAGACGGCGGCGAGGTCGTCTGCGTGGATGCGGTTGGTATAGGGCGCCTCGTCGGGGCAGATCATCGTGACCTGGTCGAGACGGTCGATGGGCAGCCGGCCGGGGCCGTAGATGCCCCCCACGCGCAGGATCACCACCGGCACGGCCTCCTGCCGGCCCCAGTCCAGCAGCCGGCGTTCCGCATCCAGCCGGCGGCGGGCGCGGTCGGTCTGCGGGTTGGGTGGCGTGGTCTCGTCCACCCAGGCGCCCTGGTGGTCGCCATACACCCCCGAGGTGCTGATGTAGACGAGATGCACGGGCGCCGGCAGCCGCGTGAGCAGGCGCCGGGTGCGGGTATCCTGCTCGCCGCTGCCTGGCGGCGGGGCGAAGTGATAGACGAGGTCGGCCTCGGGCAGGGGGTCTTCGTCGCTGTCGAGGTCCATCACCAGGGGCAGGATGCCCTCGGCCGCGAGCCGCTCCGCGCTCGCCTGGCTGCGTACCAGCCCGGTCACGTAGTCGCCGTGCCGGAGGTGCCGGCGGGCCACGCGGCGGCCGATGTCGCCGCAACCGATGATAAGCACAGTGCGCACGGGTTTTTATCCCCCAGGAAATAGGCGAAAATCCCCGGCCCCCGTTTCTTCACGACAAGGGTCCGGCATGAGCTTCATC
>JAJLKJ010000125.1:0-5903 GCA_033839185.1 Gammaproteobacteria bacterium
GTATCCGGGCCACGGCGCGCTGCATGTCGCTGGACTGGCCCTCGGCCGGCATCGGGGGCAGCGGGTCGCCCAGCCAGTTCATCTTGCCCGAGCGGATCAGGCGCAGGTGCACCTGGCTGATGTCCCGCGAGAGGTGTTTCCAGCCCCAGCGCATCAGCGCACGATAGGCCAGTGCGCCGATGGCCAGGTCCGGCCGGTCGGGATCCTCCCGCATGACGGCCTCCGCCCTCGCCGGTTCGCCGGCCGCCAGGTACAGATCCCGCCGCATGCTCAGGCGCCCCGCCCCCAGGTCGAACATGTGCACCGGCTTGCCCGTGGCATAGGCCTCGGACAGCATGGAGATGCTGTCGGCGGTGACGACGAGCTCGTCGGCCAGGGCGAGAAAGCCCAGGTAGGGGTTCTCGTCATCCCCGCGTTTCCAGCGGTAGAGCTGCATGGGTACGTCGTCCTGCGCGGCAAAGGCCTCGATGACGGCCGGCCGGGTGCGTGCGCTGGAACTCACCAGCAGCGAGCCGCCGCGCGCACGCGCCAGGGCCACCGCATCGCGCACCAGCCGCCCCGCGGCATGCCGGCCGAAGGCATAGGGGCCGCTGTTGCCCCCCATGTTCACGGTGATGTAGGGACGCGGCAGGTGGACCAGCCGGGGCGCCCATCGCGCGGCGGCCTCGGCCAGACGGTCGGGGCGCACATGGTGCAGGGGCAGGTCGTTGCGCAGCACGTTGGGCCGTTCGGGCACGCGGTACTGCGGCGTGGTGACCACCAGGTCGAAATGGGCGGGGTCGGCCCACAGCCGGCCGATGAAGACGATGCGCGTGCGGCCATTGGACTGGTCGCGGATCCAGCGGCACACCGGCTCGTTGCGCATGCCCGAGGACAGCACCAGGTCCGGCCAGGGGGCTTGCAAGGGATCGGAGGCGTCGAGGTCGATGCCATGGAGATCACGCCCGCGCAACAGGTTGGTGCGCATCTCGTACTTGCGGTAGCGCAGGGTCTTGATCTCGCAGGGCCAGCCCAGCCCCTCCGCCAGGGCCCGCAGCTGGGTCTGCTCCCCGGAGCGGTAGGCATCCACGACCCAGACGCGCGGCTCGCCGCCCGCCTCAGTCACGCGACGCCTCCGCCGGATACGCATCCTTGGGCCAGCGCCGCTTCATGCACAGCCACTGGCCGGGGTCCTCGAGGATCCAGCCCTCGAAGACGCGATTGAGCTGCGCGGTGAGATCGAACACCTGCGCCTGCCGCCCGCCCTGTGGGTCGGCCGGCACGAGCGGGGCCAGCACCTCGACACGGTAGCGATGCCCCGGCAGGCGCAGGGCACGGATCGGGATGAGCCTGTAGCCACGCAGGGACAGCAGGGCCGGCATGGTGTTGGTCGGGGCCGGGATGCCGAAGAAGGGCACCATCTCGCCCTGGTCCAGGCGGGTGTCGAAGGCCGCCCCCACCGAGTGGCCGGCGGCCAGTTCGCGCACCAGCTCGCGCGCCCCGCCGGTGCTCGGCACCAGGCGCGCGCCGAAGGCCTTGCGCAGGCCGAGAAAGAAGCGGTGCAGCCAGGGGTTCGGCTCCCTGGCGTAGATCGTGGAGATGGCGAGGCCATACTCGCGGCTGATGAGATTGCACAGCTGCCAGGCACCGGTGTGCGCCGTGGCGAAGACCATCGCCTCCTTGCGCTCGAAGGCGGCCTGCGCCTCCGGGTGCACCGAGAATTCCAGGTAGCGACGGCGACGGCGCCAGAGTCGCCCGAGCAGGAAGAGTTCCGCCGCGGCCAGGCCGGTGGAACGGAAGATCCGCTTCACCACCCGCTCCCGCTCCGCCTCCTTGGCCTGCGGCAGCACGATCGCCACGTTACGCCGCACCACGCGGCGCTTCTTCTCGTTGTGATAACCGAGACTGCCGAGCACGTACGAGAAGACGGCGGCGACCACCGGGAACGGCAGCAGGCGCGCAAAGGCGAGGAAGAGGTAGAAGACCGATGCCTCGAGCATCCACACCGGCGTCTGCACCCAGGGGGCGCGGTCGATCAACCGTTTGGGCAGCAGATAGTACTTGGGCATGGCGGGTATTCCGGCCTCAGCGGCCAGCGGGTGCGTGGATCACCACGACCAGGATCAGCGCTTGCCGGCGGACGCCGGCTTCGGCATGTAGGTGCCGAAGACCCAGTCCCAGAGCGGGGAACTCACCCCGTAACGCCCTTCCTCACCGGCGAAGTGATGCCGCATGTGGTACTGCTTGAGGTAACGCAGCAGCGGATGGCGCATGGGGAAGTGGTGCGTCGCGTAGTGGATGTAGTCGTACACCAGGTAACCGACGATGAAGAAGGCCGTGAAGGGCTCGGCCCAGGGCTGCGGCAGCACCAGGCTGAACAGCAGCCACAGCACGGCCAGGATCGGCGCCGCGCCGGCCGGCGGCATCACCAGGCGGGTCTTGTCCTGGGGGGTGTCATGGTGCACGCCGTGGAACAGGTAGATGAACCGCTTGCCCACCCGGCCCTTCGCCGGAAAGTGGAACAGGAAGCGGTGCAGCAGGTATTCGGCGAGCGTCCAGGTCAGCAGGCCGGCCACCGCGATCAGTGTCAGCCCGGCGGGGCCGATGCCGTGCACCGTCACCGCGCGCACCATCAGCCACACCGCCAGCGGACCCCACACCAGCAGCGGCACGATGGGGTGCACGTGGCTGAGTTTCTCCAGCAGCGGGTTCTCGAACAGACGAACCGACTCGTCCACTCGATGCGTGCGGGTTGATTGATGCTCCGACATGACGGGATTACCTGTGCGTTGTCCGATACCTACGCCCCTCTGTAGGCATCGGTTCTGGCCCGGAGTATATCACCGGGCCAGATTTTTTTCGTACAAAGCCACTCGCCCGGACGCGCGCTGATCCAGCGTTCGTAATAGGCATGAATCTGGCGCGTGAGGTCGATGGCCTGCGTATCGACATCGGCCTGCGGGTCGCTCACCTGCAGCGGCTCGTGGAAGGTGACGCGAAACCGCGGGCCGGACAGCCGCTCGACCTGCACCGGCACCAGCGGGGCCTTGAAACGCAGCGCGAGGCGTGCCGGCAGGGTCGACGATGGCTTATCGACACCGAAGAACGGGATGGGTTCACCCCCCTCGACCCGCCGGTCGATGATCATGGCCGCCGAACCGCCGCCCTTGAGCGCGTTGACGAAGGGGCGCACCCCCTGGTCGCGCGAGATGAGCTCGCAGCCCAGCATGCCGCGATAGCGCAGCATCAGCCGGTTGAACCAGGGATTGGCCAGCGGCGCGTACATGGCATAGGAACGGATGCCGAAACGCGCCATGGAGGCGCCGACCACCTCCCAGTTGGCCAGGTGCGCCACCACGAACACCGCCGGCTGGCTCGGATCGGAATAGGCGGGGATCTGCTCGCGTATCACGATCTCCAGGAAATCGCGCTTCGGGTCGATGATGCGGCGGATATGCGGGTACTCGGCCAGTATCGCGCCGGCGTTCTCCCACACCTCGCCCACATGGCGCTCGATCTCCCCGGCCGGTTTCTCCGGGAAGGCCAGCGACAGGTTGGCGCGAATATGGCGGTTACGCCCCGGGAACAGCCTGCTGAACAGCCGTCCGAGCCGGGCACCCAGCGCCGAGGCCCAGGTCACCGGCAACAGCTTGAAGATGCCGTACAGCAGGCCGATGAGCAGCAGGTCCAGGAACCACAGCGTGTGGCGCACAACGGGGTTGTCGAACGCCTTCTTGCGGAACGTGTTTCCGAGAATGAACTTGGCCAAGGGAACTCGACTTCCTTATATCCGGTGCGGATGCCTGCCCGGGCACCGGGCAGGCCGCGTGAAATGCGTGCATTTTACCCGATTTGTGCGGCCGGTTCGCCCACCGGGGCCCGGGATGTGACCGGGACACGCCGGCCGGGCTCCCGCGTCTGCAGGGCGGCCCGGCATGCTATCATCCCCGGGTCTTCGCCGCGCCCGCGCGCGGCGCATCAGCGCACCGACCGAGAAAGGACCTTCATGCCGAACGCAGCGCCCGGCAGCGGCCAAATCCGCGTTATCGAGGCGAACAGCCGACAGGTGGTACGCGACTTCCTGCATCTGCCGGAACGCATCTACGCCGGCGACCCGGCCTGGGTGCCGCCGCTGCTGCTCGAACAGAAACAGCGTGTCTTCCACAATGCGCCGCTGTTCGCGCACTGCGCGATCGCACGCTGGGTGGCCTATCGCGATGGCGCCCCGGTCGGGCGCATCACCGCCCAGCTCGACCAGCTGCAGCCGCCGCTGGACGGCGGCCCGGTCGGCTACTTCGGCATGCTCGAGGCCGTGGACGATGCGGCCGTGTTCCAGGCCCTGCTGGACACCGCGCAGGCCTGGCTGCGAGAGCGCGGCGCCATGTGGATCCGGGGTCCCTACAATCTCTCCATCAACGAGGAGATCGGCCTGCTGGTCGACAACTTCGAGCAGCCGCCCTTCATCATGATGGGCCATGCCCCGCGCTACTATCAGCAACGCCTGGAGGAACAGGGCTTCGCCGGCGTGAAGAACCTGCTCACCTACCAGGTACGCCCGGACTTCACCGCCCCCGAGGTGATGGAGAAGCTCGCCACCCGCGCGCGGCGCCAGGTGACGGTACGCCCCTTCAACCGCAAGGCGAAGGCGGCCGAGTTCGAGGCCATGCGCGACATCTTCAACGACGCCTGGTCCGACAACTGGGGCTTCGTCCCCTTCACGCACGAGGAATTCGAGGAGGTCGCGAAGAGTCTCACCCTGCTGCTGCCCGATGACTATATCCAGATCGCCGAGATCGACGGACGGCCCGTGGCCTTCATCACTGCCCTGCCCAACATCAACGAACTCATCGCCGACCTGCGCGGCCGCCTGTTCCCGCTGGGCTGGGCGAGACTGCTCTGGCGACTGAAGGTGAAGGGACCGCGCAGCACGCGCGTGGCGCTGATGGGCGTGCGCAAGGAATACCAGTACTCGCGTCTCGGCCCCACACTCGCCTTCCTCGTCATCGACGCCGTGAGAAAAGAGATGTCCCGGCGCGGCGTGCAGACGGTTGAGATGGGCTGGATACTCGAAGATAATGACGGCATGCGCCATATCATCGAAGCGATTGGCAGCGACATCTACAAGCGCTACCGCGTCTACCAGAAGAAACTGTGAGCCGGGCGTGAGCGACCCGAAGACAACCCCCGCCCCGGAACACGTCCCGACGACCGACATGCCCGCCTTCGCCTCCGTGATTCTTGCCGGCGAGAGAACGCAGCGCGATGCCCTGCGCGATCACTCCGGCGTCGCCTGCAAGGCGCTCATCGACATCGGTGGCGCCAGCATGATCCGCCGCGTCATCCAGGCCCTGGAGGGTGCCGCCAGCATCGACTCCATCGACCTCAGCGGCCCGACCGAGGACTGCGTGAAGGCCGACGCGAAGCTCGCGGAGCTGGTCGCGCAACAGCGCGTCGGCTGGGCGCCGGCCGCGGGTACGCCCAGCACCAGCGCCGACCACATGCTGCGGCGCTTTCCCGGTACACGGCCGGTACTGCTCACCACGGCCGACCACCCGCTGCTCACCAGCGAGATCGTCGACCGCTTCTGCGGCGACAGCACCGCCACCGGCTGCGACGTGGTCATCGGCCTCGCGCCCTACGAGCTGGTGAAGAGCACCTACCCCGACCTGAAGAAGACCGTGCTGCGCTTTCGCGACGGCAACTACTGCGGCTGCAACCTGTTCGCCTTCATGACGGCGGATGGCCGGCGCGTGGCCGACTTCTGGCGTCGCGTGGAGAAGGACCGCAAGAAACCGCTGGTGGTCATCCGCCTGCTGGGACTGTCGGCGGTGATTCGCTACCGGATGGGGCGCCTGACGCTGGAGGATGCGCTCGCGCGCCTGTCGCGCAAGCTCGGGCTGCGCCTGGGCGTGGTGATCCTGCCC
>JAJLKJ010000126.1:0-22167 GCA_033839185.1 Gammaproteobacteria bacterium
GACCGAGATGCCGGGCCTCATGGCCCTGCGCGAGGAATACGGCGCCGCCAAGCCCCTCAAGGGCGCCCGCATCACCGGCTCCCTGCACATGACCATCCAGACCGCCGTGCTCATCGAGACCCTGGTGGACCTGGGTGCCGAAGTGCGCTGGGCCTCCTGCAACATCTTCTCCACCCAGGACCATGCCGCCGCCGCCATCGCCGCCGCCGGCATCCCGGTCTATGCCTGGAAGGGCGAGACCATCGAGGAGTACTGGTGGTGCACCGAGCAGGTGCTGACCTGGCCGGACGGCAAGGGCCCGAACATGATCCTCGACGACGGTGGCGACGCCACCCTCCTGCTTCACAAGGGCGTGGAGTTCGAGAAGGCCGGTGCCGTGCCCGAGCCCAAGGCCTCCGACAACGAGGAATACCAGGCCGTGCTGGGCGTGCTCAAGCGCACCCTGGCCGAAGACAACCAGAAGTGGACCAGGAGGGCCGCCGACATCCGCGGCGTCACCGTGGAGACCACCACCGGCGTGCACCGCCTCTACCACATGGCGAAGAACGGCGAGCTGCTGTTCCCGGCCATGAACGTCAACGACTCGGTCACCAAGTCCAAGTTCGACAACCTCTATGGCTGCCGCGAGTCCCTGATGGACGGCATCAAGCGCGCCACCGACGTGATGGTGGCCGGCAAGGTCGCCGTGGTGCTCGGCTACGGCGACGTCGGCAAGGGCTGTGCGCAGGCCTTCCGCGGTCTGGGTGCCACCGTGCTCGTCACCGAGATCGACCCGATCTGCGCCCTGCAGGCGGCGATGGAAGGCTACCGCGTGGTCACCATGGAAGAGGCCGCGCCGATGGGCGACATCTTCGTCACCGCCACCGGCAACGAGGCGGTCATCACCCATGACCACATGGCGGCGATGAAGAACGAGGCCATCGTCTGCAACATCGGCCACTTCGACTCGGAGATCGAGGTCGCCAGCCTGCGCCAGTACGAGTGGGAGAACATCAAGCCGCAGGTCGACCACATCATCTTCCCCGACGGCAAGAAGATCACCCTGCTGGCCGAAGGCCGCCTGGTGAACCTCGGTTGCGCCACCGGCCACCCGAGCTTCGTCATGTCCGCCTCCTTCACCAACCAGGTGCTGGCACAGATCGAGCTCTTCAATCATGGCGACCAGTACGAGCACCAGGTCTACGTGCTGCCCAAGCTCCTGGACGAGAAGGTCGCGCGGCTGCACCTGCAGAAGATCGGTGCGCACCTGACCACGCTCTCCCAGGTCCAGGCCGACTACCTGGGCGTGCCCGTGGAAGGCCCCTACAAGCCGGAACAGTACCGCTACTGATTCCGTCTCCCGGCGACCCGGTGCACGCCACCGGGTCCGCCGTTGTCGTTACCGGAACAAGAGACACCGCTCATGAACAACGGCAACACCCCCGAATTCTCCTGCGAGTTCTTCCCGCCCAAGACCGACGAGGGCCAGGAAAAGCTCGCGCAGGTGCGCGAGGAGCTGATGGAGATGGCCCCGCGCTACTTCTCCGTCACCTTCGGCGCCGGCGGCAGCACCCAGAAGGGCACCGTCGACACCGTGCTCTCCATCCGCGCGGCCGGCGTGGACGCCGCACCGCACCTCTCCTGCATCGGCAGCGAGAAGGCCGCCATCCGCGAACTGCTGGCCGACTACCAGGCCAACGGCATCGACCACATCGTCGCCCTGCGCGGCGACATCCCCTCGGGCATGCGCGAGACCGGCGACTTCAGCTACGCCAACGAGCTGGTCGCCTTCATCCGCAGGGAGACCGGCGACCACTTCCACATCGAGGTCGCGGCCTATCCCGAGTTCCACCCCCAGGCCCCCTCGGCCACGGCCGACCTGAACAACTTCCAGCGCAAGGTCGAGGCCGGCGCCGACAGCGCCATCACGCAGTACTTCTACAATGCGGACGCCTATTTCCGCTTCCTCGACGACTGCGAACGCCTGGGCATCGACATCCCCATCGTGCCGGGCATCATGCCCATCACCAACTACACCCAGCTGGCGCGTTTCTCCGATGCCTGCGGCGCCGAGATCCCGCGCTGGATGCGCAAGCGCCTGGAGGCCTTCGGCGAGGACAAGGCATCGCTGCGCGCCTTCGGCGAGGAGGTGGTCACCGACCTCTGCCAGACCCTGCTCGACGGGGGCGCGCCGGGCCTGCACTTCTACACCATGAACCAGTCCGGGCCCACGCTCGCGATCTGGAGAAACCTCGGCGGGAACTGAGCCGCGTGCGCATTCCCCGCCTGTACCTGCCACAACCGCTCGCCGCGGGCGGGGAGGTGGCGCTGGACGAGCGCTGTCACCGCCACGCGGTCCAGGTGCTGCGCCTGCGGCCCGGGGCCCGGCTGGTGCTGTTCAACGGCGACGGCAACGACTACCCGGCCGAACTGACCCGCGCCGAGCGCCGGGACTCTGCCGCACGGGTACTGGAATGCCACCCCAATCCCGCCGAATCGCCCCTGGCGATCACCCTCGTCCAGGGCATTGCCAAGGGCGACCACATGGACTACAGCCTGCAGAAGGCCGTCGAACTCGGGGTGCAGGCGGTCGTACCGGTGGTGTGCGAGCGCAGCGTGCTGCGCCTGGATGACCGTCGACTGGAAAAAAAGCACGAACACTGGCAGGGTATCCTCATCAG
This sequence comes from Gammaproteobacteria bacterium, assembly GCA_033839185.1. GTDB lineage: Bacteria > Pseudomonadota > Gammaproteobacteria > SpSt-1174 > SpSt-1174 > SpSt-1174. The sequence continues at coordinate 2,661 of JAJLKJ010000126.1, forward strand.
CGCCTGCGAACAGAGCGGGCGCAGCCGCCTGCCCCGACTCTCGCCGGTGCAGCCACTGGCGGACTGGCTGGACGGATTTTCCGGCCACGGGGTCGTGCTCGACCCGCGGGCAGCGCAGCACCTCTCCGCCTGCCCACGACCGGCAGGCGCCAGCAGCGCGCTGGTGGGGCCGGAGGGCGGGCTGACCGACGAGGAACTGGACAGGGCGCGGATGGCGGGCCTGAATGGCATCAGGCTCGGGCCACGGATACTCAGGACGGAGACGGCTGCCAGCACCATACTGGCGGCCATGCAGCTGCGATGGGGCGACCTCGATGCGCCTCCCGCATCCGGAACCACGTAACAGGGGCATCCAGCCGGCACGCGCATGAGCGACCATACGCTGAAAGTCATGACGGGCGACCTGCGCATCGGCATGTTCGTCGCCGAACTGGACCGGCCCTGGCTGGACACGCCCTTCCTGCTGCAGGGCTTCGAGATCCGCGACCAGGAAGACCTCGACAGCCTGCACCGCTACTGCACCTACGTCTTCATCGACCTCGACCGCACCCCGGCCCATCTGCTCGCAGGCCTGCCCCGCCCGGCCCCGGGCAAGCACATGGAAGAGCCCCTGCTCGCGCAATCCCAGGGCTACCGCGACGCCCACAGCCTGGAAGACGAGCTGCCCCAGGCGCGTGCGGCCCACGAACGCCTGCTCGAATCGCTCAAGACCTTCTTCACCCGCCTGACGCGGGAAAAACGCCTGGACGTCGGAGCCCTGCAGGGCGACCTCGACCTCATGGTCGACAGCGTCATCCGCAACCCGGACGCCTTTGCCTGGCTCGCCCGCCTGCAGAAGAAGGACGAATACACCTATGCCCACTCCCTGAGCTGCTCGGTCTGGGCCGTCTCCTTCGGCCGCCAGCTCGGCATGCACCGCAACGACCTGCGCCAGCTCGCCCTGGGCGCCAGCCTGTTCGACATCGGCAAGCTGATGATCCCCGGCGAGATCCTCTCCAAGGCCGAGCGCCTCACGGAGGACGAGATGGACGTGATACGCCGCCACGTCGACTTCGGCCTCGAGCTGCTCGGCAAGGACGGCGGCATCTCCCAGACCGTGCGCGAGATGGTTGCCCACCATCACGAACGCTTCGACGGCAGCGGCTATCCCAACGGCCTCAAGGGCACCGCGATCCCCCTGCCCGGGCGCATCGCCTCCATCGTCGACTGCTATGACGCCATCACCACCGCCCGCCCCTATCAGAAGCCGATCTCTCCGTCGGCGGCGGTGAAGAAGCTCTATGAGTGGCGCGGGCACGACTTCCAGCCCGAGCTGGTCGAGGAATTCATCCAGGCCATCGGTCTCTACCCGGCCGGCACCCTGGTCGAACTCACCACGGGCGAGGTCGCGGTGGTCATGGCCGAGTCGCGCGTACGCCGCCTGCGGCCCCGCGTGATGGTCATACTCGATCCCGACAAGCAGCTGCTCGGGGAATTCTACAAACTCGACCTGCTGCACGACCGCGGCCGCACCGACGCCCGCGGCGGCATCGAGATCCGCGAGGCGCTGGAGCCCGGCGCCTACGGCATCGACCCGGCAGCGCTGTATCTCTGATGTCCGCCGTCTCTGACCTCGCCGACCTGCGCCAGGGCACCATTGCCGCCCTGGAACGCATCATCGCCGCCCAGCCGTCCCAGGCCGGCCGACTCGCCTGCGCGGTCATCCACCTGCGCAACATCCGCAAGGTGCGGGGACTGCTCGGCGACCAGGGGGCCGCCGCCTATCGACGGGCGGTACGCCTGCAGCTCGAGGCCATCCCCCCCGATCCGTCGCTGGTCATCGACGGCAACGACGACCACATCATCCTCATGCTGCCCGGGGTCATGAACGCCGGGCATGCCGAGCTGGTCGCGCAGAAGATCGATCGCGTGCTGCGCGAGGCCAACGACGTGGATGCCCAGCAGGCCGGCACCGAGTTCACCCTCGGCATGGCCCTGTTCCCGGACCATGCCGACGACCCCGCCCAGCTGCTCGCTCGCGCCGAACTGGCGCTGGTCGCGGCCGACGGCGCCGATACACACTGGGCGCTGTTCGACCACGGGCTGTTCAACGAGCTGAGTCACAGCTGGCAGTTCGACCGCGAACTGCGCGAGGCCATACAGAACAACAGCTTCACCATGTATTACCAGCCCCAGGTCGGACTGCGCGACGGCAGGCTGCACGGCGTCGAGGCCCTGATACGCTGGGAACACCCGGAGCGGGGCATGATCCAGCCCTCGCTGTTCATTCCCCTGGCGGAGCGGAGCGGGCTCATCAGCCGGCTCACCGACGGCGTGCTGCGGCAGGTGATGCAGGACGTGAAGGCCCTGCGGGCCATGGCCATCCCATCGATCTCCATCAACCTCTCGGCCATGGACCTCGAAGACCCGGAGCTGGCGACGCGCGTGAGCCACCAACTCGCCATCTGGGCGGTGCCCAGCAAGGCCATCACCTTCGAGATCACGGAAAGCGCCCTGCTCGAGGGCAGCGAGATCACGCGCCGCCAGCTCGCAGAGCTGCACGAGATGGGCTGCGGCCTGTCCATCGACGACTTCGGTACCGGCTACTCCTCGCTGGCCAATTTCCGCACCATCCCCGCCAGCGAGATCAAGATCGACGGCTCCTTCATCGCCGACCTTGCATACGACCAGGTGAATCGCGACATCGTGGCCATCGCCCTGGAACTCGGGCGGCGCTTCGGCCTGAAGACGGTGGCGGAGGGCGTGGAGACTGAGGCCTCGGTCGGGGCGCTCATCGAGCTTGGCTGCGAGATCGGACAGGGCTATTACTTCTCGCGCCCGCTGAGGCTGTCGCAGCTGCAGGAATGGCGCGAGAGCTGGCCGGGAAGCAGGGAGGACTGAACAGCAAAGGGCAGACTACCGGGTAGCCGCCCTGGCGACAGCGGCCAGGCGGCCTGTGCCTCAGAGGCGCTCCATCTGCGCGCGGATCAGGTATTCCAGGCGCTGCAGGTCGGGGATCACGCAGGACTCGCCATCGGCCAGCACGTTGCGCGCCACCACCTCGCAGTCCTGATCCTTCACCCCGCCCTCGATGAGATCGCCGGCCTGCAGCTTCACCGGATGCGGAATACCGCTCACCTCCAGCGCATAGAACTGCAGGCCGGGAATCCCCTCCACCGCGTAGAGCACGACGAAGCGACTGTTGGCGGTCACCTCGCCGCCGCTGCGCCCGCAGATGGTCTCGAGGGAGACCACGGGGATCTGCTGGCCACGCCATTCGACGAATCCGCGCAGCCACTTCACCGGCCCCTCGAAGGGGCGCAGCGGCTGACGGGACAGCACCTCGGCCATGGCCGACTGCGGCAGCAGCAGGTTCTGCCCGTTCAGCGGGACGACGAGGCTGTTGATGGTCTGCAGGGAATCAGCCATGGGATACGTTACGGGTCGTGTTCATGCGGTCAGGCGAGCTTGCCCATCTCGCGGAGCAGCCCGTTGATGTTCTCGAGCAGGTCCGATTCCTGATAGGGCTTGCCCAGGTACTTGTTCACGCCGATCGCCATGGCACGCTGGCGATGCTTCTCGCCGGTACGCGAGGTGATCATGATGATCGGGATGTCGCGCAGCCGCTCGTCGTTGCGGATATGCTGGGCGAGCTCGTAGCCGTCCATGCGCGGCATCTCGATGTCGAGCAGCATCAGGTCCGGCTTGGCATCCTGCAGCTGGGCCACCGCGTCCACCCCGTCCTTGGCCAGCATCACGCCGAACTGGTTGCGCGCCAGCATGCGCTGGGTGACCTTGCGGATGGTGATCGAGTCGTCCACCACCATGACGGTGAGCTGCTTCTCTTCCTCGGGCTGCTCTGCCGGCGCCTCGTAGACGAGCTTGAGGCCGGCGCCGATGCGCACCAGCGAGGGGACATCGAGGATCAGCACCACGCGGCCATCGCCGAGGATGGTGGCGCCGGAGATGCCGCGGGCCTGACTGATCTGCGGCCCCACGGGCTTCACGACCACCTCGCGGTTACCCATCAGGCCCTCGACCTGCAGGGCCACGCGGTGCTGGCCGGAACGCACCAGCAGCACCGGATACAGCGCCCCGCCGTCTTCCAGCGACGGCTGCGACATCCCCAGCAGCCCGCCCAGGTGTTTGAGTTCGTAGGTATAGGCCGCGTACTCGATGGTGGGCGCGTCCTCGAGGTACTTGTCCTTGAGCCCCGTGGCGGGGTAACGCACGATACCCTCGATGCTGGCCAGCGGGATGGCGAACAGGTCCTCGCCGGACTGCACCAGCAGCGCCTGGTTGATGGCCAGGGTGAAGGGCAGGTTGACGGTGAAGGTCGTGCCCTGGCCCTGCATCGAATCGATACGCAGCACGCCACCGAGCTGCTTTATCTCGCTGTTCACCACGTCCATGCCCACGCCGCGCCCGGCGATCTGGTCCACCTGCTTGGCGGTGGAGAACCCGGACTCGAGAATGAGCTGCATGAGATCGTAGTCGGTTACCCTGTCGCCTTCGCGGATCATGCCCACCTTGATGGCCTTGGCGCGGATGGCCTCGATGTTGATGCCGCCGCCGTCATCGGCCACGCGGATCACCACCTCGGAGCCCTCACGGCCGATCTCGATCTTGATGTGACCGGCCTCGGGCTTGCCCTTGGCCACGCGCTCCTGCGGGCTTTCGATGCCATGAGCGATGGCGTTGCGTAGCATGTGTTCGAGCGGCGCGACCATGCGGTCCAGCACCGAGCGATCGAGCTCGCTGCCTTCCCCGACGATGTCGAGCTCCACCTGCTTGCCGAGTTCGCCCGCCGTCTGGCGCACGATGCGACGCAGGCGCGGCACGGTGCCGGTGAACTGCACCATGCGCGTACGCATCAGGCCTTCCTGCAGGTCGGTACTGACACGCGACTGCTGCAGGAGCAGGGTCTCCGTATCACGCACCTGCTCGGCGAGCAGGTCCTGGATACTGATCAGGTCGTTCACCGACTCGGCGAGCGAGCGCGAGAGCTGCTGCAGCGTCGAGTACTGGTCCATCTCCAGCGGGTCGAAGTCGTCGTCGAAGGCCTCGTCGGTGCCGTGCTCCTTGGCGTAGGAGGAACGGATCTGCGCGTCGGTCTCGAGCTCCAGCTTGCGCAGCTGTTCGCGCAGGCGGGTGATGGTCTGGCCGAACTCGCCAAGGTTGAAACCGAAGCTGGTGATCTGCTCCTCCAGGCGGGCGTGATAGATGTTCACCTCGCCCGCGTTGTTCACCAGGTTGTCGAGCAGGTCGGAGCGCACGCGGATCAGCTCCTGCGGGCCGGTACGCGGCGTGGATCGACGCTCACGACGGGGCGCCTCACCCTCGGCCACCTCGGCAGGAGCCGGGGCAGGGGCCGCTGGCGGCGGCGCCGCCTGCAGGCTCTCGACCTCGGCCTCGTCGGCCGTCGGCGATTCAACGGCCGGCTCGACCAGGGCGGCCGGCTCGGCCTCCGCGGGCTCGGCCGGGGCGGCGACCTCGACCGTGGCTTCGGGGCCTGCCGGTGTCTCGCCACGGCGGAAGGCATCGAGTTCCCGGATCAGCTCGGGCGCGGCGTGGATCGGCTCCTGATTGCGCGCCTGCTCGAGCATCTCGCTCAGGCGGTCGAAGGTGCGACGCAGGCTGGTATAGAGCTCGACCGACCCCCTGGCCTGCCCCTCGACGACCGCGATGATGAGCGACTCGACGGCGTGGCTCAGGTTGCCGATGTGCTTGAAGCCCGCCATGCGGGCACCGCCCTTGAGGGTATGCAGCTGTCGCTGCAGCTCGTTGACGGCCTCGCGGTCCTCGGGATTGTCCTGCCAGGTCTGCAGGGTGGTGTCGCTGGCGTCCATGATCTCCATGGCCTCTTCCAGGAAGATCTCCACCAGCTCCATGTCCTGCTCGCCCGGCAGGTCCGGCGGCTCGGTCGCCTCCGGCTGCGGGACCGGCGCGGGGGCGGCAACGGGTTCGGCGGCCGCCTCGATCACCAGGCCACGCGCCTCGGCCGCGAGGGCATCGCCCGAGGGGACCTCGGCACCGGGCTCGGCCAGGGCCTCCATCACCCCCTCGGCATGCGCGACGGCACGGCCGATCAGATCCAGGGCCGCCACCGACAGCAGTCCGCCCTGCCCCTTGCATTCGCGGGCGTGGTTCTCCAGCGCGGTGAACACCCCGGAGAGTTCGTCGACCTCGGCGGTACGGGAACTGCCATTGAGGGTATGCAGGGCGCGCAGCAGCTCATCGGAAACCACAGCCGGCTTGCCGGCGGCCTCGGCCAGCTGGTCGCGCAGGGTGCGCAGGTGCTGTTCGGCCTCGGAGCGATAGATCTCGAACAGATCGGGGTCGATCCGCGGCGCCGGGGCCTCGGCCGTCGTCTCTCCCACATCGAGCGCGAGGTCGAGGTCCGGGGCCGGCAGTTCCTGCGTGATGTCGTAGTCGGTGTCGGCGCCCGCCGTGGCATCGCCCGACAGGTCGGAGAGGTCGAACAGTTCGGTTGCCTCATCCAGCCCCTGGGGACGCTCCAGCTCGTGGGTCAGCTCGGTTTCACCGGGCCCCTCGTCCTCTTCGGAGACGACGAACAGCGTGTCGTCATGGTTGGCGGCCGGGGCCTCCTGCGTCTCTTCAGTGTCGGCGGAACCGGCGGAGAACTCCCCGGGGACAGACTCTTCCCCCTGCGCCGATTCCGCTTCAGGCTCCCCCGACGGGGCCGGCCCTCCTTCATCCTCTTCGATGAAGGCATTCCGGTCAGCCTCCGACTCCTGTTCCTGCCGGCCCATGACCCGCTCGGCATAGTCGGGCTTGCTCATGGCCTCGACCTCGTCCATGAGGGCGTAGACATCCGTACTGGGCTCGCCCTGGCCACGCACCTGCGCCACCAGCTCGGGCAGCACGTCCAGGGCCTTGTTCAGGGCCTCGAAGATGTACAACGCCGGCTTGATGGTCTTGTCGATGATGCGGTTGAGCAGGCTCTCGTAGTTCCAGGCGAACTCCCCGATGAGCTGGGCGCCGACCAGGCGACCGCTGCCCTTGAGGGTGTGGAAGGAACGACGGATGGTTACCAGCGACTCCTCGTCGCCGACGTTCTGCTCCCACTTGGGGAAGTATTCGCGTATGCGCTCGATCTCCTCCTCGGCCTCCTCGAGGAAGATCTCCAGGATCTCGTCGTCCACCTCGCCCACCAGCGGTTGCGGACGCTCCTTTTCCGCGGCCGGTGCGGGTGCCTCGGCAGGCGGTTCGGGGCTCGGCTCGGCCTGGGTCTCCCCGGCACCGGTGTCGAGGTCGAAACCGATGTCCTCTATGGTCAGGTCGAGACTTTCGTCTTCGTCTTCCGACTCGGCGAGGTCGTCGACGTCCAGCATCGGCTCGGCCAGCGACAGCTCCTGGGTGGCCTCGACGTCGAGGTCCAGGGACGCCTCCTCTTCGGCCGGCGCGGGCGACGCCTCCAGGTGCTCGTAATCGGCCACCGGCTCACCACCCAGGGGGTAGCCGAGACGCGCCACGCTGGCAGCGCCCACCTCGAGCATGGCCGGCGGGGCGCCACGCCCCTCGGCCACGTTTTCGAGATAGAACTCGATGCTGGTGATGGCATCGGCCAGGGCGTCGAGCTCGCCGGCATCGGGCACCCGCTTCTGGGACAGCACGCGCTCGCCGATGTAGCGCTTCAGCGAATCGAGTACCGGACCGACGTTGCCCACCGGCATCATGCCGATCGCGCCCTTGACACGGTCCAGCAGGTTCGGCGCCTCGGCGAGCTGGTCGACGTTCTGCGGTGCGGCCACGAACTCGAGGATCGCGTCCTTGGCCTTGTTGAGATCGGTGAGGGTCTCGCGGATGACGGCCGCCATCACCCCCTGGAATTCGCTCTCGGGGAGGGCATTGCGCTCGACGGTGTCCCCTTCCAGCGCCGCGTTCATCTCCGTCTGGCTCATGCCGGAAGAACGCCCGGCCATGAAATCGTTGATCGAGGACTCGACGCTGAGCATCACGCTGGCGATCTTCATCAACAGGTCTTCGTCGATGGCCTGCTCGCCCTTGATGGCGGAATCGACCAGCTCGGCCTCGTTGTTGACCAGCCGGCGCGCCTCGCCCAGGCCGAGCATCCCCAGGGTTTCGGCGATCTTGACGAGCTTGGGATGCAGGGGCTCGAGGTCTTCGGGCCGGCGCTGATCGGCATGCATGAACACATCCAGCGCGTCCTTGACCTCGGTGAGGTCTTCGCGGATCGCCTGGGAGACCGTGCCGAGGATCTCCAGGTTGGGGCCGGACATGCGCTGGCGGGCGGCGTCGAGCACCGCGGCCTCGGGCACCATCTGGTCGAGACGGAAGGCCTTCTTCACGGCCGGCACATGATCGCCACGGGCGGGGGCCTGGGCGACGTAATAGAGCATGTTCTTGAGCAGATCCTCGACGTCACTGCCGCCGACGCCGCTCTCGCCCTGATCGATAAGGCGCTTGATCTGACGGTCCACCTTGCCCATCAGGCTCTTGCTGGTCACGCCGCTCTCGAGCCCGCCCTCCTTGAGCGCCTCGCCCAGGGCGCCCGCCACCCACCAGAAACGGCGGGCCGGGGCCTCCACGGAGGCCTGGAACAGACGGTCGGTGACATCGGCCAGCTTGCCGAGGCTGGCCGGCACGTCCTTGTCGCGGAACCAGCCGAGCAGCCCCAGCTGGAAGGCGTGGCGCAGCTTGCGTGCCAGGGCCTGGGATTCACCGGGTTCCGCCGTGACCGGCGCCTCCGGATCCACGGCCAGGTTGGGGAAGAACAGCACGCTCTCGGAGAGCAGCGGCGCATCGCGGCTGGTACGCAGGTCGTTGAGCAGGGGCAGGAGCACCAGCGGGATGTCGCGGTGCCCCATCTGGACGTTCTCGAGATAGTCCGGGAGCGTGACCAGGGCCCGCATCAGGACCTCGAAGGCATCGTCCCGGTTCTTGATCTTGCCGTCGATCAGGGCCTGGGCGACCAGTTCCATCTCCTCGGCGAGCATGGCCGCGCCGTACAGCTCCACCATCTGCAGGGTGCCGTGCACCTGCTTGAGCAGTGCCTTGGCCTGGGCCAGGAGATCCTCGTCGCCGGAATCCTCCTCCAGGTAGCCCTCCAACGCGAGCCGGGTCTGGTTCAGGACCTCATCGAGCTCCTTCTTGACCCAGGTCAGCGCGTTGTATTCGACGGTATCCTCTTGCTTCATAGACCACCTGAAGGCGTCGTTGCCATGTATCGACCGGGGTACGGAAAGGCGGTCAACCCGCCTTCGCCGCGCGTCCCTGGCCGCTCTCGAGTGTCTCGTCGAGGATCACGGTGTCGAGCTGCTGATCGCTCTCCGGCAGCTTGAAGCCCGCCACCGACTTGCGCAGTTCGGTCGCCAGCTCGGTGAGGTTGCCGATGGAGGTCGCGGTTTCATTGGTGCCATCCGAGGTCTGCATGGTGATCTCCTGGATGACGTTCATGGTATTGGTCACGTTGCTCGCCACCAGGGCCTGCTGACGCGCGGCCTGCGAAATGCTCTGGATGAGGTCGGCGAGCTGCTTGGACACGGTCTCGATCTCGTTGAGGGCCTCGCCCGCGTCCTCGGCGAGCTTCGCCCCGGCCACCACGTTGGAGGTACTCTGCTCCATCGAGATGACCGCCTCGTTGGTGTCGGCCTGGATGGTCTTCACCAGCGCCTCGATCTGCTTGGTCGCGTTGGCCGAGCGTTCCGCGAGACGCTGCACTTCGTCCGCAACCACCGCGAAGCCGCGGCCCGCCTCGCCCGCCGCCGATGCCTGGATGGCCGCGTTGAGCGCGAGGATGTTGGTCTGGTCGGCGATGTCGTTGATGAGCGACACGATGTCACCGATCTCCTGGGAGGACTCACCCAGGCGCTTGATTCGCTTGGAGGTCTCCTGGATCTGCTCGCGGATGGTGTCCATGCCGTCGATGGAGCGGCGCACGGTCTCTGCACCCTTGCCGGCGATCTGCACCGACTTGGCCGCCACCTCGGTGGAGATCTGGGCGTTCTTGGACACCTGCTCGATGGAGTCGGCCATGTCCGTGATGGCCGCCGAGGCCGAGGCGATCTCGCGGGCCTGGTGGTTGGACGCGTCGGCCAGTCGCAGCGCGGTGCCCTGCGTCTTCTCGGCCGCGGTGGACACCTGCACCGCCGTCTCGTTGATGGTGGTAACCAGGCTGCGCAGCGCGTCGATGGCGTAGTTGACCGAGTCGGCGATGGCCCCGGTGATGTCCTCGGTAACGGTGGCGTGCACGCTGAGGTCACCTTCCGCGAGGTTGGTCATCTCGTCGAGCAGTCGCAGGATCGCGCGCTGGTTACGACGGTTGGTCTCGGTGGTCTCGGCCAGTCGGCGACGCGTATCCTGGTAGATCGTGAAGGCCAGCAGCATCAGCACCACCAGGGAGGCGATACCGGTACCGATACCGGCCAGGAACAGCCAGTTCAGGCTCTCGCCGTATTCCGCGGACTGCAGCTCGAGCTGCGTGGCGGCCTCCAGCAGGGCACCGCTCTGGCGCTCCACCTGGCCGGCCGCATCCTTGACCTCGAACAGCTGCGGGGAGGTCTCGAGGATCGCGCCGACGTGCTCGGACACCGAGCTGAAGAGCATGGCCACCTCGCGCAGCTTGGTGCGGGCCTCCTCGTCATCCACGCGCTGGATGTTGAGCGCCGGATAACCGCGAATCATGCCCTCCAGCACGCGGCCGAAGAGTGCAGCGTCACGGCCGAAGCGGTCGGCCGCGGTGGCCGCCCCTTCGCCACCGGCGAGCACGCGGTTGAGGTTGTTCTCGATACGCTGGGTGAGCATCAGCTGGCGGGCGGCGATGTAGATCTGGTCCGGCGGGGCGCCCTTGCGGACGAACACGTTGACCACCTCATCGGACAGCGCCAGCAGCTGGGGGATGAACTCGTTGATGACGTTGACGAACTCGGAGACCGTGGAGATCGATTCGCGGCCTTCGAGGATGATGTTGATGTTCTCGCGGTACTGGGTCCAGCCGGCCTCCACGTCGGCCAGCACCGGGCTCAGGGTGGCCGGCAGGGGCGGCAGCCCCAGGGCGGCGTCGCCTTCCTTGAGGCGCAGCAGCAGGACGTCGAATTCGTCACGCAGTCTCAGCAGCTCACCGAAGGCGTCCTCCTTGCCGGCGGCCGCCTCGATGGAGTAGGTCGCCAGTCGCTGGGAGAGCAATCGCTGCTCGGCAGCGGTGGCGATGTAGCCGTTGGCCTGCCCGCTCTTGATGGTGTGCGTCGCAAACAGGGCAACCGTGCCCAGCAGGAACACGACCAGCAATACGGCAAGCACGACCAGGCCCTTGCCACCACCGAACTTGAAACTGTCTTTAGCCGGCGCTTTCATTTGTTATCTCCTGCCCATCTGTTTCCATCGCCCGAAGACGACCTGGCGGTTGATCCGCGAATCGAGTTGCTGTTGTTGTCTGTTGTTATATCGCGGGCCCCTGCCCGCATCCCGTCGCGGCCTAGACCGCGACGTCCATGAACCCCTCGCTCTCGGCCAGCCGGAAGGGACTGAACACCGGATAGTGCTCGCCCAGTCGATTGAACGAATAGGTGACGAAGGGTTTGATCCGTTCATCCAGCGCGGGCAGTTCCTCGGCGATCTCATCGCGCCAGAAATGGCGCATGCCCATCACCGCGTCGATCACCAGCCCGGCCACCACCCCCTCGTGGCTGACCACCAGCAACCGGCGCGAGGCCGGGTCGGTCACCGGCTTCTCGTCGTACAGAAAGGCCTGCAGGTCCATGACCGGCAACAGGTTGCCGCGCATGTTGGCAATGCCCAGCACCCAGGATTTCACGCCCGGCACCGGCGCCACACTGGTGACCGAGACGATTTCGGCGACCTCGTCCATGGGGGCGAGCATCTCCATCCCGTGCAGACGGAACAGCACGCCCGTCCATTCCTCCCGGCTGTCCTCGATGCGCGGCAGACCGACGGCCCGCGTGCGACAGCGCTGATCCAGCGCCCCGAGCAGTTCGAATGGGGAATGACTCGCCTCGGCCGCCATGATCGCTCGTCAGGTCTCCGCGCTCAGCCGACCAGGGCCTTGACGCGGTCGAGCAGGTCCTTTTCCTTGACCGGCTTGACGATGTAGTCCTTGGCGCCCTGGCGCATGGCCCAGACCTTGTCCGTCTCCTGGTCCTTGGTGGTGACGATCACCACCGGAATGCCCGAGGTGCTCGGCTCGTTGGACAGCTGGCGGGTGGCCTGGAAGCCGTTCAGCCCCGGCATCACCACGTCCATGAGGATCAGGTCGGGCAGCACCTTCTTGGCGACCTCGACCCCCTCCTCGCCGCTCTGGGCGGTGGTCACCTGATGACCATTCTTCTCGAGAATCGTCTTGCAGACGTGAATCTCGGTGGGCGAATCGTCTACGACCAGGATGTGAGCCATGGGTTTCTCTCCACTGTAAATCAGTCAATCAAATCAGATGAGGCGACGGCAGCACGGCCGGTGCCCGCCCCGCTAGTGTTTTTTTGCATAGGCACGAATCGCGCCAAGCAGGTCGTCCTTGGTGAAGGGCTTGGTCAGGTACTGTTCGGAGCCGACGATACGGCCGCGCGCCTTGTCGAAAATGCTGTCCTTGCTCGACAGCATGATGACCGGCGTATTCTTGAAGGCGGTATTGTGCTTGATGAGCGCGCAGGTCTGGTAACCGTCCAGACGCGGCATCATGATGTCGACGAAGATGATGTCCGGCTTGTGTTCGGCGATCTTGGCCAGCGCCTCGAACCCGTCCGTAGCGGTCACCACATCGCAGCCCTGCTTCTTCAGCAGGTTCTCGGCCGTGCGTCGAATCGTCTTGCTGTCATCGATGACCATGACCTTCAGGTCGGTGAAGACATCCCCCTCACCTGCCCCGCCCGTGCTTGCTTCGCTCACAGTCCACCTGGCCCGTTTGTTATTTTGAACGTGTGATAGATTGCTCCCGAATGTAACCCATGAAAAGCCCATTAGCAAACAAGTGAAACGAAAAAAGACAGTTAGCGCATAAAGGTAATGTTGCTTCTAGGCAGAATTCGTCACCTTGTGACAGTTTGCCGACGTGCATCCGCACATGGCGGCCAGAACCGCGTACGGATAGACTGAGTCCGCACAACCCGACCGACCACCAGGGCACGCACATGACCGTAACGCTCGGCGTGGTGATGGACCCCATCGCCCGCATCAACATCAAGAAGGACAGCAGCTTCGCCATGCTGCTGGAGGCGCAGCGCCGCGGCTGGACACTCTTCTATATGGAGCAGGACGACCTCTATCTGGAGGACGGCCGGGTGTTCGCCCGCATGCGCCCCCTGCGCGTACAGGATGATCCGGCGGGCTGGTTCGAACTCGGCGATCCGCAGGAACGGCCACTGGGCGAACTGTCCACGGTGCTGATGCGCAAGGACCCGCCCTTCGACATGGAATTCCTCTACAGCACCTACCTGCTGGAACGGGCTGCGGCCGAGGGTTGCCTGGTGATCAACCGGCCGGCCAGCCTGCGCGACTGCAACGAGAAGCTCTTCACCGCCTGGTTCCCGCAGTGCTGCCCGCCCACCCTGGTCACCCGCGAGCCGCGCCGCCTGCGCGACTTCCTCGCCCGTCAGGGGGAGATCGTGCTCAAGCCGCTGGACGCCATGGGCGGGGCCATGATCTTCCGCCTGCGCCAGGACGACCCGAACCTCGGCGTGATCCTCGAGGCCAGCACCGACCACGGCCGGCGCACCATCATGGCCCAGCGCTTCCTGCCCGAGTTCCGCCAGGGCGACAAGCGCATCCTGCTGATCGACGGCGAACCGGTGCCCTATGCCCTGGCCCGCATCCCGGCCGAGGGCGAGAGCCGCGCCAACCTGGCTGCCGGCGGCAGCGGGGTCGGCCAGGAGCTCACCGCGCGCGACCGCTGGATCTGCGAACAGGTCGGGCCCGAGCTGCGCGCACGCGGCCTGACCTTCGTCGGCCTGGACGTGATCGGCGACTACCTCACCGAGATCAACGTCACCAGCCCCACCTGCATCCGCGAACTCGACGCGATCTATGGCATCAACATCGCCGGCACCCTCATGGACGCCATTGCCCGGCAACTGGAGGCCGCATGAGGCGTACCGCACTGGCACTCGCCACCGCCCTGCTCGGCCTCGCCCTGCTCGCCGGCTGCAGCCGGCCACAGCCGCACAGCGAGACCCTGCTCGCCTTCGGCACCCTCGTGGACATCACCGTCTACGCCGACAGCCCCGAGGCGGCCCAGGCCGCGATACATGCCGTGGACGAGGACCTGCGGTTCATGCACGAGAACTGGAATGCCTGGCGCCCCAACACCCTGGGACGGGTCAATCTGCTGCTGCCCACCGGCGAGTGGTTCTCCTCGGGACCGTCGCTGCTGCCGCTGATCCGGCAATCCATCGAGCTGTCGGCGCAGAGCGAGGGACTGTTCAATCCCGCCATCGGCAAGCTGATCGGACTCTGGGGCTTCCAGAGCGACAGCCCGCCCGAGGGCCCGCCGCCGGATGAGGGCCAGATCGAGCTGCTGCTCGAGCAGGCCCCGCGCATGTCGGACATCGAGATCGACGGCATCCGCATCCGTTCCAGCAACCCGGCCGTGCGCCTGGACTTCGGCGCCTTCGCCAAGGGCTATGCGGTGGACCGCGCCATCGAGCGCCTGCGTGAGCACGGCATCGAGCACGCCATCGTCAATGCCGGCGGCGACCTGCGCGCCATCGGCCGCCACGCCGACCGCGACTGGCGGGTGGGGATACGTCACCCCGGCGGCGAGGGCGTGATCGCCTCGCTGCAGATCAGCGGCGACGAGAGCGTGTTCACCTCGGGCAATTACGAGCGCTACTTCGACTGGGAGGGCGAGCGCTACCACCACATCATCGACCCGCGCACGGGGCGTCCGGCGCGGGGGCTGGTCTCGGTCACCGTGCTGCACGACAACGGCGCCGAGGCCGATGCCGCGGCCACCGCCCTGTTCGTGGCCGGCCCGGCGGACTGGCCGCGCATCGCCGCAGGCATGGGCATCGACCGGGTCATGGTCGTGGATGAAAACGGCGACATCGCCATGACCCCGGCCATGGCCGCACGCCTGCGCCTGGAGGGTGACGACCCGCCTCCGGTCACCCTGCGCGAGCTGCCGTGAAACCGGGCGACTGGCTGGTGGTGGTCGGCGGGGCGCTGCTGGTCGGCGCCCTCTATGCCCATTTCTGGACGCCCGCCACCCCCGCCGAATACGCCCGGATACTGGCCGCCGGCGCCCCGCCACAGCAGGTCCCGCTGGCCGGGCACCGGCACCTGGAGATCCCCGGCCCGCTCGGCAACAGCCACGTCGAGGTACGCGACGGGCGCGCCCGCTTCACCGACTCGCCCTGCCACGACAGGTTCTGCGTGCACTACGGCTGGCTGAATCACGCCGGCGAGGTGATCGCCTGCGTACCCAACCGCGTGGTGGTGCAGCTCGCCGGCCCCGCCCGCGACTTCGACGCCATCAACTTCTGATGCCCGCGACCTCCCGGCAGCTCACGGCCACCGCCGACGACCTGCGCATCGCCTGGCTCGCGGCGCTGGCGGTGGCCATCCATGTGCTGGAGGCGGCCTTCCCCTCCCCGCTGCCCGGGGTGAAGCCCGGCCTGGCCAACGTGGTGGTGATCATGGCCCTGCTGCTCTATGGCTGGCGCGCGGCCCTGTCGGTGGCCGTGCTGCGGGTCGTGGCCGGCAGCCTGTTCCTCGGCACCTTCCTCTCGCCCACCTTCCTGCTCAGCCTGAGCGGCGCACTGGCCGCACTGGCCGCCCTGGGCCTGGCCTGGGCCATCGCCGGGCACCGGCTCAGCGCCATCGGCCTGAGCGTGATCGCGGCCCTGGCGCACATGACGGGCCAGTTCCTCGTCGCCTGGGGGCTGTTCATCCCCACGGATGCCATCTGGCGACTCTATCCCATTTTGATGAGCGCCAGCCTGATCTTCGGGCTGGTTAGCGGTACAATCGCGCAGGCCATCATCCGCCAGCTCACGACAACGACCGAATGACCGCGTTCAGCCTGACCCCACAGCTTTCATCGAACGACCGCTTCGGTATCAGCCTGTTCCTCGCCGCCATCGTCCACGGCCTGGTCATCCTCGGCATCGCCTTCGGCGTGAACCTCATGCCGGAACGCTACGTCCCCCCGTCTCTGGACGTCACCCTGGTACAGACCGAGACCCACGAGGCGCCGGACGATGCGAAGTTCATCGCCCAGGCCAACCAGCAGGCCAGCGGCAGCACCGACGAGCCGAACCGTCCCACCAGCCCGGTCACCTCGCTCGATCCGCGCCCGCACGACGGCACCGCGCCCATGCAAATCCAGGCGCAGTCCCCCGTGCAGCCGGAAGAGGAACAGGTCCAGGCGATGACCACCCGCCGCTCGGACTACCAGGTCCCCACCGAGGAACAGACCCGCCAGGAACAGCCGGTGCCGGACCGCCGCGGCCGCGAACTGGTGGACCGCAGCCTGGAGATCGCACGCCTGGCCGCCGAGATCAGCGAGCGCGAACAGCGCTACGCCGAGCGCCCGCGCCGCCACTACCTGTCGTTCTCCAGCGCCAAGAGCGTGATCGAGGCCGACTACTTCCGCGCCTTCAAGGAGAAGGTCGAGCGCATCGGCAACCTCAACTACCCCGACGAGGCCCTGCGCCGCAAGCTCGAGGGCGAGCTCATCCTGCACGTCACCGTCAACCGGGACGGTCAGGTGCTCAGCATCGAGCTCGGCAAGTCCTCCGGCCACCAGGTGCTGGACGACGCCGCCAAGCGCATCGTGCGCCTGTCCGAGCCCTTCGCCCCCTTCGACCGCGAGATGCGCAAGGCCTACGACGAGCTGGTCATCACCCGTACCTGGCGCTTCGAGGTGGGCGGTCTCACCACCCGCTGAACGGCCCCGGCTTGCGAGCCCGCGGCCGGCACCCGATACTTGCAGCATGTCCACGTCCAGCTACTTCAGCAACCAGTTCCTCATCGCCATGCCCGCGCTGGCCGACCCGAACTTCTTTCGCACGGTGACGCTGATCTGCGAGCACAACGCCGACGGGGCGCTGGGTATCGTTATCAACCAGCCCACGGAGATCCGCCTGGGCGAGCTGCTCGACCACCTGGAGATCGCCACCGACCGCGAGGACATCGCCGCGCGACCCGTCTACAGCGGCGGCCCGGTGGAGATGGAGCGCGGCTTCGTGCTGCACCAGCCGGTCGGCGACTGGGAGGGCAGCCTGCAGATCACCGACCAGCTCGCGCTCACCACCTCCAGCGACATCCTCCGGGCCCTGGCCGAGGGCCGCGGCCCCGAGCGGGTGCTGGTGGCGCTGGGCTACGCCGGCTGGGGGGCGGGCCAGCTCGAGCAGGAGATGGCCGACAATGCCTGGCTGACCTCGCCGGCCAGCCTCGACATCCTGTTCGACACACCCCCGGAAAAGCGCTGGCACGCCGCGGCCCGCCAGCTCGGCATCGACCTCGACCTGCTGTCGGACGGGGCCGGTCACGCGTGAGGCCGGGGAGACGGCGGCCTTGACCGCGCAGACCCTGCTGGGCTTCGACTACGGCGCGCGCCGCATCGGCGTGGCCGTGGGCCAGACGCTCACCGGCACCGCCTCGGCACTGGCCACGGTGGCCTGCGACAACAGCCGGCCGGACTGGGAGGCCATCGGCGCACTGATTGCGGAATGGCGGCCGCAGCGGCTCATCGTCGGCCTGCCGCGCCACCTGGACGGGCGCGAGCACGAGCTGAAGCCCGTGGTCGAGCGCTTCGCCCGCCAGCTGGAGGGCCGCTACGGCCTGCCGGTGACCCTGGTGGATGAGCGCCTGACCTCGGCCGAGGCCAGCGCCCGGTTGATCGAGACGCGACAAAAAGGCCGGCGCAGGAAGATTCGCAAGGACGAAATCGATAGACTATCCGCCGCCATCCTGCTCGAAACCTGGATGTCCGGAGGGGCATGAACGCATGATACCCAAGGTCGACACACTACTGGACCACATGACCGGCGCGCTGACGGACCTGATCCGCGAACGCGGGCTGGAGGATCCGCTCATGGTCGGCATCCATACCGGCGGGGTGTGGGTGGCGCGCGAGCTGCACCGCCGCCTGGGCCTGCCCGGGCGCCTCGGCGAACTCGACATCTCCTTCTACCGCGACGACTTCAGCCGCATCGGCATGCACCCGCAGGTGAAGCCCTCCAACCTACCGTTCAGCCTGGACGACGCCCACATCATCCTGGTCGACGACGTGCTCTACACCGGGCGCACCATCCGCGCTGCGATGAACGAGCTGTTCGACTTCGGCCGGCCGGCCTCCATCACCCTGGCGGTGCTGGTGGAACGCGGCGGGCGCGAGCTGCCCATCGAGGCCCAGGTGGTCGGCGCCCGCCTCGACCTGGGCCCGCAGGAGCAGATCAAGCTCAGCGGCCCCGAGCCCCTGGAACTCACCCTGGTGCGCACCGAGGACACGGCCCGATGACGATCCACTACCCCGCCCCCGGCGCCTCGCCGGCCAGCATCCAGATCACCCGCGAGGGCCGGCTCAAGCACTTCCTGACCATCGAGGGCCTCAACCGCGCGCTGATCACCGAGATCCTGGATACCGCCGAGTCCTTCGCCAGCATGAACGACCAGTCGGTGAAGAAGGTCCCGCTGCTGCGCGGCAAGACCGTCATCAACCTCTTCTTCGAGGCCAGCACGCGCACGCGCACCACCTTCGAGCTGGCCGCCAAGCGCCTGTCGGCCGACGTGCTCAACATCAACATCGGGCAGTCTTCCGCGGTCAAGGGCGAGAGCCTGCTCGACACGCTGCGCAACCTCGAGGCCATGTACTGCGACATGTTCATCGTGCGCCACGCCGACAGCGGCGCCTCGCAGTTCATCGCCCACCACGTCGCCCCGCACATCAGCGTACTGAATGCCGGCGACGGCCGCCACGCGCACCCGACGCAGGCGATGCTCGACATGTTCACCATCCGCCGGCACAAGGGTGACTTCACCAGGCTGCGCGTGGCCATCGTCGGCGACATCCTGCACTCGCGCGTGGCCCGCTCGCAGATCCACGCACTCAACATCCTCAATACCGGCGAGGTGCGCGTGATCGCGCCCAAGACCCTGTTGCCGGCCGAGGTGGAAAAGCTCGGCGTGCATGTCTTCCACGACCTGGAGCAGGGTCTGCGCGACGTGGACGTGGTCATCATGCTGCGCCTGCAGAAGGAGCGCATGCAGGGCGCGCTGCTGCCGAGCGAGCACGAGTACTTCCAGCTCTACGGACTGACCGAAGAGCGCCTGAAGGTGGCCGCGCCGGACGTCATCGTCATGCACCCGGGCCCGGCCAACCGCGGCGTGGAGATCTCCTCGCGCGTGGCCGACGGACCACGCTCGGTCATCCTCGAGCAGGTCACCAACGGCATCGCCGTGCGCATGGCCATCATGTCCATGGTCATGGGCGCCACACCGGGAGGCGCGGCATGAAGCTGCAGATACGCGGCGGGCGCGTGATCGACCCCGCCAACGGCATCGACGAGGTCACCGACCTGTTCATCGCCTACGG
>JAJLKJ010000127.1:0-25406 GCA_033839185.1 Gammaproteobacteria bacterium
GGACATGGTCTTCATCGCCGCCACGCCGCGCGAGGCCCGGCTGCTGCGCCCGCAGCTCGACTTCCTGCGCGCCTCCGACCTGCCCGTCTACGCCACCTCGCACAGCTTCTCCGGACGCGTCGACCCGCGTGCCGACAGCGACCTCAACGGCGTGATCTTCAGCGACATCCCCTGGCTGCTCGACAACCTCGAACAGCCCTCGGAGCGCTACCAGGCCATCCAGGCGGCCGTGCCCGCCTATGCCGCCCGGCAGCCGCGCCTGCTCGCGCTGGGCATCGATGCCTATCGCATCGTGCCCTACCTGCGTCGCCTCAAGGAGCGCGACTACGAGCGCTACGAGGGCCTGACCGGCAACCTCTACATCGACGCCCAGGGCCGCATGCACCGCGAACTGAAATGGGCCCAGTTCACCAATGGCCGCCCCCGCACGCTGGCCGCCAGCGAGGCGCCGGAAGAGACAAGACCCGTCGACGAATAGCATGACCGGGACACGCGGCACGGAGGCCGAGCAGGCGGCACGGACCTTCCTCTCCGGCGAGGGACTGCGGTTCGTGACCGCCAACTACCAGTGCCGTCGCGGCGAGATCGACCTCGTCATGCGCGACGGCGACACCCTGGTGTTCGTCGAGGTGCGCCTGCGGCAGAACACGCGCTACGGCGGTGCGGCGGCCAGCATCGACTGGCGCAAGCAGCAGAAGCTGATCGCCGCGGCCCAGCACTACCTGCAGCGGCACCCGCACGACGGCCCCGCCCGTTTCGACGTCATCGCCATGGCGGGCGGGACTGCGATAGACTGGATACGCAATGCCTTCGACGCCGCCTGAGGCGGCGCCCGCGAACCGACAGCGAGCATGATCCCGCAAGACCGCATCCGCCAGCACTTCGCCGCCAGCATCGAGGCCCAGCAGGCCGCCGCCGACGCCCTGCCGGAGGCCATCGAATGCGCCGCGCGGCTCATCCTCGACGCCCTGCTCAATGGTCGCAAGGTCATCAGCTGCGGCAACGGCGGCTCGGCCGGCGACGCCCAGCACTTCTCCTCGCGCATGCTCAACCGCTTCGAGCGCGACCGCCCGGGCCTGCCGGCCATCGCCCTCACCCCGGACGCCGCCACGCTGACCTCCATCGCCAACGCCCACGACTACACCCAGATCTTCTCCCGCCAGGTGCGCGCCCTGGGCCAGGCCGGCGACGTCCTGCTGGCCATCTCCACCTCGGGCAACTCCGCCAACGTGGTGGCCGCCATCCAGGCCGCCCACGACCGTGACTGCACGGTCATCGCCCTCACCGGCCGCGGCGGCGGCCGCATGCGCGGCGCCCTGCATGCCGGCGACGTGGAGATCTGTGCCCCTGCCGACTCCGCCGCCCGCGTGCAGGAGGTGCACCTGCTGGTCATCCACTGCCTCTGCGACCTGATCGACGCCCAGCTGCTGGGCGAATAGCCCCGCGTGCCCCGTCGCGCGGCAGGCGTTAAACTGGTCGGCCAACAAGTCCCGCTTCGAGACATCCACCATGCTCAGCCCCGCCTTTCTCGATGCCATTCGCGCCCTGGTCGGTGACGACGCCCTGCTCACCGACCCCGCCGACTGCTGGCCCTACGGCTACGACAACTCGCGCCAGCACCAGCCCCCCGAGGCCGTGGCCTTTGCCACCAGCCACGAACAGGTGCGCGGGATCATCCGCCTGTGCAACACGCACCGGGTGCCACTCACCCCGCGCGGCCGCGGCACCGGCACCACCGGCGCCACCGTACCCACGCACGGCGGGCTGGTGCTCTCGCTGGAACGCATGGACCGGATCCTGCGTATCGACCCGGACAACCGGCTGATGGTGGTCGAACCCGGCGTGACCAACCAGGCCGTGCAGGACGCCGCCGGCGAGCACGGCTTCTTCTGGCCGCCCGACCCGACCAGCGCCGCCTTCTGCACCGTCGGCGGCAACCTCGCCTACAACTCGGCCGGCCCGCGTGCGGTGAAGTACGGCACGCCGCGCGACAACACGCTGGGCCTGCGCGCCGTCACCGGCGCGGGCGAGGAGATCAGGACGGGGGTGATGACCACCAAGGGCGTGGTCGGCTACGACTTCACGCGCCTGCTCATCGGCTCGGAAGGCACGCTCGCCATCATCACCGAGGCGACGCTCAGGCTCACGCCGCTCGCCGAGGGCAGGCGCACGCTACAGGCGGTGTATAAAGACATGGGGGCGGCGGCGCGCGCCGTCTCCGCCATCATGGCCCAGCCCGTGATCCCCTGCGCGCTGGAATTCATCGACGGCACCGCCATCGAGATGATCCGCAGCTACTCGGAGGCCACGCTGCCCGAGAACGCCGGCGGCATGCTCATGATCGAGGTCGATGGCCCCGAATCCTGCCTCGACTCGGCTGCTGCGGCAGTGCAGCAAGCCGCGGAGGTCGAGGGCTGCCTGAGCTGTGTGCTGGCAAAGACCCGGGAAGAGGTACAGGCCCTGTGGAAGACCCGCAAGGCGCTCTCCCCCGCCCTGCGCAACGTCGCGCCGAAGAAGATCAACGAAGATGTCGTCGTCCCCGTCTCGCGCATCCCGGCCCTCATCGAGGGGTTGCAGCGCCTGGCGAAGACCTACGGCATCACCATCGTCAACTTCGGCCACGCCGGCAACGGCAACATCCACGTCAACCTGCTGGTCGACCCAGACGACCCGGTGCAAATGGACGCGGCGGAGAAGTGCCTGGACGAGGTGTTCAGACTCGTGCTCGACCTCGAGGGCACGATCTCGGGTGAGCATGGGGTAGGACTGGTGAAGCGCGAGTTCGTCGCGCGCGAGATCGACCCGGTCACACTCGATCTCATGCGGCGGATCAAGCAGCAGTTCGATCCGCTGGACCTGCTCAATGCCGGGAAAGGCCTGCCAGACTAGCGCCGGTTCACACCGGCCCCAGCCAGGGGAAGGCACACCAGCCGATCCAGGCGAACAGCAGGCCGTGATAGGCGAGGCTGATGCCGAACCTCGGTTCGGCGCGGTGGAGGCGGTAGAACAGCAGCAGCAGCGAGGCGATGAGGACGTTGTAACCCTGCATCATGATCACGTGGAACAGGCCCTGCACCTTCACCCCGCCCTGTCCGACGAACATCAGCCAGAGCACCGAGAGGATGAAGATGGTGATGGCAAGGTTGCGGCTGCGCTTCGGGATGCCGACCTCCCCGCGCCACAGCGGCAGGGACCAGAGCAGGAAGGCGACGGGGATCAGCAGCGTGCCGAAGAATACGGCCACGGACAGGGCGAGGCCAAAGTTGTTGAGGGCGATGGCCACGGGGGCGAACACGGCCATGGAGAACGGTGCGCCGACATGCGGCGCGGGTGCGGCGATCGAGAGATAGCAGACCAGCCAGACCAGGGCGGCGACGGCGGACAGATACAGCCGCTGGATCAACAGCACCTCGGCCGCCTTTCTCGTGGTCGATTCTTTTTGCATGCAACTCAGCCCTCGAGCAATTCCTGATAGATGGCGGCGTCAGCCTCGCTGTAGCAGCAGGCGATGATGCGGTCGAAACGCGCCGCGTATTCGTGCATCACGCGCAGGGCGATGGCCGCCGCCTCGCGTTTGGGATAGCCGTACACGCCGGTGCTGATGGCGGGGAAGGCGATGCGCTTCACACCGTTTTCCAGTGCCAGTTCCAGCGAGCGACGGTAGGCCGATTCCAGCAGCTGCGCCTCTCCGGCATCACCCCCCTGCCAGACCGGGCCGACCGTGGAGATCACGTAGCGTGCCGGCAGGTCGAATCCGGGGGAGAGACGCGCCTCCCCGGTAGGGCAACCGCCGAGCCCACGGTTGTATTCCCGCAGCTTCGGCCCGGCCGCCCGGTGGATGGCGCCATCCACCCCGCCACCGCCGAGCAGGGACTGGTTGGCGGCATTGACGATGGCCTCGGCCGCCAGCCCGGTGATATCGCCGACACAGACCTCGATCATGACCGGCCCCCGTTTGGCACTGCAGCCAAGCATAACAGGCGCGACTTGCTTCTGGCGACCCGGCAGACACCGCAAACGACAACGGGCCCGGCATTGCCGGGCCCGTTGAATTACCGCGTCCTACTTCACCACCTTGAGATGCGGGCGCGACGATCCAGGCTCGTCGCCGCCCGTGTCGTCCGGCGGCGGCTCATCACCGTCCTCTTCCTCGCCGAACATCATCCCCTGACCGTTCTCGCGGGCATAGATGGCCAGCACCCGGCCCATTGGCACGTAGATGTCCATGGGCGTGCCGCCGAAGCGTGCATTGAAGGTCACGTCCTCATTGCCGAGCGTCAGGCCATGCACGGCCATCGGTGCGATATTGAGGATGATCTTGCCCTGCTCCACGTACTGCCGCGGCACCTGCACCTGCTCGTCTTCCGCATTGACGAGGATGTGCGGGGTGAGACCGTTGTCCACGATCCACTGGTAAATGGCCCGCAACAGATAGGGGCGGCTTGAGGTCATGCCTTGCGCCATGGGCTGTCGGTGCGCCGAAACAAATGCGGGGCCTCAGCCCCGCATCTCCAGTTCGGCCTCGGTGAGGCTTTGCTGGAAGGACGGGCGCTCGAACATGCGCGCCATGTAGCCCTGCACGGCCTTGGCCGTCTTCGGCAGGTCGATGCCCCAGCGCGGCAGGCGCCAGAGGACCGGTGCGACAGTGCAGTCCACCAGCGTGAATTCCTCGCTGAGGAAGTACGGGAAGGCACCGAACAGCGGGTCGGCCGCGATGATGCTCTCACGCAGCAGTTTGGCCGCCTTGTTCATGCGCTTGTCGTTGCCCGACTCCAGCTCGGCCAGCAGCGAGTACCAGTCGGTCTCGATGCGATGCAGGGCCATGCGCGACTTGGCGCGCGAAACCGGGTCCACCGGCATCAGCGGCGGGTGCGGGAAGCGCTCGTCCAGATACTCCATGATGACGCGCGGATCGTAGAGAGTGAGCTCGCGATCGACCAGCGTCGGCACGGTGTTATAGGGATTCAGGTCGGAAAGGTCTTCCGGCAGGTTGTCCGGATCCACATCGATGATGTCGACGGTAATGTCCTTCTCTGCAAGGACGATCCGGGTACGATGGCTCTGCGCATCAGCGGGCGCAGAGAACAGAGTCATGACGGATCTTCTATTGGCGACCAACGCCATACGTCCACTCCGTTCGTTGAATCATGAAAAAGGAATAATGCGGCTGCGGGGCGTCCCTGCCCCGATCATACCGCAACCTGTCAGTGTACGTCTTTCCAGTATTCCTTCTTCAGGAAATACGCAAACACGAAGAGGACAAACAGGAAGATCAGCACCCATACGCCGAGCACCTTGCGATCGGTCTGGGCCGGCTCGCCCAGGTAGACCAGGAAGGTGACCAGGTCCAGCACGGCCTGGTTGTACTCGGCCGGGGTCATGGTGCCGGGCTCGTCCAGCTTGAGCTCGGTGACCTCGTGCTCGTGACCATGGGCATCCACCTCGGTGCGCACGACCTTCTCCTGACGACCCTGCAGCTGCCACAGCACGTGCGGCATGCCGACGTTGGCGAACACGGTGTTGTTCACACCGAAGGGACGCGATTCGTCCTTGTAGAAGGAACGCAGGTAGGTGTACAGCCAGTCCGCACCACGCACGCGGGCGACCAGGGTGAGATCCGGCGCGGCGGCACCGAAGGCCTCGCTACCGTATTCCTTGGTCATGGCCACCTTCATCAGCTCACCGATCTTGGTCGGATCGCCGTCGGCGCCGGTGGTGTTGATCAGGTATTTCTGCACCTGTTCGTCGGTCAGACCCAGGTCGCGACCCACGCGGTTGTAGCGCGAGAAACCGGCCGAATGACAGCTCAGGCAGTAGTTGGTGAACAGCTTGGCACCACGCTGCAGCGAGGCCTGGTTGGTCACGTCCACATGCGCCTCGTCGAGCGGGACCGAGGGACCGGCGGCCAGCGCCGCCCCCGGGACCATGAGCGCAAAAACAACGGCAATCAGTTTCTTCATGACGTCACCCTTTCCGGAACGGGCTTTTCATTGTTCAGTTTGGTGAAGATGGGCAGCAGGTTCATGAGGAACATGTAACCGGCCGGGAACACCCACATCCACAGGAAGTCCTTCTCGTCACCCAGCGAGCCGACACGGTTGATGTCGTAGAGGGTGATGGCACCCACCGTGATCACGAACCAGATGACGTTGTACTTCGCCGAACGCGCCTTGCTGTGGAACCACAGCACGAAGAAGAACAGGAAGTACATCTCGGTCATGCGCAGACCAAGCTCGGCCAGGGCCGGCTGCACCGGCTTCACGCCGAGGTAGCCCAGGATGACGAAGGCGACCACGAACAGCAGCAGGTTCAGCTTGTGCAGGAAGCTGCGATAGCGCCAGGACTTGATCGGGTTGCGGTCGATCCACGGCAGGAAGAACAGGATCACCACCGCCAGGCCCATGGCCACCACGCCCAGGAACGGATCCGGCACGGCACGCAGCACGGTGTAGAACGGCGTGAAGTACCACACCGGGGCGATATGCTCAGGCGTCTTCAGCGGATCGGCCGGGATGAAGTTGGCGTGCTCCAGGAAGTAACCGCCCATCTCCGGGATGAAGAACATGACCACGGAGAACAGCATCAGGAAGACCACCACGCCGACGATATCCTTGACGGTGTAGTAGGGATGGAACGGGATGCCGTCCAGCGGGATGCCGTTCTCGTCCTTCTTCTTCTTGATCTCCACGCCGTCCGGGTTGTTGGAACCCACTTCGTGCAGCGCGATGATGTGGGCGACCACCAGGCCGACCAGCACCAGCGGCAGCGCGATGACGTGCAGGGCGAAGAAGCGGTTCAGGGTGGCATCGGAGATGACGTAGTCACCGCGGATCCACACCGACAGGGCCTCGCCGATGCCCGGGATGGCGGCGAACAGGTTGACGATAACCTGGGCACCCCAGAAGGACATCTGACCCCAGGGCAGCAGGTAGCCCATGAAGGCCTCGGCCATCAGCACCAGGTAGATGGTCATGCCGAAGATCCAGATGAGCTCGCGCGGACCCTTGTAGGAGCCGTACATGAGCGCACGGAACATGTGCAGGTACACCACGATGAAGAACGCAGACGCGCCGGTGGAATGGATGTAGCGGATCAGCCACCCCATGTCGACGTCGCGCATGATGTACTCGACGGAGGCGAAGGCGACCGACGCGTCCGGCTTGTAGTTCATGGTGAGGAAGATACCGCTGACGATCTGGATGACCAGAACCAGCAGCGCGAGGGAACCGAAGAAGTACCAGAAGTTGAAGTTCTTCGGCGCGTAATACTTGGACAGGTGCTCTTCCCACATCTTGGTCAGAGGGAAGCGGGCATCCACCCAGCCGAGCAGGCCAGTCAACAGCTTATTCATCAGGCAGCTCCTTCATCGACACCGACGAGGATGCGGTTGTCGCTCAGGTAGGTGTACGGCGGAACCACGAGGTTCTTGGCAGCCGGGACGTTCTTGAAGACGCGGCCGGCCATGTCGAAACGGGAACCGTGGCAGGGGCAGAAGAAACCGCCCTTCCAGTCCTGGCCGAGGTCGGCCGGGGCGACTTCCGGACGGAAGGTCGGCGAACAACCCAGGTGGGTGCAGATACCGACGAGCACCAGGAATTCCGACTTGATCGCACGGGTGTCGTTCTGGGCATAGGCCGGCTGCTGGGTCACGACCTCGGACTTCGGATCGCGCAGGCGATCCTCGATCACGGCCAGGTCCTCGATCATCTGCTCGGTGCGACGCACCACCCACACCGGCTTGCCACGCCATTCCACGTTGACCTTCTGACCAGGCTCCAGCTGGCTCAGATCGACTTCCACCGGCGCGCCCGCGGCCTTGGCGCGTTCGCTCGGATTCATCGACCTGACGAAGGGCACGAGGACGGCTGCAGTACCCACGGCTCCGACCACCGAGGTGGCGCCGACAAGGAAGCGGCGTCGACTCTTATCTACTGCCATCTTCACTCTCCCAAATGGACTTGAAGAAAAAATGCGTTACGCGCTCAAGAACCGCGTATTCGTGCGCCCGACCTCTCCCCCGAATGGCCGACGCTGGCGGAACTCTGCCCGACAAAAAAGGGGCCGTAAAAATCCGCGTACTTTGGCGTAACTCGCCAAAAAGGTCAACCCGAAAGGGGATTTTTCCAATGAAATCCGAGTCTTTCAGACGGGATTCGGGTCATCGACAAAACGGTGCTCGAGCCCGAAATGCGTGGCCAGGTGTGCACCCAGCGCCTGTACTCCGCCGCGCTCGGTGGCGTGGTGGCCGGCCGCGTAGTAGTGGATGCCCGCCTCGCGCGCGGTGTGGGTGGTGCGCTCGGCGATCTCCCCGGAGACGAAGGCGTCCAGGCCCAGGACGACGGCCTGCTCGATATAGTCCTGCGCGGCACCGGTACACCAGCCGACACGCTGGATGACCTCGGGCCCACCCGGAATATGCAGCGGCGCATGTCGCAGCACCCGTCGCAGGCGCTCGGCGAACAGCCCGGGCTCCAGCGCCTCGACCAGCCGGCCGTGCAGGCCGATGCCCTCGGCATTCAGCGGGCCGTCCACCTCGAGCTCCAGTTCGCGTGCCAGCACGGCGTTGTTGCCGAGCTCCGGATGGGCATCCAGCGGCAGGTGGTAGGCGATGAGGCTGATGCCGTGCTCCAGCAGCAGGGCGATGCGCGCCCGCTTCATGCCGGTGAGACAGGGGTCCTCCCCCTTCCAGAAATAGCCGTGGTGCACCAGAATGGCGTCGGCCTCGAGGGCGATGGCCTGCTCGATCAGCGCCCGGGAGGCGGTCACGCCGCTGACGATGCGCGCCACCTGGTCGCGGCCCTGCACCTGCAGCCCGTTGGGGGCATAGTCGCGGAAACGGCCGGCCTCCAGCAGCCGGTTGCAGTAGTCGACGAGCTTGTCGAGCGAGACCATGGCGATACCCCCGGTAGGCGTTTTCTTTGCCCGCGGCCACGCCGCCGGGCGATAATACGGCACGAACTCCGTGCGAGTGTATGCGGCGGGCGGCGCATGTCGCGCCACCCGGAGCGCAACACTACACGACTGGGGAGCCAATGAAAATTTCCAAGCTTTCGCGTTTCATCCTGCAGGTGGTCGTGGTGGGTATTGCGGCTGCGGTGGTGATCCTGCTCATCCAGCCGGAGGGCCTCAACGGCAAGCTGCCGGTGGTGGAGGTGCGCCAGGCCCCCGTCATCGAGCGCCCCCCGGCCAACGGCCCCGTCTCCTATGCCGACGCCGTCGACCAGGCCGCCCCGGCGGTGGTGAACATCTTCACCGCACGCACCGTGGTCGAGCGCACGCCCCTGCAGTCCGACCCCTTCTTCGGCCAGTTCCAGGAACGCGGCGAGACCCTGCGCCGCCGCACCCAGACCAGCCTGGGCTCGGGCGTCATCCTCAGCGCCCAGGGCTACCTGCTCACCAACAACCACGTGATCGCCGGGGCCGAGGCCATTGCCGTGCTGCTGGCCGACGGCCGCAGCTTCGAGGCCAGCGTGGTGGGCACCGACCCGGACACCGACCTCGCAGTACTCAAGATCGCCGCCCGCGACGACCTGCCGACCCTGACCGTGGGGCGCTCCAGCGAACTGCGCGTCGGCGACGTGGTGCTGGCCATCGGCAATCCCTTCGGCGTCGGCCAGACCGTCACCCAGGGCATCGTCAGCGCCACCGGCCGGCATTCGCTCGGCATCAACACCTACGAGGACTTCATCCAGACCGATGCGGCCATCAACCCGGGCAACTCCGGTGGCGCCCTGGTGAATGCGCATGGCGACCTGGTGGCGATCAACACCGCCATCTTCAGCCAGTCCGGCGGCTCGCACGGCATCGGTTTCGCCATTCCGGTGGACCTGGCCCGCGACGTGATGACCCAGATCATCGAGCACGGCGAGGTGATCCGCGGCTGGCTGGGGGTGGAGGCGCAGGACGTGACGCCGCAGCTGGCCGAGTCCTTCGGCCTGCCGGACACGCGCGGCGTGCTCATCGCCGGCATCTACCCGGACGGCCCCGCCGACCGGGCCGGCATGCGCCCCGGAGACGTGATCATCGAGGTGGACGGCGAGGTGATCGAGCAGGCCTACGAGGCCCTGAACCTCATCGCCCTGGCGCAGCCGGGCGAGACGGTGACGATCACGCTCTGGCGCGACGGCCGGCGCGTGGAGGCGGAGACGACGGTGGCCAAGCGGCCAACGGCGCGGGCCGACTAGGACGCCGGCTCAGCCCCCCCGGCCAGGGCCCGCCCGAGCGCCGCCAGGAAGGCGGCGTTCTCCTCGGGCGTGCCCACGGTGACACGCAGGCAGTCTTCGAGCACACCGCCGGCGCCGCTCAGGTTCTTGATCAGCACCCCGTCACGCTTCAGCGACTCGAACAGGGCCGTGGCCCGCCCGGCCGGGGCGCGGAACAGGATGAAGTTGGCCGCACTCGGGTAGACCGTGAGGCCGCCCAGGGCGCGCAGGCCGGCATCGAGCCCGGCACGCGCCGCGCGGATCTGCGCGGCCTGGGCATCGAAGACCTCGTGATGGTCCAGCGCGAAGGCGGCGCTGGCCTGGGTGAGGATGTTGATGTTGTACGGCAGGCGCAGCTTGTCGAACTCGGCGAGCCAGTCTCCCGGCCCGCAGAGATACCCCAGCCGCAGACCGGCCAGCCCCATCTTCGAGACGGTGCGCATCACCAGCAGGTTGTCCCAGCGCCCGAGATCCGGGAGGAAGCTGTCGTCGGCGAACGGCGCATAGGCCTCGTCCACCACCACCAGCCCAGGCGCGGCCTCGATGATGGCCTCGATGGTGCTGCGGTCCCAGAGATTGCCGGTGGGGTTGTTCGGGTAGGCCAGGAACACCAGGGCCGGCTGGTGGGCCTCGATCGCCGCGAGCATGGCCTGGGCATCCAGCGAGAAGTCCGCCGGGTTCACCGGCACGCCCACGTACTCCATGCCGACGAAGGTGGCGATCATGCGGTACATGACGAAGCCCGGCTCCGGGGCCAGGATGGTGCGCCCCGCCCCGCCGACGGCCATGGCCAGGATCTGGATGAGCTCGTCGGAGCCGTTGCCGAGCAGGATCTCCTGCCCCGCCGGCACGTGCATCACCCGGCGCAGACGCTCCTTGATGATGCGCGCGCCCGGATCGGGGTAGCGGTTCATGTCGACGCCGCGCAGGGCGTCGAGCCAGCCCTCGACGAGGTCCTCCGGCAGGGTGTACGGGTTTTCCATGGCGTCCAGCTTGATCAGCCTGCCCGGGTCCGGGACGTGATAGGCGGACAGCGCCCGGATCTCCGGGCGCACCCATTGTGCGATGCGTGAGGTCATCCCGACCTCAGTCCTTGATGCGGTATTCGGCGGAGCGCGCGTGCGCGGTCAGGCCCTCGCCGTGGGCGAGCTCGGAGGCGATCCTGCCCAGTTCCGAGGCGCCATCGGCCGAGCAGCCGATGAGGCTCGAGCGCTTCTGGAAGTCGTAGACCCCGAGCGGCGAGGAGAAGCGCGCCGTGCGCGAGGTCGGCAGCACGTGGTTGGGGCCGGCGCAGTAGTCGCCCAGGGCCTCGGCCGTGTAGCGCCCCATGAAGATGGCCCCGGCGTGGCGGATACGTTTCGCCATCGCCTCGGCGTCCTCCACCGACAGCTCCAGGTGCTCGGGGGCGATGTGGTTGGCGACCTCCACGGCCTGGTCCATGTCGGCGACCTGGATCAGGGCGCCGCGGTCCTTCAGCGAGGTGCGGATGATCTCGGCGCGCGGCATGTCGTGCAGCAAGCGCTCGATGCTGGCCTCGACCCGGTCGAGATAGCCGGCGTCCGGGCAGACCAGGATGGACTGCGCATCCTCGTCGTGCTCGGCCTGGGAGAAGAGGTCCATGGCGATCCAGTCCGGGTCGGTCTTGCCGTCGCAGACCACCAGGATCTCGGAGGGACCGGCGATCATGTCGATGCCCACGGCGCCGAACACCATGCGCTTGGCGGTGGCCACGTAGATGTTGCCGGGGCCGACGATCTTGTCCACCTGCGGTACGGTCTCGGTGCCGTAGGCCAGGGCGGCCACGGCCTGGGCGCCGCCGACGGCGAAGACGCGGTCCACGCCCGCGATGTGGGCGGCGGCCAGCACCAGCTCGTTCACCTCGCCGTCCGGGGTGGGCACCACCATGATGAGTTCCGGCACGCCGGCGACCTTGGCGGGGATGGCGTTCATCAACACCGAGGAGGGATAGGCCGCCTTGCCGCCCGGCACGTACAGCCCGGCCCGGTCCAGCGGGGTGACCTGCTGGCCCAGCACGGTGCCGTCGGCCTCAGTATAGCTCCAGGATTCCATGCGCTGGTGCTCGTGGTAGGCGCGGATACGCGCGGCGGCCTGTTCCAGCGCCTGGCGGCGGGCCGGCGACAGCCCTTCGGCCGCCTGGGCCAGCCGCGCGAGCGGGATCTCGAGCTCCGCCATGGAGGCCACGCTCATGCGGTCGAAGCGGTTGGTGTACTCGACGACGGCGGCGTCACCCCGCGTCTTCACCGCGTGCAGGATCTCCATCACGGCCTTGAAGACGTGGTCGTCGGACACGCTCTCCCAGGCCAGCAGGGCGTCCAGGCGGGCGCGGAAATCGGCATCGGCGGCATTCAGACGGGTGATCAGCGACATGTCGACTCTCTCTCGTTCAAAGACAGGTCAGGGCGCAGCGGCGCCCTGACGACAGCTATCCATTCTACACGGGAACAGGCCCGGGGCGGGCCCCGGCTCAGGCGCTGGCGGCCAGCACTTCCCGGCGCTGGCGCACGCCCTCGGCGAGTTCGCGCAGCAGCGGCGTGGTGTCGTCCCAGGCCAGGCAGGCGTCGGTGATGCTCTGCCCATAGACGCGCTCGGGCGCCTCCGCGGGCTGGTTGCCGCCCACCAGGTGGCTCTCGATCATCACGCCGATGATGTGGCGCTCGCCGGCGGCCAGCTGGTCGGCGACGTCCTCGCCCACCTCGATCTGGCGCATGTGCTGCTTGCGGCTGTTGGCGTGGCTGCAGTCCACCATCACGCGCGGCGGCAGGCCGGCCTGCTCCAGCTTGGCGGCTGCATCCTTCACGTGCTTGCTATCGTAGTTGGGCTCGCGGCCACCACGTAGGATGATGTGGCAGTCCTCGTTGCCCGTGGTGGAGAAGATGGCCGAGTGCCCCGCCTTGGTCAGCGACATGAAGTGATGCGGCATGGAGGCGGCGCGGATGGCGTCGATGGCGATCTGCAGCCCGCCGTCGGTGCCGTTCTTGAAGCCGACCGGGCAGGACAGCCCCGAGGCCAGCTCGCGGTGCACCTGGCTCTCGGTGGTGCGTGCGCCGATGGCACCCCAGCTCACCAGGTCAGAGATGTACTGCGGGCTGATGAGATCGAGGTACTCGGTGCCTGCGGGGATACCCATGTCGGCCAGGTCCAGCAGCAGGCTGCGCGCGAGCTGCAGACCGTGGTTGATCTGGTAGGTACCGTCGATGTTCGGGTCGTTGATCAGCCCCTTCCAGCCCACCGTGGTGCGCGGCTTCTCGAAGTAGACGCGCATGACGATCTCCAGCGCGTCGCCCAGCTCCTCGCGCATGGTCAGCAGGCGCGTGGCGTACTCGCGGGCGGCCTGCGGGTCGTGGATCGAACAGGGGCCGACGATCACCAGCAGGCGGTCATCCGCCAGGCTCAGGATGTCGTGAATGGCGCTGCGGGCATCGTGCACGGTGGCCGCCGCCCGCTCGGTGATCGGGAAGGCCTCGTGCACCTGGACGGGCGGGAGCACCTCCTGGATGCCGGCGATACGCAGGTCGTCTGTCTGATAGGTCATCGGCTGTCTTTTTAGATTCAGTCTAAAAACTGCATTAAACTACTTTTCCACCGCGCTTTTCAATTGCTCGATCAGCGCCTTAACGCGGGCGTGCTTCATCTTCATCGCCGCCTTGTTCACGATCAGCCGCGAGCTGATGTGGGCAATGTGCTCCAGCGGCTCCAGGCCGTTGGCCCGGAGCGTGTTGCCGGTATCGACCAGATCCACAATATAGTCGGCCAGGCCGACGATGGGCGCCAGCTCCATGGAACCGTAGAGCTTGATGATCTCCACCTGCTTGCCCTGCGCGGCGTAGAAGCGGCGGGTGCTGTCCACGAACTTGGTGGCGATACGCAGGCGCCCGCCACGCGGCTTCGCATCGGGCCGCCCGGCCACCATCAGGCGGCACTGGGCGATCTTCAGGTCCAGCGGCTCGTAGATCCCGGCCCCACCGTGCTCCATCAGCACGTCCTTGCCCGCCACGCCGATGTCGGCCGCCCCGTACTGCACGTAGGTCGGCACGTCGGAGGCGCGGATGATGACGAGCTTCACGTCCTCGCGGTTGGTGTCGAGGATGAGCTTGCGGCTCTTTTCCGGATCGTCCAGCGGCTCGATGCCGGCGGCCGCCAGCAGCGGCACGGTTTCCTTGAAGATGCGCCCCTTGGACAGGGCGATGGTCAATGTCTCGGTCATGGTCTGCCTCTGTTCTGTTCGCCGCCGGCCCTAGCCCCGCACGCGACGGATGCGGCCGCCCAGGGCGGAGAGCTTTTCCTCGATGCACTCGTAGCCGCGGTCGAGGTGGTAGATGCGATCCACCTGGGTCTCACCCTCCGCCACCAGCCCGGCCAGTATCAGGCTGGCCGAGGCGCGCAGGTCGGTGGCCATCACCGGCGCACCGCGCAGCCGCGGGATGCCGGTGGTGATGCAGGTCTTGCCCTCCACGCGGATGTCGGCACCCAGGCGCTGCAGCTCCTGCACGTGCATGAAGCGGTTCTCGAACACGGTCTCGGTAATCGCCCCGGTGCCTTCGGCCACGCAGTTGAGCGCGGTGAACTGCGCCTGCATGTCGGTGGGAAAGGCCGGATACGGCGCGGTATGCACCTTCACCGCCTTCGGCCGGTTGCCCCGCATGTCGAGCTCCACCCAGTCCGCCCCCGAGCTGATGTGGGCACCGGCCTCCTCCAGCTTGGCCAGCACGGCGTCCAGCAGGGTCGGATCGGTGTCGCGCAGCCGGACCCGCCCGCCGCTGATCGCCCCGGCCACCAGGAAGGTGCCGGTCTCGATGCGGTCGGGCAGGATACGGTAGTCGCAGCCCGAGAGCGTCTTCACACCGTGGATCTCGATGGTGGAGGTGCCGGCCCCGCGGATGTCGGCGCCCATGGCGATCAGGCAGTTGGCCAGGTCCACCACCTCGGGCTCGCGCGCGGCATTCTCGATCAGGGTCACGCCCTCGGCCAGGGCCGCGGCCATCATCAGGTTCTCGGTACCGGTCACGGAGACGATGTCCATGACGATGCGCGCCCCGCGGAGGCGATCGGCACGGGCACGGATGTAGCCGTTCTCCATGCTGATCTCGGCCCCCATGGCGGCCAGCCCCTCGATGTGCAGGTTCACCGGGCGCGAGCCGATGGCGCAGCCACCGGGCAGCGAGACCTCGGCCTGGCCGAAGCGCGCGACCAGCGGCCCCAGCACCAGGATGGAGGCGCGCATGGTCTTCACCAGGTCATAGGGGGCGACGAAACGCTCGATGCTGCCCGCATCCACCTCCACGACCATGCGCTCGTCCACCGTGAGCGACACGCCCATGCGACCGAGCAGCTCCATGGTGGTGGTCACGTCGTGCAGGTGCGGCACGTTGCTCAGGCGCATGGGCGTGTCGGCCAGCAGCGTGGCGCAGAGGATGGGCAACACGGCATTCTTGGCGCCGGAGATGCGCGTCTCGCCATTCAGCGGCTCGCCGCCGGTAATGATCAGCTTTTCCATTGCGTGGGGACACCCTCGGGCCCGCGGCGGGGAGACAGGACGGCCCCGGCGCGCGCATGACTGGCGGAAAAAGGGGGAATCATAGCGAAAAACGCCGCCAAACGGCAGCGCCGGGGGGAGAAAACCTCGACCGCCGTTCAGTGCGCGAGGGGGATGACCTCGTCGAGGTCGCTCAGTGCGACGATGGCGTGCAGGCGGTCGGGCATGTCGCGGAACACGACCTGGCCGCCGGCGGCCTCGGCCTGGCGCAGCCATTCCAGCATCAGCGCCACGGCGGCGCTGTCGGCATGTTCGATGCCGGCGCAGTCGATCTCCGCCAGCCCGGCCCCGAGCATGCCGGTCGAGGCGTCGAGCAGGCCCGGCACCGACTCGACCGTGAGCGAGCCGGTCAGGCGGTAACGCCCCTCGGCCGTACGTTCCAGGCGCGGCGCGGTCATTGGACCGGGTCGACCTCGCCATCGCGGTTGGCCTGGGCCAGGCGATCGATCAGGGCCTGCAGGCCGGTCTGGGCGATCTCCTCGTTGAAGCTGGTGCGGTAGTTCTTCACCAGGCTCAGGCCGTCGATGGTCACGTCGTAGACCAGCCATTCCTCGCCGACCTGGCGCAGGCTGTAGTTGACGGGCACCCGCGGCTTGCCGCCGCCCACGTCCACCTCGGTGTATACCGTGGTACGCCCGCTGCTGGCGTCACCGCGGGCCGGCAGGTAGATGACGCTGGCGCCGGTATAGTCGACCAGCGAACGGGTGTAGGTGCGCACCAGCATCAGCTTGAACTCGTTCATGAAGCGCTCGCGCTGCGCCGGCGTGGCGTCGCGCCAGTGCCGCCCGAGGGTGAGCTTGCTGATGGCATCGAAATCGATCAGCGGCATGATGATCTCGTCGACCAGCTTGAGCGCATAGTCGGGGTCGCTGGCGATGCGCTGGCTGTCCTCGTCGAGGATCTTCATCACGCGTTCGGAGGCGTCGCGGATCATGTCTTCCGGTGACTGCGCGGCCACCGCCACGGCCGCATTCATCAGGCCGAGGGACAGCAGTGCCGCAAGGAACGTGTTCAGGAATTTCATGACCTGCCCTCTCAGTTGGTGGTCAGCCGGTTGAGGACGCGGCTCACCATCTCCTCCAGCACCAGCGCGGACTGGGTGAACTCGATGCGATCCCCATCCTTCAGGACCTCGGTATCGGCACCGGGTTCCAGCGCCACGTACTGCTCGCCGAGCAGACCCGCCGTATAGATGGAGGCGATGGTGTCCACCGGCAGGTAGTCGTGCTGGGCATCCAGTGTCAGCGTGGCCTCGGCGCGAAAGCTCTGCGGGTCGTACCGGATCTCGGTGACGCGCCCGATGCGCACCCCGGAGACGGTCACGGGCGAGCGCACCTTGAGGCCGCCGATGTTGTCGAACTGGGCCGTCACCTGGTAGCCGGTGGCGCTGTTGAAACTGCTCAGGTTGCTCACCTGCATGGCCAGCATGAACAGGGCGGCGAAACCCGCGGCGATGAACAACCCGACCAGGATCTCGATTTTTCTTGTGGTTTCCATGACAGCTCTATCCGCGTTCAGATCTTGTTGAACATCAGGCCCGTGAGGATGAAGTCCAGCCCCAGTACCGCGAGCGAGGAATGCACCACGGTACGGGTGGTGGCGCGGCTCACGCCCTCGGAGGTGGGCGTGGCATCGTAGCCCTCGAACAGGGCGATCCAGGTGACCACCAGGCCGAAGACCACGCTCTTGATCACCCCGTTCATCACGTCCTCGTTGAAATCGACGCTGTCCTGCATCTGCGACCAGAAGGCCCCGGCATCGACGCCGAGCAGACCCACGCCGACGAAGTAGCCCCCCATCACGCCCACCGCGCTGAAGATAGTGGCGAGCAGCGGCATGGAGAAGAATCCGGCCAGGAAGCGCGGCGCGATCACGCGGCGCATCGGGTCCACGGCCATCATCTCCATGCCCGAGAGCTGCTCGGTGGACTTCATCAGGCCGATCTCCGCGGTGAGTGCCGAACCGGCGCGGCCGGCGAACAGCAGGGCGGTCACCACCGGTCCCAGCTCGCGCAGCAGCGACAGGGCCACCACCGAGCCCAGCGACTGCTCGGCACCGAAGTCCACCAGGGTGTTGTAGCCCTGCAGACCCAGCACCATGCCCACGAATCCGCCGGAGACCACGATGATCAGCAGCGACAGCACGCCGACGGCGTAGACCTCGCGAACCACCAGCCGGGGACGGCTGAAGAGCACGTGCAGACCGCCGAGCGTGGACAACAGGAACAGGTGTCCGCGCCCCAGACGCTCGAACATCCCGAGGCCCCAGCGGCCCAGACGTGCCAGGCTATCGAGCATCGCGCCCTCCGTTCATCAGGTCCTCGCGGTAGTCGGCGGCCGGGTAGTGGAAGGGCACCGGGCCGTCCGGCAGCCCCTTGAGGAACTGGTCGGCCCAGGCCGAAGCGGTCTTCGCCAGGGCATCGGGGCTGCCGTGCTCCACCACCTTGCCGTCGGCGATCAGGTAGACGTCATCGGCGATGGAGAGCGTCTCCGGCACATCATGCGAGACCACGATACTGGTCAGCTGGATGGCGTCGTTGAGCCGCTTGATGAGGGTGACGATGGTGCCCATGGTGATGGGGTCGAGCCCGGTGAAGGGCTCGTCGTACATGATCATCATCGGGTCCAGGGCGATGGCACGGGCCAGGGCCACGCGCCGGGCCATGCCGCCGGAGAGCTCGGCCGGCATCAGGTCGCGCGCCCCGCGCAGCCCCACGGCCTCGAGCTTCATCAGCACCAGGTCGCGCATCATGCGCTCGGGCAGGCGGGTATGTTCGCGCAGCGGAAAGGCGACGTTGTCGAACACGCTGAGATCGGTGAGCAGCGCCCCGGTCTGGAACAGCATGCCCATGCGCCGGCGCAGGCGGTAGAGGTCGCCGCGACCGAGGCGGTGCACGTCCTGCCCGTCCACGCGGATCGTGCCACGCTGCGGGCGCAGCTGGCCGCCGATGAGCTTGAGCAGGGTGGTCTTGCCGGTGCCGCTCGGCCCCATGATGGCCGTGATGCGACCGGCGTGGATGTCCAGGTCCAGGCCATCGAAGATCTTGCGCGAGCCGCGCGCGAAATGCAGGCCACGCACCTCGATGAGTGGCTGACCGTCCTGTCCCGTTCCGCTTGTCATGTATGTCGTGATGGTCCGTATCCCCGGCAACCCGCCTGGATCAAGCCCCGCAGTTTCTTTGCTGTTGTGACGGGTGTCAACAAACGCCCATGAGGCGGCCCAGTGTATCCAGGTCCTCGAGCTGGCCCAGCGGCCCGTCGACGAACAGGCAGGGCGTCGGCACGGTGGCGGCGGCGGCGAAGGCCTCGAGCACCTCGCGCATGGCGCGCGGCGAGCCCAGCCCGTCGGCCGGCACGATGCCCAGCCGCACCTCGGCGGCGGACACCGCACCGCCCCGCCATACCGCCTCCGGGTCGACGCGCAGCCCGGCATGGCGCTCCCCGAGCACGGCCGAGTGCACGCCGGCCGTCGCCACCACCGCCGCGAGCTGCTCACCCAGCACAGCAACCGCCGCCGCGATCGCCGCACGCCCCGGGGCATCGGCATGCCGCCCGTCCAGGGCCACCACGAAACGGAAGCCCTCGTTCACGTCTTCCCGCCAGGCCGCGGTATCCGGCATCGTCCCGCCCAGCCAGGCCTCGGCCGGCACCCATACCGCGGCCCGGGTATTGGCGTAATAGGCGAGCCGCCAGTCCACCGGCAGGTCCTCCGGGTAGACGGGGTCGTCGCGATCCCAGCCCAGGGCACCGATCGTGATCTGTCGGACGAGCTGCTGCGTCATGGATGCTCCGTTCTCCAGGCTGCGGCCACACTAAGGTGGCGCAGCTTAACACAGGCTGACACCGCCAGAGCGCCCCGGCAGGTGCTCATCCCGGCGTTTCTGTGGCCAGGGTCGGGCCGGGATGAGTAGAATGCCGGCCATGCACTTCGATCTCTTCCATGAACTGTCGGTTCCGCCCTTCCTGCCGCGCCCGGAGGCACAGGTCTACGCCGAGACCCTGGACGAACTCGCGCTGGCCGAGACGCTCGGCTTTCGCACCGCCTGGCTGGTGGAGCACCACTTCATGCCCGGCTACTCGCACAGCACCGCGCCCGACATGTTCCTGGCCGCCGCCTCGCAGCGCACCCGCCGCCTGCGCCTGGGCAACGCCATCTTCCCCCTGCCCTACCACCACCCCGTGCGGGTGGCCGAACGGGTCGCGACCCTGGACGTGCTCTCGAACGGGCGCGCCGAGTTCGGCTTCGGCCGCGGCTTCTCCCCCCGGGAATACGCCACCTTCGGCGTCTCCATGGCCGACAGCCGCAGCTACACGGAGGAGGCCCTGGACATCGTGCGCCGCTCCTTCAGCGGCAACCCGCTGTCCTACGCCGGGCGGCACTTCCATTTCGAGGACCTGGAGATCCTGCCCAAGGTCGTCCAGCAGCCGCATCCGCCGCTGTGGACCGCGGCGGTCAGCCCCGACAGCTTCGAGATGGCCGCACGTCTGGGCATCGGCGTGCTGGTGGGGCCCTTCAAGCCCTGGTTCATGGTGCGCGAGGACATCCGCCACTACCGCGAGGCCTGGCGGCGCCACCACGGCGACGGACCGGCCGCCAGCGGGCAGAACCCGCGCGTGGCCATGACGCTGGGCGTGTACTGCCACGAGTCGGGCAAGGTCGCCCGCGAGCGCGCCCGTGAACCCTTCGAATGGTTCTACGGCCAGCTCCTCAACCAGACCCGGCCGGTGCTGGAGAAGCTCTACGAGGGCTACGAGTACTACCGCAAGATGGGCAAGTTCCGCGGGCTCATCAACAAGGCCGTGAACCTCACCCTGCTCGACACCCTGGGCATGGCCGCGGTGGGCGACCCCGAGCACTGCCGCAAGCGCATCGAGGCCCTGCGGGCCGAAGGCGTCGATCATCTGCTCTGCGCCTT
Source organism: Gammaproteobacteria bacterium (assembly GCA_033839185.1). Taxonomy (GTDB): domain Bacteria; phylum Pseudomonadota; class Gammaproteobacteria; order SpSt-1174; family SpSt-1174; genus SpSt-1174. Next base: position 20,672 of record JAJLKJ010000127.1, read on the forward strand.
CGGCGCGGGTGCCATGCCCACCGAGGCGGTGCGCGAGACCATGCAGCTGTTCGCCGACACGGTCATGCCGGCCGTGAACGGCAGCGACTGACGCGCGATGCGGCTGGTCGTCACCGGCAGCGCCGGCCACCTCGCCCGGGTCCTCGTCCCGCGCCTGCTGCGCGAGCCCGGGGTCACGCAGGTCATCGGCATCGACCATGCCCCCCACGACTACCCCGATCCCCGCTTTCGACCCGTCATCGCCGACGTGCGCGACCCGGGCATCGACACCCACCTGCAGGGCGCCGACGCCCTCATCCACATGGCCTTCGTGCTCATGGGCGGCCGTCTCGGCCGGGCCCGCCATCGGCGCGAGGTCGTGCGCGAGGTCAACGTCGAGGGCAGCCGCAACGTCTTCACGCAGGCCGTGGCCACCGGGGTGCCGCGCCTCGTCTTCGTCTCCAGCGCCTCGGTGTACGGCGCCTGGCCGGACAACCCGCCGCTGATGGACGAGGCACAGCCCCTGCGCGCCATGCCGGGCTTCGCCTACGCAGAGGACAAGGTGGCGGTGGAGCAATGGCTGGACGGGCTCGAGGCCGCGCACCCCGAGACCCGCGTGATCCGCCTGCGGCCCCATGTCATCCTCGGACCGCAGGCCCATCCGCTGCTGAAGCGACTGCTGCGCCAGCCCTTCTACCCCCGCCTGGCTCGCCCGGCGCTCACCCAGTGCGTGTGGGAGGACGATGTCGCCGAGGCCATCGTACTGGCCGCGCGCGGCGGTCCGGCCGGGGCCTACAATCTCGCCGCCGACGGGGCCATGAGCTTTCGCGACATGATCCGGCTCACCCACCGCCACGCCCTGCCACTGCCACTGGGGCTCGCTGCGCTCGCCCATCGGCTGGCCTGGTGGCTGCTGCCGGAGGTGGGCGAGCCGGGCTGGGTGCAGGGCATGCAGCACGACCTGGCCGTGAACTCGACCCGCGCCCGCGAGCAGCTCGGCTGGCGCCCCCGTCACAGCCTCAGCGAATGCGTACTGCAGATTGCCGGCGCGCGCCATGTATAATCGCCGACTTTGAGCCGAAACCCGTCAACGCAACCACCCGAAACACGACATGCTGCTACCGCTGACCGCCATCATCCTGGGCTTTGCCATCGTCATCTGGAGCGCCGACCGCTTCATCGCCGGCGCCGCCGGCCTGGCCCGCAACCTCGGCGTCTCGCCCATGGTGATCGGCCTGACCATCGTCGGCTTCGGCACCTCGGCGCCGGAGATGCTGATCGCCGGCTTCTCCGCCTTTGAAGGCAGCCCGGGCATGGCCATCGGCAACGCCATCGGTTCCAACATCACCAACATCGCCCTGATCCTCGGCGTCACCGCCCTGGTCGCGCCGCTGGCCGTGCACTCCCAGACCCTGCGCCGGGAGATGCCGCTGCTGATCCTCATCACCCTGCTGGTGCTGGCGCTGCTGTACGATGGCGATCTCTCGCGACTCGACGGCATCCTGCTGATGGGCGGCCTGCTGGTGGTGATGATCTGGGTGATCCGCACGGGACTCCAGTCGCGCGACACCAGCGACCCCATGGAGGCCGAGTACGAGGCCGAGGTGCCGGTGCTGCCCATGGGCAAGGCCGTCTTCTGGCTGGTGCTGGGGCTCGTCCTGCTGCTGGCCAGCTCGCGCCTGGCCGTCTGGGGCGCGGTGGAGGTGGCCCAGGCCCTGGGGGTGAGCGACCTCATCATCGGCCTGACCATCATCGCCATCGGCACCAGCCTGCCGGAACTGGCGGCGAGCCTGGTGAGCGCGCTGAAGAACGAGGCCGACATCGCCATCGGGAACGTTATCGGCTCCAACATGTTCAATATCCTCGGCGTACTGGCGCTGCCCGGCCTCATCGCCCCCGGCATCTTCGAGTCCGCCGTACTCAGCCGCGACTATCCGGTGATGCTGGGCCTGACCGTTGCCCTGCTGGTGATGGCCTACGGCTTTCGCGGACCGGGGCGCATCAACCGCCTGGAAGGCGGCATACTGGTGGCCTGCTTCGTCGGCTATCAGGCACTGCTGTTCATGAGCGTCAGCCCGGGCTGAGCGGACGCCACGACATACTGGATACCAAGGACCACGACATGACCGAGATGCACCCCGACAAGCTCAAGACGCTGGCCATCGCCGTGCTGGACACCGAGGCCGACGCCGTGCGGGCGCTGCGCGACCGCGTGGACGAGGCCTTCGTCACCGCCTGCCGCCACATGCTCGCCTGCGAGGGCCGCGTGGTGATCACCGGCATGGGCAAGTCCGGCCACATCGGCGACAAGATCGCCGCCACCATGGCCAGCACCGGCACGCCCTCCTTCTTCATGCACCCGGGCGAGGCCAGCCACGGCGACCTGGGCATGATCACCCCCCGGGACGTGGTCATCGCCCTGTCGAATTCCGGCGAGACCGACGAGATCCTCACCATCGTGCCGCTGATCAAGCGCATCGGCGTGCCGCTCATCTCCATGACCGGCAACCCGAACTCGACCCTGGCCCGCGAATCCGACGTGCACATCGACATCAGCGTGGAAAAGGAGGCCTGCCCGCTGGGCCTGGCCCCCACCGCCAGCACCACCGCCACGCTGGCCATGGGCGACGCCCTGGCCGTGGCCCTGCTGGAGGCGCGCGGCTTCACCGCCGACGACTTCGCCCGCTCGCACCCGGGCGGACGCCTCGGCCGCCGCCTGTTGCTGCACGTGGGCGACATCATGCACAAGGGCGAGGAGATCCCGGCCACCCGCGAGGGCGTGATGCTGGCCGAGGCCCTGCTCGAGATCACCCGCAAGGGCCTGGGCATGACCACCGTGACCGACGATGCCGGCACGCTGCTCGGCGTCTTCACCGACGGCGACCTGCGCCGCGTGCTCGACCACGGCATCGACGTGCACAACACCAGCGTGGGCGAGCTGATGACGCGTGACTGCCGCACGGCCCGCGAATCCATGCTCGCCGTCGAGGCCCTGCACATGATGGAGGAGAACCGCATCAACGCCCTGCCCGTCATCGACGACACGGGCAGGCTGATCGGCGCCCTCAACATGCACGACCTGCTGCGCGCCGGCGTGGTCTGAGACGACGGGGGGACGACATGCAGGACATCATCGACAAGGCCCGCCAGATCCGTCTCGTGATCTTCGACGTGGACGGTGTGCTCACCGACGGCAGCCTGTTCATCGGCGACGACGGCCAGGAATACAAGGCCTTCAACTCCAAGGACGGCCACGGCCTGCGCATGCTGCAGGACTCGGGGGTGGAGGTCGGCATCCTCACCGGGCGCCAGTCCAACGTGGTCAAGCTGCGCATGCAGGATCTCGGCATCGAGCGCGTGCTGCAGGGCCACCGCGAGAAGCTGCCGGCCTTCGAGCTGCTGCGCGAACAGGTCGGCCTCTCGCCCGGACAGATCGCCTATGTGGGCGACGACATCGTCGACCTGCCGGTGATGACCCGCGTGGGGCTGGCCATCGCCGTGGGCGACGCCCACCACCTGGTGCAGCGTCACGCCCACTGGACCACCGCCAATCCGGGCGGCCGCGGCGCCGCCCGCGAGGTCTGCGAGCTGATCATGGAGGCCCAGGGCACGCTGGATGCGGCCCTCGACCGCTACCTGCAATGATCACGCGCCGCGCCACGCTGATCCTCCTGCTGGCCCTGATCGCCACGGGCAGCTGGTGGATGCAGCGCGAAATCGATCAGCGGCCCGAGCTGGTGCAGACCCTGTCGGCGGAGATCCCGGGGATCGAGGGCTTGGCGGCACCCGCCCCCCTCACCCTGGTGGACGAGTCGCCGGAGGCCCGTGCCGCCCGGCTGCTGAGCGCCGGCTACAGCGAGGTGACCACCCCCGTGATCCACATGCACGAGCCCCGGCTGCCGCCCCTGCGCCTGGAATCGGAGACCGGCTGGATCGCACGCAACGGCGACGAGGTGCGCCTGCTCGGCGAGGTCACCATGGACCGCCCGGGAGAGCACCCGGACGGCCCGCTGCACCTGGTCACGCGGGACCTGACGGTCTTCCCGCAGCGTCAGCACGCCGAGACCGAGGCCCACGCGGTTGCCACGGCCCCCGGTTACAGGATAGAAGGCATAGGCATGCGCATGGACCTGGACGAACAGACCGTCTTGCTGCTGTCGGAGGTGAAAGGCCGCCATGAGCCCCGTCTGGAACCCTAGCCTCGCCCGCCACCTGCTGGCCGGCCTCACCCTGCTCCTGCTGCTGGGCAGCGGTGTCGCCGCGGCCCGCAGCGGCGACACCCAGCAGCCGGTGCATGTCACCGCCGACCGCGCCGAACTGCGCGAGCGAGCCGGCACCAGCCGCTACCAGGGCAACGTGATCATCACCCAGGGCAGCATGCGCATCACCGCCGACGACGTCGAGGTGTACTCGCCGAACAAGACCCTGCAGACCGTGGTCGCCCGGGGACGGCGCGCCACCTTCGACCAGACCATGGACGACGGCCGCGAGGTCCACGCCGAGGCCCTGCAGATGACCTATGACGCCGCCACCCGCACCATGCTGCTGGAGGGCGAGGCCTTCCTCATCCAGGCCGGCAACCGCCTCGACAGTGCCCGCATCGAATACGACCTGAAGACCGAACAGGTGCTGGCCGGCACGCAGGCGCCGAACGAGCGGGTGGAGATCATCTACCTCCCGGAAGAGACGCCGGCCGAAGACGCGCCCGCCGGAGAGCCTGCACCATGAGCCGTCTGGGCGCCGACGACCTGAAAAA
>JAJLKJ010000128.1:0-12025 GCA_033839185.1 Gammaproteobacteria bacterium
TTGCCGCCGATGGCCAGCGTGACCAGCAGGTACAGCAGCAGGCACAGGCCGATGGCGATGATGATGGCCCGCCCCACGTTGCGATGGGGATCGACGATCTCGGACCCGCTGTTGGTGATGGTGGTAAAGCCCTTGTAGGCCAGCACCGCCAGGGCGACGCCGGCCAGGAAGCCGCCGGCCGTGGTGTCGTCGGGCGAGACGGAGACGCTCTCCATGGACAACCCCGCCACCCACAACCCGGCTACGGCGAACACCAGGATACCGCCGATCTTGACGAAGGCCATGAAGAAGGAGAGCGACTGGATGAACCGGTTGCCCCGCAGGTTCACCAGGAAGGCGAAGAACAGCAGACCCACGCCCAGTGCCGGCACCAGCCAGCTGTCGGGCCCCACATCGAAGAGCTGCAAGGTATAGGTACCGAAGGTGCGTGCGACCAGGCTCTCGTTGATCACCATGGATACATACATCAGGAGACCGGCCGCCGCCGTGATGGTGCTCCTGCCATAGGCCTTCTGCAGGAACATGGCGATGCCGCCCGCCGAGGGATAGGCATTGGACAGCTTGACGTAGGAGTAGGCGCTGAAGCCGGAGATGATCGCTGCCAGCACGAAGGCCAGCACGAACCACTCGCGCGCAAGTTCCGCCACCTGACCGGTAAGGGCGAAGATGCCAGCACCGATCATGACGCCCGTACCCAGGGCGACGGCGCCGGTCAGCGAGAGGCTGTTCTTTTCGTAACTGGGTGAACGTGACATGGACTCCCTCCTTGAAACACTGCACTCATCCTGAAGGTGATACGGGGGTCGCTGCAAGGGGCATCCCTGTCGCCATGGAAGGCAGACTTTGGACATGCCCTACCATCATTTACCGTACAATCTCCCGTCTTGTCCTTTGACACTCCATCGACGACATGCAGTCCATGAAGCGCAACGTATTCCTGCTGGCCTTCGCCCAGGCCATGATGATGACCGGCAACTCGCTCATCGTCGCCACCTCCTCGCTGGTCGGCTTCCTGCTGGCGGAGGACAAGTCGCTGGCCACCATCCCCCTGGCCCTGCAGTTCTTCGCCACCATGCTGACCAGCATCCCGGCCTCCTTCGTCATGCAGCGCCTCGGGCGGCGCAACGGTTTCCTGCTCGGCCTGCTGCTGGGGATGCTGGGTGCGGTGGGCGCCGTCATGGCGATACTGCATCACGATTTCTGGCTGTTCTGCCTGTCCACCATGCTGGTCGGCATGTTCAACGGCTTCGCCATCTATTACCGGTTTGCCGCGGCCGATGCGTCCACCGAGGACTACCGGGCACGCGCCATCTCCTACGTGCTGGCCGGCGGCGTGCTGGCCGCCTTTCTCGGCCCCAACCTCGCCAACTGGACCAACGGCCTGCTGGGCACGCCGGAGTTTGCCGGCAGCTACGCCACGCTGCTGGGGGTATACGCCCTGTCGGTGATCGCCCTGTTCTTTCTCGACATCCCCCGCCCGGGCCGGCAGGTGGTCCGGGCCCATGGCCGCCCCCTGCTCACGATCGCCGGCCAGCCGGCCTTCATCGTCGCGGTGCTGGCCGGCATGCTCGGCTACGGCATCATGGTGCTGGTGATGACGGCCACGCCGCTGGCGATGAAGGGTCATGCCCACGACTTCAGCGACACCGCCTTCGTCATCCAGTGGCACGTGTTCGGCATGTTCGCGCCGGCCTTCTTCACCGGCACGCTCATCCAGCGCTTCGGCGTGCTCAACGTGCTGCTGTGGGGGGCCCTGCTGAACCTGGCCTGTGTCGGCATCAACTTCCTCGGTACCGACGTGTGGCACTTCTGGCTCGCGCTGTTCCTGCTCGGCGTGGGCTGGAACTTCCTCTACATCGGCGCCACCACCCTGCTCACCGAGACCTACACGGAGGCCGAGAAGGCCAAGAGCCAGGCGCTCAACGACTTCATCGTCTTCACCACCGTCACCCTCGCCTCGCTCTCGGCCGGCTGGCTGCAGCATCACCACGGCTGGCAGGCGGTGAACGCCGGCGTACTGCCCGCCATCCTCCTGGTGCTGCTGGCAGTGGTCTGGCTCAGGTTGCAGCGCCGCGCCTGCCCTGCTGCCGGCTGACGCGCCCGCGCCGCTTGGCTATAGTGGGCGCCTACCTGCCGACGGAGTCCATCATGAGCACAACCACCGGTATCGTTCTGGGCACTGCCACCTACCTGATCGCCCAGACGGCGGTCGCGGTATCGGCCGCCTCCGGTGTACTCGAGGCCGGGCGCAAGCGCTTCGACCTGTTCGGCATGATCGTCATCGGCCTGGCCGCGGCCATCGGCGGCGGCTCGGTGCGCGACCTGCTGCTCGACCGTCCGGTGTTCTGGGTGCAGGACCAGACCTATCTCATCGTTGCCATCGCCGCGGCCTTCTTCACCTTCTTCCTCGCCCGCCGCATCCCGCTGCCGCCGCGCCTGTTCCTGATCCCGGACGCACTCGGTCTTGCGCTCTACACCGTGGTCGGCACCAAGATCGCGCTGGCCATCGGCTCGCCCTGGCTGGTGGCGAGTTTCATGGGGCTGGTCACCGGGGTGATGGGCGGGATCTTGCGCGACGTGCTGTGCAACGAAGAGCCGGTGGTGTTCCAGGGCACGCTCTACGCCACCCTGGCCTGGGGCGGCGCGCTGCTGCTCATCGCGCTGTACAGCGTCGGGCTGGTCACGCCCTGGCCCGAGCTCGCGACCGGCAATCTGATCTTCATCGGCCGGCTCATCGCCCTGCGCTGGGAGATCGGCCTGCCGAAATTCCACGCCCGCTGAACGCAGGCGTATCAGGTCACTGCGGGCCGTCCTGCGCCTGACCGAAGGCGTAACGCAGCCGGGTCGGCCCGCCGGTCTCCGTGCGCTCCACCCAGGCGGCATGCAGGTTGCCCCCGGCATCCAGGACGATGCTCGGATTGGCCTGCTCGCCGGGACCGCCGGCGCCGGGCAGCACCACGTCGTCGCTCCAGACCCCGTCCTCGCGCCAGCTCATCACCACGCTGGGGCTGCCGTCGCGTTCGTCGTCCCAGGCGACCACCAGGGTGCCGTCCGGGTGTCCCGTCACGCTGGCATGCCATTGCTGGGCCACGCCACCGAAATCGTCCTGCACGCGCTCGTTGGCGCCAAAGCCGGTTGCCGGCTGCCAGGGGGCGCCCCAGATGTCGTAGCCTTCACGGAAGTTGCGCTTGTCCGCCCAGGCGGCGAACACCGATTCGGTACCGAAGGCCGCCAGTGCCACGCGCGCGACACCATGCCCCTTGCCGTAGGGCATGTTGCGGCCCGTACCGTCCCCGTCGCGCTGGCTGATGCGCTGTACCGGGGAGAACCTGCAGGGCGACTCGACCGGACTGGCGGTCGCCATGATGATGGTGTGCCCCGGACGCCGATCCTCCCAGGCCACGACCAGGCGCCCTGCCTGCACGGCCAGACTCGGGTAGAGCTGCTCGTCCTTCGGCGCGGCGGCCTCCACCGGGCAGGCGCGGCGTTCCTGCAGCGACAGGTCCGCCCCGATGCCCAGGCGATGCAGCACGATGCGTGAAAAGCGCGCCTCGCGCTCGGCGGCCGCCAGCAGCAGGTCGCCGTCATGTACGGCCAGGCTCGCCTGCACCGAATCGTCGTTGGCGACGCGAAATACCGGTCCCAGGCGACCGGCATCGATCACACGCGCATGCACCCGGCCATCCTCTTCCCAAGCCAGCGCGAATCGCCCCTCGCCCAGTGCCACCAGCGAGGGCTCGTAGGCCTCGCCCTCGCCACTCACGCGCAGCGATTCACCGAAACCGGCATCGTCCAGGCCCTTGCGGGCCAGATAGACACGCGGCGTGCCGTCGCGGTCGTCCTCCCAGGCCACGGCCACCACCCCGGCCGAGACCGCGACATTGCGCCGCCCCGCCGACTCCAGGTGATGGAAGATGCGCTCGCCGGCAGCGTCGGTCACCTCGACCGGCGGCGAGAACACCCAGGGATCGGCCCGGGAGGGCGTCGCGCCCAGCGACAGGGCCAGCAGTGCGGCGACGAGCAGTCCGGTGCGCGGCATCAACGCGCCTCCTTGCCGCCGTGCATGGCCTGCAGCTTCGCGTCGGCCTGCATCAGGTCCTCGATGCGCTGCACGCCGACCATGCGGTGCAGCACCTCGCCCTGCGGGGTGATGAAGGAGAACACCGGGGTGACGAAGGCGTCGTAGCGCGTGCCAAGCTCGCGCTCGGTGATGCGCTCGCCGCTGGGCAGGCGCAGGCGCTTGCCGCTCTCGGCATCCACATAGGCCAGCACGTAGTGCTTGATGTAGCGCTCACGCACCTGGGCATCGGAGAAGGCCTCCTTGTTGGTCTTCTCGCAGTAACCGCAGCCATAGCGGCCGAAGTAGACGAAGATCGGGCGCCCATCCTCGGCCGCCTGCGCCATCGCCTGGTCGAAAGCCAGGAAGGGATAGCCCTTAGGGGCATCGGCCTGCACCGCGCTGGCAAAGACAGCGCAACACAGCAGCATCACAATTCGCAACATCTCAACCTCCAGGGGCGACCGATGGCCGCGCGGCAGAAACAGGCGGGAGATTCCCGCATGACGTTATTCAGACATCAGCGGCCCGGGGCTGCAAGCCGTTATGCCACTGCCTGTGGCTGTGCAGATGCACACCCACAGGCTACTCGGCGAGCAGGCTGCGGTTGCGCCCGGCCCGCTTGGCCCGGTACAGCGCGTCATCGGCCTGCTGGAGCATGGCCTCCTGGGACAGGCCGGCATCCGGCATCACCGGGCGACTGAGCCCCGCGGTCAGGGTATGGCGAAGCCTGTGTCCTTTGTAAGGCGTGGGGCTGGCGGCAAAGTCGCGGCGAATCCGCTCGGCGATCTCCAGCGCCTCCTGGGCCCCCGGCACCTGCAGCAGGATGGCGAACTCCTCCCCGCCATAGCGCACACAGACATCCTGCGGACGGCAGGTCCGGCGCATCAGCTGGGCCAGCCCCACCAGCACCTGGTCGCCGGCCTCGTGGCCGTGCTCGTCGTTGATCTCCTTGAAGTGATCCAGATCCATGAGGATGAGCACCAGCGGGAGATCGCTGTCCCGTCGGTCCTGCTGCAACCGGGCGAAGGCCTCCTGCAGCGCACGGCGGTTGCCCAGCCGGGTCAGCGGGTCCTGGTTCGCCACCGCCAGTGCCTGCAGTCGATCCCGGTCCCAGCCCTGCAGGCGCTCGCCCAGCGCCACCAGCAGGAACACCGCCTCGAGCACGCTGCCTGCCTGTGCAAAGGCCAGTGGCGCCATGCCCCAGTGCAGCAGTGAGCTGCCTGCACTCAGCACGCTGACGAGCAGCCCCAGGCCGTAGAACACCCAGGCTGCGGCATACCAGCGCGCATAACGCAGCCCGCGGCGCCAGGCCGCATAACCCAGCAGGGGCAGCAGGGCGAGCAGCAGCAGGGAGGCAAAGGAGAGATACAGCACCGGCTCGTAGGGGCCGGCGAGGCGCAATACGATCCCGGCCGCGAAAAGCCACTGCAGCCCCCGCATGAGTCGGTCGATCCCGGGAAAGAAGTTCGCCGTCTTGAGAAACAGCCGCGAGAAATGCAGCGCCGTGATCGACACCAGCAGAAAGACGATGTGAAAGCCCTCGTTGTGCCAGTAGACGGCCTGCGGCCAGAGATACTGGAAACCGAGGCCGTTGAGCATGGCCCACATCACGAGGCTGGCGGCGAGAAACAGGCCATACACCAGGAACACCCGCTGACGCAGCAGCAGGGCGAACACGGTGGCGATCAGCAGCAGCGACAGCATCATGCCGTAGAAACCGCCGTACACCAGGTACTCCTGGCGCGAGGCGTTATAGAAGAGATCGGCACGCGAGAGCTGCAGATTCAGCGACATGGAATCCGGCTTTTGATAACTCAGGCGCAGATAGAGGTCGGTATACGCGCCGGCCGGCGTGGTGTGCTCGAAGGCCAGGGTACGGTAGTCCACCTGCCGCTGGTGGAAGGGCGCGCGGTCGGTCAGTTGCCGCTCGCTGAAGGGCGCGCCGTCATCGGCATGGTAGACGACGAGTTCGTCGAGGTAACTGGTCTCGTGGTACAGCACCCAGCGCTGCGGCGCCATCCCCTGCGCGTTCGACAGGCGTACCCGCACCCAGAAGGTCTCGCCGGTAATGCCCTGGTTGACGTCGTCACCGGTCAGCGGACGGAAGGCATCCAGCGGCAACTCCGTGATCGCCAGATCCCGGTCGGCCACCCAGAAGCGGGCCGGATCCCGCAGAACGAGGCGGGTGAGGTCATGGATGGGCACCACCCCTTCGACGGGCGTGGTCGCCTGCAACGGGCCGGCCACGGCCAGGCCCAGCAGGACCAGGCACGGCAGCAGGATGACAAGAAGTGCGCCCGGCACGCGCCCGCATGCCCTGGATTCGGTCTGTAGCAAATGCTCCCCCACACGCGTTCTGGTTCTTTTTGTCTGGCAGTATCCGCGTGGCCCGGACACCGGTGGTCTCCCCCCGAGACCTTGCCGGTCTGCCCGTGGCATGACCGTATTCTCCCCCGGCGAACTCGCGCTCTCAAGTCCACCGGTGCGCAGAGGATGCTGTTGACAGGCATTACACTATTAAATAGTATTGCGAATCATTCTTATTATTTATTAGCCAGCCATCCTGTGCCCATGGCCAGGTAGCCAGCCAAACAATCACAGCTGACTAACCTGGAGGTTTTTCCATGGGACGCCCCGTCTCCCCCGTCGCCCCTGCCACAGTACTCCTGACCGCCTGCGGCCTGCTGCTCGCCACCCCTTCACTTCTGGCCGCCGACACGGCGGAGGTTGCACCCATCCGCGTGGAGGCCCTGCGCGCAGCCGACGCCTCGGCCGTACCAAACACCGTCACCATCCTCGACAGGGAAGACCTCGAGACCCAGACCGCCGTCACGGATGACCTGTCCGCCATCCTCGGCAACCTCGTCCCGGGCTTTGCCCCCTCGCGGCAGAAGATGACGAGCTATGGCGAGTCGCTGCGCGGACGCAGCCCGCTGTACCTGATCGACGGCGTGCCGCAAAGCAATCCGCTGCGCGACGGTTCGCGCGACGCACACACCATCGACCCCGACCTGCTGCAGCGCGTGGAGGTCGTGAACGGCTCCAACGCGGTGCAGGGCCTGGGCGCTGCCGGCGGCATCATCAACCTGCAGACCTGGAATGCCGCCCAGTCCACCGACTGGAGCCACACGATCAAGACGCGCGTGAGCATCGACGACGGGCTGAACGACGATGGCCTCGGTTACAAGGGCGTGTATATCGGCGGTCGCCGCTGGGAGAAGACCGACCTCACCGTCGGCGCCACCTATTACAGCCGCGGGCTGTATTACGATGCCGACGGCGATCCCATCGGCGTGGACAATACCCAGGGCGACCTGGCCGACTCCGAGAGTCACGACCTGTTCCTCAAGGCTGGCTACAACCTCACCCCCGAACAGCGCCTGCAGTTCATGGTCAACCGCTACCGACTGGAAGGAAACGGCGACTATGCACTGATCAGCGGCGACCGCAGCACCGGCACGCCCGCCACCGCGGAAAAGGGTGAACAGGAAGGCTTCCCGGCCGAGAACGACGTCACCACCGCCTCGCTGGACTACAGCCATGCCGCGCTGGCCGGCGGTCAGCTGCGTGCCCAGCTGTTCTACCAGGACTTCGCGGCCATGTATGGCGGCGGCTATTTCGCCAGCTTCCAGGACCCGGCCATCGCCCCTGCCGGCACCCTCTACGACCAGTCGCAGAATCAGTCGGAGAAGCACGGCCTCAAGCTGACCTATGGCCACGACCAGGTCGGCATCCCCGGCCTGTCCGTCACCGGCGGCGCAGACTATCTGGCAGACACCACCCGTCAGGTGCTCGCCCAGACCGACCGCGAATGGGTGCCCAAGTCCACCTTCCAGAGCATCTCCCCCTTCGTGCAGTTCAACCAGTCGCTGCTCGACGGCCGGCTCCAGCTGAGCGGCGGCCTGCGTCACGAAATGGTCCGGCTCGAGGTGGACGACTACACCACCATCGCCAGCGCCGGCGGCACCGACATCACCGGCGGCGAGCCCGAGTTCGACGAGACCCTGCACAACCTCGGTACTGTCTTCCACGTTGGTGACAGCTGGTCGCTCTACGCCTCGTATTCTGAAGGCTTCACCATGCCCGATGTCGGCCGCGTGCTGCGCGCGCCCGGCGCCGCCACCAGCGTGGACGACTTCCTCACCCTGGAACCGGTGATCTCCGACAACCGCGAGATCGGCGTGGATTACGGCGATGGCCTCTGGACCCTGCACGCCGCCTACTTCTGGTCCGACTCCGACCTCGGCTCGCGCCTGGAGAACGTCGGCGGTGTCTACGAGGTGCGGCGCGAAAAGACCGAGATCGAGGGCCTCGAGGTCTCGCTGGCCCGCCAGCTCACCGACTCGGTGAAGGCCGGAGCCCTCTATTCGCAGGTGCGCGGCCGCTATGACTCCGACGGCGACGACAGCGTGGACACCGACCTGGACGGCATCAACGTGAGTCCCGACCGGCTCAACCTGTTCCTCGCCTGGGACGAGTACGGCATGGCTCCGTTCTCCGGCCGCCTGCAGCTGTCGCACTTCATGGATCGCGACTTCGAAGGCCTGAATGCGCCCGTGGGCCAGGACTTCGAGGGCTATACCCTGGTCGACCTCACCGTTGGCAAGCGTACCCGCGTCGGCGACTTCCAGTTCGGCATCGAGAACCTGCTCGACGAGCAGTACATCACCTACTACTCGCAGACCGGCACCAACCTGGATGACCGCTACTTCGCCGGCCGCGGCCGCACGCTCACGGCCAGCTACCAGACGCAGTTCTGAGGCTGGGCGGGACAGACGCATGAAACCCTTCCTGCGCAAACTGCATCAGCTGCTCGGCCTCTCGGTCGGCATCTGGGCCGCCGTCACGGCACTCACCGGCAGTCTGCTGGTCTTCGACGACGAGATCGACGCCTGGCTGAACCCGGCGCTGCTGCGGGTGGCGCCCCAGGCGCTGCCGCAGGACGTGGATGCCGCCGTGGCCAGCGTACGGGCCGCCTTTGCCGATGCCCCGCTGGGATCGCTCAGGCTGCCGCGCACGGCGGAGGAACCCTTCGTCTTCCGCATCAGCGACGAGTCGGTCCGGCATGTCTTCGTCGATCCGTACACGGCCGAGATCCTCGGCACACGGGGCGAACATGCCGGCATCATGGGCTTTCTCTGGGACCTGCACGTCCACCTGCTGGCCGGCGAGACCGGCGAGCAGGTGGCGGGTTACCTGGCACTGGCCCTGATTGTCATGCTCATCAGCGGACTGGTGCTGTGGTGGCCATCGCGGCGCGACCCGGGCAAGGCATTCCGCATCAAGTGGTCGTCCGGTGGACTGCCTCGCATGTATGACCTGCACCGGGTGATGGGGGCGCTTGCCGCCCCCTTCATCCTGGTCGTGGTCGTCACCGGGGCCATGCTGGTGTTTCATGGCATCACCCTGGGCTGGCTCGTCGGCCTGTTCGGTGGTCCCACGCCGACGCCAGCACCACAGGTGACGGTGGCATCCGCAACGACCCCGGTCTCGGCCTGGATACGCGCGGCACAGGCCAGCCTGCCCGAGGCCACACCGATGTCGGTGACGTTTGCGCGCGAGCCCGGCCGGGCCGCGGTGGTGCGCCTGCGCCATGCGGCCAACCCCCATCCCAACGGCCGCAGCTTCATCGCGGTAAATCCCTACAGCGCCGAGGTCCTGCAGGTGCACGACTGGCGCAGCGCCGGCACCGGCGTGCGGGTCTCGGACTACAAGTACCCGCTGCACATCGGCGATGCCTTCGGCCTGCCCGGCCGCCTGCTCGTCCTGTTCACTGGCCTGCTGCCAGTCGCCCTGCTGCTCACCGGCGGCTACGTCTGGTGGCGCAAGCGCCGGCTGCGACGTGAGCGGACACGCACCGGCAGCCGTTCAACCCACATCGAGGCACAACGCCTCGCGGCAAGGAGGTCCTGACCATGGACAATCTGCTCACCCAACCCGGATCAGACGGACCATTCACCGATGCCCTCGCCTGGATGCAGATCGGCGGCCCGGTGGTGATGATCCTGCTGGCCATGTCGGTGCTCGCGCTGAGCATCCTGCTGGTCAAGCTGCTGCAGTTCCGCGCCGCGCGACTGGGCCAGCTGCGCCCCGTGCGCAACGCGCTGGCCCTGCACCGCGGCGGCCGGCGTCGCGAAGCCCTCATGCAGGTGCGCCACTCGCCCAACCCGGTGGCGCAGGTGCTCGCCGCCGCAATCCGCGGCCAGCTGCGCGAGCTGCCCGAGGCGAAGATCCGCGAGGAGGTCTATCGCCTGGGCGCCGAGCGCCTGGAGCAGCTGCGCGCCCACCTGCGCGCGCTGGAGGTGATCGCCAGCCTCGCCCC
The DNA here is from genome assembly GCA_033839185.1 of Gammaproteobacteria bacterium. Lineage (GTDB taxonomy): Bacteria > Pseudomonadota > Gammaproteobacteria > SpSt-1174 > SpSt-1174 > SpSt-1174. The sequence goes on from JAJLKJ010000128.1 coordinate 10,383, forward strand.
CCTGCTCGGTCTGCTCGGCACCGTGCTCGGCATGATCAAGGCCTTCCAGCAGCTGCAGGCGGCCGGTGCGCACGTCGATCCCTCGGTGCTGTCCGGCGGGATCTGGGAGGCCCTGCTCACCACCGCGGTCGGCCTGGCGGTCGCCATCCCGGTGATCGTCATCGCCAACCTGCTGGACCGTCGCCTCGCACGCCTGGCACATGTTATGAACGATGCCGTCTCGCAGGTCTTCACCGAACGCCTGGGGGAGGAACAGGAACTGCACGTACAGAACATCGAGGAGCAGCCGCATGCCGAGCGCGCCGTGGCAGGACGCAGTGCAACCGTTCCGGGCTGAGGGACTTCACGCGGCCGGGCGCATGCGCGCCCGGGTCAGCCTCACCTCGCTCATCGACGTGGTCTTCATCCTGCTCGTGTTCTTCATGCTGGTATCGAACTTTCTCGACTGGCGCAGCCTCGACCTCGCCGTCAGCGCCCCCGGTGCGACAGCCAGCGGCGAGGACAGCTCCTTGCGTATCGTGCTGCACACTGCAGACGACTGGCGCATCGCCAGGCAGGCCATCGCGCCCGGCGCCCTGTCCGCACGCATCACCGGGCACCTCGCGGCACATCCCGATGCGGGCATACGGATCGAACCGCGCAGCGGCGTGCCGCTGCAGGCCGTCATCGATGCACTCGACCAGGCAAGGCGCGCCGGTGCCACCGATGTCTCGCTGGTGGAGACAGGGCGCAGGCCATGAGGCAGATGAGGAACCCCTTCCAGCCCGCGCACTGGCATGCAGGCGACGATGACGACGAGCGCATCCTGCCGCTCATCAACATCGTCTTCCTGCTGCTGATCTTCTTCATGATCGCCGGCAGCATCCAGCAGGCCGAACCCTTTGCCATCCAGCCCCCCGAGGCCGACGCCCCTGAAACCACCGAACGCCTGATCGTGATCCACCTGGGTGCTGACGGCCGCCTGGCCGTGGGGGCACAGGAAACGGAAGCCGAGAGCCTCGGTACAACATTGCAGAATGCGACGGGTGACGTGCCCGAGCGGGTCCAGGTGAAGGCGGACGCACAGGTCGAAGCGGCCACGCTGGTGTCGTTGATGGGCAGCCTGCGCGAGGCCGGCGTGCAGCGCATACAGCTCCTTACCCTGGAGCGTGGGCACTGATGTCCGTGCGCCGACACCATTGGTGGATTGCCCTGCCGCTGGCCGTGGCCGCGCACCTGGTGGCCGCCATGGCGCTGTACGAGCCGCCGGCGGCCACGGCCGCGGCGACCGGCGAGTCCGGCATCGAGATCGGCCTGGTGGCGGCTGCGCCAACCGAGCCCACGGCAACCCGTGAGACGGAGGAAACGGAGGCGACGGAGCCCGCACCGGAACCCGCACCGGAACCCGAACCGCGCCCCGTCCCGGCTGAGCCTGCACCTGCAGCCAAGCCCGTGCCCACACCGGCGCCGGCCGCAGCAAAACCACCAGTCGACACCAGTCAGGCACTACAGCCACCCGCCATCCATGCTGGACAGTCAGCCGGCGGCGGCATGCCAGGCGCCGAGGCCGACTACCTCGCCACACTGCGGGCCTGGCTGGAGCGCCACCGCCAATACCCCCGCCAGGCACGGCTGCGCCGGCTGGAGGGCACGGCCCTGCTCTA
>JAJLKJ010000129.1:0-19799 GCA_033839185.1 Gammaproteobacteria bacterium
GGCACCAGCTCGCCGAGTTTCTGCGTGAGCTTGAGGTTCTCGGAGTAGTCCACGGGGCAGTCGATGACGGTGACGGTGTCCTCGGCCAGGGCCTTTTGCAGGATCTCGGCCAGGCTGCCGTGTTCGCCGACCCGGTAACCCTTTGCGCCGAAGGCCTCGGCGTATCTGACGAAATCCGGGTTGGTGAAGTCCACGTGCGCCGGGCGGCCGAAGCGGTTCATCTGCTTCCACTCGATGAGGCCGTAGGCGTTGTCGTTCCAGATCAGGATCACCAGCGGCAGCTTGAGGCGCATGGCGGTCTCGATCTCCTGCGAGTTCATCATGAAGCCCGCATCGCCGGTGACCGCGACCACGTGTCGCTGGGGGGCGACCAGCTTGGCGGCGATGGCGCCGGGCACGGCAATACCCATGCTGGCAAAGCCGTTGGAGATCAGGCAGGTGTTGGGGTATTCGCAGCGGAACATGCGCGCCATCCACATCTTGTGGGCCCCCACGTCGCAGACGACGATGTCTTCGAGATCCAGGGCGGTACGCAGGTCCCAGATGAGCTTCTGCGGCTTCACCGGCACGCAGTCGTCATCCTTGTGTTCGTTCATCTCGTCGATCAGCGCCTGGCGCAGGGGACGCAGCGGGTTGCCCTCGTGCGGCGTGGCCAGTTCGCCGATGCGCCGCAGGCTCTCGCCGATGTCGCCGACCAGCCCGGTGCGCACCGTGTAGTGGGCGTCCACCTCGGCCGGCGTCTGCGCGATGTGCACGATGCAGCGGTCACGCCCCGGGTGCCAGAGGTGCGGGTGGTACTCCACCAGGTCGTAGCCGATGCAGATGATCACGTCGGCCTTGTCGAAGCCCAGCGCGACGTGGTCGCGGGCCTGCAGCCCCGCGCTGCCCAGCGCCATGGGATGACGGAAGGGGATCACGCCCTTGGCCATGAAGGTGTTGGCCACCGGGATGCGCAGCTTCTCGGCGAACACCGCCAGGGCCTCGCTGGCCCCGGCACGCACCACGCCATGCCCGGCCAGGATCATCGGCGCACGGGCGTTGGAGAGCACATCGGCCACCTCGGCCACCCGGGCATCGGAGGCATAGGGGGCATGCATGGTGATCACCGGCAGCGGCGCGGCGTCGGTGGTCATCTCGGCGACGTTTTCCGGGAACTCGATGAAGCAGGCGCCCGTCTTCTCGCTCTGTGCGAGCTTGAAGGCCTTGCGCACCACCTCGGGCACGATGCCGGGCTCGAGGATGCGCGAGGCGTACTTGGTGATGGGCTGGAACATCTGCTGCAGGTCCAGCACCTGGTGGGATTCCTTGTGCAGGCGGTCGGTCGAGGCCTGGCCGGCCACGGCCACCAGGGGGGCGTGGTCGAGGTTGGCGTCGGCCACGCCGGTGACCAGGTTGGTCGCCCCCGGCCCCAGGGTGGACAGGCAGACCCCGGCGCGGCCGGTGAGCCGGCCGTAGACGTCGGCCATGAAGGCGGCGCCCTGCTCGTGGCGGGTGGTGACGAAGCGCACCCGGCTGTCGAGCAGGGCGTCCATCACGTCCAGGTTTTCCTCACCGGGTACGCCGAAGACGTACTCGACGCCCTCGTTCTCCAGGCAGCGGACGAAGAGCTCGGCCGCCTTCACCGCTGACCGGCTTCCTGCCGGATGAGGTAGTCGGCCACGTCCAGCATCTCCGGGTAGCCGCCGGCCAGCGAGGCGGTGATACGGTACTTGCCGGCCACGACCAGGGTCGGTACGCCGCTGGACTGGCTGGCACGGCCGATCTCGAAGGACTCCTGGAGACGGCCACGGATGGCGGGATCGTTGAAGGCCTGCGCAAAGGCCTCGGTGTCCACGCCCAGGCTGCCGACGAAGCGCAGGATCTGGTCGGGCGTGCTCAGGCGACGGCGCTGCACGTGGATGGCCTGGAACATGGGGCCATGGATGGTCTCCACCTCGCCGATGGCCTCGGCCGCATAGTAGGCCTGGGCATGGGTGGTCCAGTTCGGGTTGAGCACCGCCGGCACGCGCAGGAAGCTGACGTTGTCCGGCTTGTCCTTCAGCCAGGCCTCCAGGTGCGGCTCCAGCGAGAAGCAGTGCGGGCAGCCGTACCAGAAGAGCTCCAGCACCTCCACCTGGCCGTCGGGGCTGCGGGTCTGCATGGGCGGCTCGATACGCTCGTAGTGCGCACCCTCGATGTATTCCTCCGCCATCGCCAGCGGCAACGCCAGCATCAGGAGCAGGCCGGCAAGGCCCAGGGTCCAGTTTTTCATCACGGCATCCTCGGTGTGTTGCGTGGTTTTCCGATGGTGTCACCGGCGCCGCGTGGCGCCGGTGACAGGGACGTTAGACCGGCAGCGGTGAACCCGGCGTGAACCGCCGGGATCAGAGCTCGCCGTAGGAGTGCAGGCCCGAGAGGAACATGTTCACGCCGACGAAGGCGAACAGGGTGACGAACAGACCGACGATCGCCCACCAGGCCATGGGCTCGCCGCGCCAGCCCTTGGTAAAGCGCATGTGCAGCCAGGCCGCGTAGTTCAGCCAGACGATCAGCGCCCAGGTCTCCTTGGGGTCCCAGGACCAGTAGCCACCCCAGGCCTCGGCCGCCCACATGGCGCCGAGGATGGTGGCGATGGTGAAGAAGGCGAAGCCCACCGCAATGGCGCGGTACATGACATCGTCCATCAGCTCCAGCGATGGCAGGGCGCGGTAGGCGCGCTCGCGCAGGCTCAGCCAGCCGATCAGGCTGAGGCCGGCCGCCCAGGCCAGCCCCTTCCCGACCGCGAACAGCAGCAGGCCGGCGCTGAGCTCGGCATCCTTGAGCCCGGTGGCCAGCGACCAGCCGCCGATCACCAGGAAGATGGCCACGGGCACGATCACCGCCAGCTTGCGGCTGGGATGGTCGTGGTGGTACTTGAGCAGCCAGGCCGAGCCCACCATCGCCGCCAGGGCGAAGGCGCCGTAGCCGACGAAGTTGGCGGGCACGTGGATCTTCATCCAGTAGCTCTTGAGCGCCGGCACCAGCGGCTCGATGACGTGCGCATCGCGGGTGAAGTGGTACCAGAGCAGGAAGGCCACGGCGGCACTGATCACCAGCATCACGAAACCGCCCAGGGCACGGCTCCTGTAACGGCCCTCGTAGTAGAGGTACATCAGGCCCGTGATCAGGCAGAAGAGGATGAAGACCTCGTAGAGGTTGGAGACGGGGATGTGGCCGTACTCCGGATTGATCAGGTAGGACTCGTACCAGCGCACCAGCATGCCGACCAGGCCCATGGTCAGGGCGCTCCAGGTGATGGCGGTGGCGACCTTGCCGGTGAACTCGTTGCTGGTGAACAGGGCCAGGAAGTAGGCGACGGTGGAGAGCACGAACAGGGCGCTCATCCACATGATGGCCGACTGCGAGGAGATCAGGAACTTGAGAAAGAAGGAGGATTCCTCCAGCTGGTGGAGGGCGGTGCGACCCATGCCGAAGTCGTCACCGTAGAGCCACAGGGCGAAGAGGCTGATCAGCGCGCTGACGATCAGGTAGGGGCGGGCGGGCTTCCAGAACCAGCCCAGCCAGATCAGCGCCGGGGCGGTGCCGAACAGGATGCCGATCTCGTAGACATCCATGTTGGCGTGGTATTCGCCATAGGCCCAGACCGTGCCGATGATCACCAGCACCGCCCAGATCCAGTCGAAGGCGCTCAGGCGCTTGATCCAGGACTCGCGTTCCAGCCCGGAAAGGGCTTCGTTCGGGACGGACATGCTCACTCCCCCATGATGTCTCAGCCACCCCGCGGGGGCCGCCTCAGGCCTTGAACAGGCCGAACAGCGACTCCTTCAGGCGGACGAATTGTTTGTCGAATTCCAGCACATTCCGATTGGAGGTGCCAGCGAAGATCACCCGGCTGCCGCGCTCGGTCGGCTCCACCCACACCCACAGGCGGCGGTGCGCCAGGTAGAACAGCAGGAAGATGCCGATGGTGAGCATCACGCTGCCGAAATACACCAGATCCTTGCCGGGTGACTTGGTGATCTGCAGGCCGGAGGCCTCCACCTGCTCGAAGTCTGACAGCTGGATGTAGTAAGGGTTTCCATAAAACGGCAGGCTGGCGAGCGCGCCCACCGCATCGTCGAAGAACTGCCAGTCGGCATCCGCCGGCGCCACGCCGCGGTCGGCCAGCACGCGCAGATAGAGCGCCTGCATGGCGGAGCGCCACAGGGTCATGAGCGAATTGGCCGCCTCCTGCTGGGACTCGGACGGGACATTGGTGACGATGTCCTGCTCGATGGCCTCGAAGCCGCCCTCGCCGAACAGCTCCAGCATGCGGGCCATCAGGCTGGCCAGCTGCTCGCGCAGCTCCGGCGTGACCGGCTCCGGCGAGCGCTGCAGGCTGGCCATGGCCGTGGCATCGGCGATATCGCGCACCGCGCCCGGGTTCTGCAGGTAGGCCAGCATCGCCATGAACAGCTCGGGCGTTCCGTTCCCGTCGGCCGGGATGTGCAGGTAGCGGAAATCCTCCGCCTGGCTCTCGCGCACCCCGCTGATGTAGAAGAGCCGGCCTTCCTGCTCCACCGGGGCCATGTAGTTCATGAACTCGCGGGCCACGCCGGTCTCGTCACGCATGCGGAAGGTGAAGGCCGGCCCCATGTTGCGCTGATGCGTCTCCCCCTGTTCGTCCACCACGGGATTGATGTTGAACAGGCGGAAATCGGCCAGCTCCAGGCGCATGGTGCCGTCGGCCGTCTCGACCGGATAGGTCTCGAACACGCGTCCGGTGAGCGCCACCGGTTCGTTCTTCTGCGTATCCAGCGGCCACAGGCGCAGGCCGAGCTTGGAGCCGCCGTCACCGAAATTGGACTGGTAGATGGCGTGCCCGCGGTAGACCAGCGGGTGGTTCACGGCGATGGTCTGCTCCAGCGGCTGCTCGAGCTGGTCGTCGTGGATGACGAGATCGCTCTCGAAGGACTTGGGCTGGCCGTTGTCGTAGTGCTCGACACGGAATTCCTTCACCTCCACGGCGAAGGGCAGCTCCTGCACGAAATAGCCCTCGCGCATGGGCAGGAAGACGATGTTGGCCCGCGTACCCTCGGGGATGTCCACGCTGCCGCGGAAGGACATGTTGCCCGGGCCGATGCGGCTCTTGTCCGGCACCTGGGAGGCCGGGATGTCACGGGTCTCGATCTGTCGTGTGCCCATGGTCTCGGAGATCTTGAGCGGCAGCTGCCCGTCCATCAGGCCGCCGATGCAGATGATCACGATGGCCACATGGGTGAAGAAATAGCCCAGGCGGTTCCAGCCGCCACGCATGCCCGCCAGCACCCGGTGGTCGCCGTGGTCCTTCTCGCGCATGCGATAGCCCTCGACGGCCAGGAAACGCGCCGCCAGCTGCGTCACCTCCTCGGGCGATGCGGCCAACTCGCGCTCCTCCACGTGGCGGAAGGTGCGCAGGGACTTGGCCTTGGCGCTGAGCCGGAAACTGCGCATGTCGCGCACCATGCCCGGGGCGTTGCGGTAGATGCAGACGCTGGTCGACAGCACCAGGAAGCCGAGGATCACCACGAACCAGGTGGCCGAATACACATTATAGAGATCCAGCGCCAGGAACATGTCGTGCCAGAAGGGCCCGAACTTGAGGATGTAGTCGGCGTAGGGCTGGTTCTGCTGCAGCACCGTGCCGATCACCGAGGCGATGGCCAGGGCCACCAGCAGGGTGATGGCGAGGTTCATGGAGCCCAGGAACTCGACCAGGATGGAGGCAATGGAGCGCGAGGGGCGGGCGGCGGCGGTCTTGGTGCTCATGCAATCAACTAAGGGCGCTGTCGGACGTGTAGCGCGACATCATACCGCAGAATGACGTCAAGACACCCCAGCTTTTCTGTGGACAAAAGAAAAGGGTGGCCGAGGCCACCCTTTCCGTTTTCTGCCCTGTGGCTGCGATCAACGCAGGCCGGCGATGTACTCGGCGACGGCGTCGATTTCCGCGTCGGTCATCTTGGCGGCGACGTTGCGCATCATCTTGCCGGCATCGTTGGCGCGCTCGCCCGCACGGAAGGCGCGCAGCTGGGCGGCCGTGTACTTGGCGTGCTGGCCGGCCAGGGCCGGGAACTTGGCATCCGGGTTGCCGGCGCCGTTCGGGCCGTGGCAGGCCATGCAGGCGGCCACGCCGGAGGCGGTGTTGCCACCACGGTAGATGGCCTTGCCCAGCTCGACCTTGGTCTCGTCGGCGGTGCCGCCCTTGATGGTCTGGCTGGCGAAGTAGGCGGCCAGGTCCTGCATGTCCTGGTCGCTCAGGCCGGCAACCTGGCCCGCCATGATGGCGTTGGCGCGCTCACCGGACTTGTACTGCTTGAGCTGCTTGTAGAGGTATTCCTGGTGCTGGCCGGCCAGCTTGGGAAAATCGGCGCTGGCGCTGTTACCATCCGCACCGTGGCAGGCGGCGCAGGACTGCGACTTGGCCTTGCCGGCGGCGGCGTTGCCAGCGGCCAGCGCATTACCGGCGACGGAAAGACTCAGGCTCGCGAGAGCGATCATCAGCAGCTTTTTCATTTGGAAAGGCTCCTCGAGTAACGAATTTGGGATTTTTGCGCTGGTCTTGGGGACCCCCGACAAACGGGGTGCTGCAAAAATGGCCGAACTATATACCATAGAAGCCCCAGGCCCGCAAAAATTAATGCTTTTCACACCGAGGCACTCAGGATTACATGCATCCCGTCTACAATCAGGCCCGCTTCCTCAAAAGCGCCCCCAATGCCCGCGCCCTGCCCGCCGATGAGGGCTTTGAAGTGGCCTTCGCCGGCCGCTCCAACTCGGGCAAGTCGAGTGCCATCAACACCCTGTGCAGCCAGCGCGCGCTGGCCCGCACCAGCAAGACGCCGGGGCGCACCCAGCTCATCAACGTCTTCGACCTCCCCGCGGGCCGGCGCCTGATCGACCTGCCGGGCTACGGCTATGCCAAGGTGCCGGAGAAGATCCGCAAGGACTGGGGACAGATGATCGGCGGCTACCTGGCCGGCCGCGCCTCGCTGCGCGGCCTGGTGCTGGTGATGGACATCCGCCACCCGCTCACCGACTACGACTGGCAGATGCTGGACTGGTGTCACCACCGCGCCCTGCCGGTGCACATCCTCCTGTCCAAGGCCGACAAGCTCAAGTTCGGCGCCGCCCGCAACACCGTACTCCAGGTGCAGAAGACCCTGCGCGAGCGCGGCCTCGCGGCCACCGCCCAGCCCTTCTCCTCGCTGAAGAAGACCGGCACGGAAGACGCCTATGCCGTGCTCGATGCCTGGCTGGAATGGCCGACAGACGACCAACCGGCCGATCACGGAGTGTAGGGCCTGCCACAGCGGCCACGAAGGCAAAGACGCCCGCAGCGAGCCCCTGGTTCGAGAACCGGGATTCGGCGCACTGACGGCCAGAGCACAAGGGCATGGGGGCCGCAGGGTTTTCACTCTGTGGCCTCTGTGCGCTCTGTGGCTGAAACCAGAGAGGCAAAAAAAAGCCCCGATCTTCTTTGGGGGGCGAAGATCGGGGCCAGTCACCGGCTCGGCTTGGGGAGTCCGAGCCTTTACCCGCTCAGGGAGGGAAGCGGGAGGATAAGCGCCGGGCTAAGCGCTCAAATACTCTGACTCTGCCTCGGTAGAAAAGTTCTGTTGGGGCACAGAACGCTTCGGGGACGCTGTCTAGGCTCGGGGCGCAGAGTCAGTGCGCTTCATCCCAGTTGTTACCCTCACCCGTATCGACTTCCAGCGGCACGCGAAGTTCCGCCGCGTCCTTCATCAGGGCCACGATGCGCTCGCGGGCCGCATCCACGGCGCCCTCGTCCACCTCGAACACCAGCTCATCGTGCACCTGCATGATCATGGTGACGGGCGGCCTGTCCTGCTGGATCCAGCCATCCACCGCGATCATGGCGCGCTTGATGATGTCCGCGGCCGTGCCCTGCATGGGGGCGTTGATGGCGGTGCGCTCCGCGTACTGCCGGCGCTGGGCATTGCGCGCGTTGATCTCGGGCAGGTACAGGCGCCGGCCGAACACGGTCTCCACATAACCCTGCTCGCGGGCCCGCTCGCGGGTGGCGTCCATGTACTCGCGCACGCCCGGGTAGCGGCTGAAATAGAGGTCGATGTACTCCTGCGCCACGCCGCGCTCCACGCCAAGCTGGCGCGCCAGGCCGAAGGCGGACATGCCGTAGATCAGGCCGAAGTTGATGGCCTTGGCCGCGCGCCGCTGGTCGGCGGAGACGGCCTCGGGCTTCACGCCGAAGACCTCGCCGGCGGTGGCGCGGTGGATGTCCTGGCCGGCCGCGAAGGCCTTGAGCAACCCCTCGTCGCCAGACAGGTGCGCCATGATGCGCAGCTCGATCTGGGAATAATCGGCGGCGAGGATGCGCCGCCCCTCTGGCGCGACGAAGGCCTGACGGATGCGCCGGCCCGCCTCGGTGCGCACCGGGATGTTCTGCAGGTTGGGGTCGGAGGAGGAGAGCCGGCCGGTGGAGGCTACCGCCTGGTGGTAGGAGGTGTGCACGCGCCCGGTGTCGGGGTCGATCTGCCCGGGCAGCTTGTCCGTGTAGGTGGACTTGAGCTTGGCCATGGAACGGTGCTCGAGGAGGATGCGCGGCAGCGGGTAGTCCAGCGCCAGCTGTTCGAGCACGTCCTCGGCGGTGGAGGGCACGCCCTTGGGCGTCTTGCGGATGACCGGGAGTCCCAGCTTGTCGAACAGGATCTCCTGGATCTGCTTGGGCGAGCCCAGGTTGAATTCCTGGCCGGCCTCGTCGAAGGCCTGGCGCTCGATCTCGGCCATGCGCTCGGCCAGCTCGTGGCTCTGGGCGAAGAGCTGGTCGGCGTCCACCATCACGCCGGTGCGCTCCATGCGCGAGAGCACAGGCACCAGCGGGATCTCGATGGTCTCGTACAGCGCGCGCTGGCGCTCCAGCTGCTCGAGCTCGGGCCAGAAGCGGCGGTGCAGCTGCAGGGTCATGTCGGCGTCCTCGGCCGCGTAGGGCGTGGCCGCCTCGATGCTCACCCGGTCGAAGGTCACCTGCTTCGCGCCCTTGCCGGCCACGTCCTCGTAGGCGATGTTGCGGTGGCCGAGGTGCTTCTCGCACAGCGTGTCGAGGTCGTGTCGGCTGGCGGTGGAGTTGAGCACGTAGGACTCGAGCATGGTGTCGTGACGGATGCCGTTGAGTTCGATGCCGTGGTTGGCCAGCACGTTGCGGTCGTACTTGAGGTGATGGCCGACCTTGGCCCGGTCCGGGTCCTCCAGCAGGGGCTTCAGCGCCGCGAGCACGGCGTCGCGGTCGAGCTGGGGCGGGGCGTCCGGGTCGTCGTGGGCCAGGGGGACGTAGGCCGCCTCGCCGGGCTCGATGGCGAAGGACAGGCCGACGATGCGTGCGCGCATGTATTCCAGCGCCGTGGTCTCGGTGTCGAAGGCGAAGAGTTCGGCGGCCTGAAGCCGTTTGAGCCAGGCGTCGAAGTCCGCCTGGTCGTGGATGGCCAGGTAGCGGGCATCCGCCGTCTTCGGCGCATCGGTCACCACCTCGCCTTCGCCGGCGGCCGCAAGCTCCGCCAGCCAGGTCTTGAATTCGTAGCGGCTGAAGAGCTCGCGCAGCCGCTCCTCGTCGGGCTCGCGCAGGTTCAGCGTCTCCGGCGTCTCGTCGAGGTCCAGATCACAGCGGATGGTAACGAGCTCCTTCGACAGCGGCAGCTGGTCGACCGCCTCGCGCAGGTACTCGCCGACCTTGCCCTTGATCTCGTCGGCGTGCGCGATGACGCCCTCCAGCGTGTCGTATTCCTCCAGCCACTTGAGCGCGGTCTTGGGCCCGCACTTGTGCACGCCCGGGACGTTGTCCACCTTGTCGCCGATCAGGGCGAGGTAGTCGACGATGCGCTCCGGCGGCACGCCGAACTTCTCTTTCACCCCCGCCACGTCCAGGGTGGTGTCGGTCATGGTGTTGACCAGGGTGACGTGTTCGTTGACGAGCTGTGCCATGTCCTTGTCGCCGGTGGAGACCACCACCGGGATGCCCTGTTCCGTGGCCTGGCGCGACAGCGTGCCGATGACGTCGTCGGCCTCGACCCCCTCGACCATCAGCAGCGGCAGCCCCAGGGCGCGCACGATCTCGTGCAGCGGCTCGACCTGGGCGCCGAGCTCGTCCGGCATGGGCGGGCGGGTGGCCTTGTACTCGGGGTACATGTCGTCGCGGAAGGTCTTGCCCCGGGCATCGAAGACCACGGCCATGTGCTCGGGGTCGTAGTCCTTCAACAGGCGACGCAGCATGTTGGCCACGCCGTACATGGCGCCGGTCGGCTCGCCGGCGGCGTTGGTCAGCGGCGGCAGGGCGTGAAAGGCCCGGTAGAGGTAGGACGAGCCGTCGACGAGGACGAGGGGTTTGGGGGTCTGCTTGGCCATCGGGAGTCTGCGTCTGCGGGAGTGAACGGTCTATTGCACCTCAAAGGCGCACGGGCTACAAGGTGAGAGGCGCCCTCAAGACAGCGCGCCCCGTAATGTGTAAGAATCGCGTCTCCCGTTACGACCAGCCCGACGACACCGGTCCCCGACAGCATGAAATCCAGCGATCGCGCCAGCCACCCGGTACTCCTGCCCATGGACGACTCCGTCCTCACGCGGGAGAGCTGGAAGATCTTCCAGATCATGGCCGAGTTCGTGGAGGGCTTCGAACGCCTGGCGCGCATCAAGCCCTCGGTGAGCATCTTCGGTTCGGCCCGCATCCCGCCGGAGAGCCCCATCTACAAGCTCACCGAGGAGATCGCCCTGGAGCTGTCCAACTCCGGCTTCGCCGTGGTCAGCGGCGGCGGCCCGGGCATCATGGAGGCGGCCAACAAGGGCGCCTACGGCGGCAAGTCGCCGAGCATCGGGCTCAACATCCAGCTGCCGCACGAGCAGATCGGCAACCCCTACCAGGACATCTCGCTGGGGTTCCGCCACTTCTTCTCGCGCAAGGTGATGTTCGTGAAGTACGCCTCGGCCTACGTGGTGCTGCCCGGCGGCTTCGGCACGCTGGACGAGCTGGCCGAGATCCTCACCCTGGTGCAGACGGGCAAGACCCGCCGCATCCCGATCATCCTCGTGCACTCCCCCTTCTGGAAGGGCCTGATCGACTGGTTCCGGCACACGCTGGCCGCCGAGAAGACCATCGACGAGGCCGACCTCGACCTGTTCATGCTGGTCGACGACCCGAAGGACGTGGTCAACGCCATCTTCGAGTTCTACGAAGGCACGGGCTTCGAGCCGTCCCCCGCCGAGCGCGAAAAACTCATGGAGCTGTGATGAAACGCCTGCTGCCCATTCTTCTGCTGGCCCTCACCCCCATGGCCCATGCCGTGGACGGCGCCGACACGGCCGAGGTCCCGCCGCCGCCCCCGCTGATCGAGGGTGAGTCCGCCACCGAGGCCCTGATGGAGCCCGACATCACCATCCGCCGCGAGGCCGACCAGGAGGTGGAGGAGTACCGCATCCAGGGCCAGCTCTACATGATCAAGGTGACGCCGAAGCGCGGCGAGCCCTATTACCTGGTCGACGCCGACGGCGACGGCGAGCTGGAACACCAGATGTACGAGCTCGACCCCAAGTTCATGATCCCTTCCTGGACCATCTTCCGCTGGTAACGCGCGCAATCCGAGAACCCGCATGTCCGTATTCACGCCTGTCAACGAAGACGAACTGAAGCAGTTTCTGCAACGCTTCGAGGTCGGCAGCCTGGAGGATTTCCAGGGCATCAGCGCCGGCATCGAGAACACCAACTACTTCGTCACCACCAGCGGCGGCCGCTACGTGCTCACCCTGTTCGAGAAGCACACGGCCGACGAGATGCCGTATTTCCTCGGCCTGATGGCCCATCTGGCCGACCGCGGCGTGCCCAGCCCCCACCCGGTGGCCGACCGCGACGGCGACTACCTGCAGACCCTCAAGGGCAAGCCGGCCGCACTGGTGATGCGCCTGCACGGCGCCAGCCCCGAGCACCCGAGCGCGGCCCAGTGCGCCGCCATGGGTACCGCCCTGGCCCGGCTGCACGTGGCGGCGGCCGACTATCCGGCGATCCGCCCCAACGACCGCGGCCCCAAGTGGTGGCGTGTGACGGCCGAGGCCGTGATGCCGAAGCTGGACCAGGACGATGCCGCCCTGCTCGAGGAGGAGATCCGCTTCCAAGGGCTGTACCGCTTCACCGACCTGCCGCGCGGCGTGATCCACGCCGACCTGTTCCGCGACAACGCCATGTTCGAGGGCGACGAACTCACCGGCATCATCGACTTCTACTATGCCTGCAACGACGCCCTGCTCTACGACCTGGCCGTGACGGTGAACGACTGGTGCAGCGAGGCCGACGGCAGCCTGGACCTGGAGCGCGCCCGCGCCATGATGCGGGCCTACCACGCCGTACGCCCGCTCAAGCCCATCGAGCGCGGCGCCTGGCCGGTGATGCTGCGCGCCGCGGCGCTGCGCTTCTGGCTGTCGCGCCTGCACGACCTGCACTTCCCGCGCCCGGGCGAGATCACGCATACCAAGGACCCGGACGTGTTCCGCGCGATCCTGCGCCAGCGCATCGCCCACGAGACCGAGCTGCAGCTCAACTGGGTCTAGCGCCGTGCAGCACACCCTCGACGCCCGCCGCCTGCTCTGCCCGATGCCCGTGATCCGCACACAGGACCGCATCCGCGAACTCGTCCCGGGCGACACCCTGGCGGTGACCTGCACCGACCCGGGCGTCAAGCAGGACATCCCCGCCTGGTGCCGCATCAACGGCCACCGGGTGCTCGCCATCCACGAGGCCGACGACGAGATCGTGATCGACATCGAGGTCGGCGCGGCCGACTGAGTGCGGCCGGGAGGAGACCATGGGACATCACCACCATCACCACGCCGAGGCGCCGCCCGAGGGCTTTGCCGACCAGGCCGCGCACCAGCGTTACCGCGAGACCTTCAAGGTCACCATCATCGGCTCGGTGGTGGACCTCGCCCTGGGCGTGGCCAAGATCATCGTCGGGGTGATCGCCCATTCCCAGGCGCTGATCGCCGATGGCATCCACTCCCTGTCGGACCTGGGGACCGACTTCATCGTGCTGTATGCCGCCCGCCATGCCCATCGCGAGGCGGATGCCGCCCACCCTTACGGGCACCGGCGCATCGAGACGGCGGCCACCGTCATCCTCGGCGCCACCCTGATCGCGGTGGCCATCGGCATCGCCTGGGATGCGACCTACCGCCTGTTCCATCCGGACCTGCTGCTGCACCCGACCATGCTGGCCATGGTCATCGCCGCCATCTCGGTGGTGAGCAAGGAGGCGATCTACCACTACACCATGCACTACGCGAAGAAGTTCCGCTCCAAGATGCTGCGCGCCAATGCCTGGCACAGCCGCTCCGACGCGATCTCCTCGGTGGTGGTCATCATCGGCGTGGCCGGCACCATGGCGGGGCTGCCCTACCTGGACGCCATCGCCGCCATCATTGTCGCGGCCATGGTCGCCAAGATCGGCTGGGACCTGGCCTGGCATGCCGCGCAGGAGCTGATCGACACCGGCCTGGAACAGGAGATGGTGGACAAGATCCGCCAGACCATCCTGCACGTGGACGGTGTGAAGAACATGCACATGCTGCGCACCCGGCGCATGGGCGGGGACGCCCTGGCCGACGTGCACATCCTGGTGAGCCCGCGTATCAGCGTCTCCGAGGGCCACCACATCGGCGAGACGGTACGCAGGACCCTGATCGACACCTTCGACGAGGTGGCCGACGTCACGGTGCACATCGACCCCGAGGACGACGAGGCCGCCCCGCCCTGCGAGGGCCTGCCGCTGCGCGGCGAGGTGGTGGCTCGCCTGCGCGAGGCCTGGGCCGGCATCCCGGCGGCCGCACATCTCGAGAATGTCTCGCTACACTACCTGCATGGCCGCATCCACCTGGAGCTGTCCCTGCCCCTGCATGCCCTGGACGACCCGGCGGATGCACAACAGACGACCCAGGCGCTGACCGCCGCCAGCAAGACCCTGCCGGAGGTCGGCGAGGTCGTGGTGCATTACCGCTGACGCACCACACTGGTGCACAAAGCCACCGCCATGCACTCTTTGCGTGCGTGTCAGGGCGTTTTTGCCCGGGTGATTGCCTGTTCCACCGGCCTGCGACGCCATTCGGTGGCGTGGCACGCTTAATGCATCTTTGCGATGCACAGTGTTTCGAAATGGTGCCGCCCCCTGGCGGCGAAGCAAACTGCATGCGTTCGGAGGAGTATCCATGTCCGCAGCTGACGTTATGAAGATGATTGAAGAGAACGGGGTCAAGTTCATCGACTTCCGTTTCACCGACACCAAGGGCAAGGAGCAGCACGTCTCCGTGCCGGCGCACACCGTCCAAGAGGCCGACTTCGAAGACGGCAAGATGTTCGACGGCTCCTCCATCGCGGGCTGGAAGGGCATCAACGAGTCCGACATGATCCTGATGCCGGATGCCAGCACCGCCGTCATGGACCCCTTCTTCGCCGACCCGACCCTGATCCTGCGCTGCGACATCATCGAGCCGGCCACCATGCAGGGCTACAGCCGTGACCCGCGCTCCATCGCCAAGCGCGCCGAGGAATACCTCAAGTCCACCGGCGTCGCCGACACCGCCTTCTTCGGTCCGGAACCCGAGTTCTTCGTCTTCGACGACGTGCGCTGGGGTGCCGACATGCAGGGCGCCTTCTACTCCATCGACTCCGACGAGTCCGGCTGGAACTCCGAGAAGGTCTACGAGGGCGGCAACATCGGTCACCGTCCGGGCGTGAAGGGCGGCTACTTCCCGGTCCCGCCGGTCGACTCCATGCAGGACCTGCGTTCCGCCATGTGCCTGGTGCTGGAAGAGATGGGCGTCGAGGTCGAGGTGCACCACCACGAGGTGGCCACCGCCGGCCAGTGCGAGATCGGCACCAAGTTCGACACCCTGGTCAAGCGCGCCGACTCCACCCAGATCCTGAAGTACGTGATCCACAACGTGGCCCACAACTACGGCAAGACCGCCACCTTCATGCCCAAGCCGCTGGTCGGTGACAACGGCAGCGGCATGCACGTGCACATGTCCCTGGCGAAGGACGGCAAGAACCTGTTCGCCGGCGACCTGTACGGCGGCCTGTCCGAGACCGCGCTGTACTACATTGGCGGCATCATCAAGCACGCCCGCGCGCTGAACGCCTTCTGCAACGGCTCCACCAACTCCTACAAGCGCCTGGTGCCGGGCTTCGAGGCGCCGGTCATGCTGGCCTACTCGGCCCGCAACCGCTCGGCCTCCATCCGCATCCCCTACGTGTCCAACCCGAAGGGTCGTCGCATCGAGGTCCGCTTCCCGGACCCGTCCGCCAACCCCTACCTGGCCTTCACCGCGCTGATGATGGCCGGCCTGGACGGCATCCAGAACAAGATCCACCCGGGCGACGCCATGGACAAGAACCTGTACGACCTGCCGCCCGAAGAGGAAAAGCAGATCCCGCAGGTCTGCTACGCCCTGGACCAGGCGCTGGAGGCCCTGGACAAGGACCGCGAGTTCCTCAAGGCCGGCGGCGTGATGGACGACGACACCATCGACGCCTACATCGCGCTCAAGATGGAAGACGTCACGCGCATCCGCATGACCACCCATCCGGTCGAGTTCGACATGTACTACAGCGTCTGATCGCTTCCGCGAAAGGCCGCAAACCCCGAAACGCCCCGTCTCGACGGGGCGTTTTTTTATGCCCCGAACCCTTGCACCGGATGCGCCACGGCGCGAGACTCGTCACTGAGTCCACCCGACTGCGGGGCTATACTGTGCACATGAAATCACTGCTGTTTGCCGCCGTGCTACTGCTCGTCACCGCCTCGCTGCAGGCCCAGGTCTACCGCTGGGTGGACGAGGAGGGCAACGTCCAGTTCTCCGACACCCCGCCGCCGGGCGACCAGCCGGCCGAGACGGTCGACCTCCCCAAGCCCTCGACCATGGACAGCTACAAGCCACCGGCCGGGACCACGGACACGACCGGGGCCGACACGGCCGATGACGCCAAGCCCGTTGCCTACCGCCGCTTCAGCATCAGCAGCCCGCCCGACGACGAGGCCCTGCGCGAGAACGCCGGCAACGTCACCATCACCGTGGACATCAGCCCCGACCTGCAGCCCGGCCACCGGCTGAATCTCTACCTGGACGGCAACCTGCTCGACAACGGCGGCACCCGCACCACGGTGCAGCTCAACAACGTGCCGCGCGGCACCCACCAGATCCGTGCCGAGATCCTGGATGGCAGCGGCAAGGTGCTGCGCCGCACCTCCAGCAGCTTCCACCTGCTGCGGGCGACGGTGGGGCGGGCCCCACCGCCCGCCGGCCAGCCCCTGACCTACCCGCCCGTCGTCAAGACCCCCTCCTATCCGCCCCAGCCTGCCGCCCCCCGTTACCCGACCCTCCCGGGCACCCCCGGCACCCCGTAAGCCCCTGCCACCTCGCGGTGCACGATCGGCACCGTCATCTTGCACATGCACTATAATGGTGCATATGGGATCGGCCAGGGCCTGCCTGGTCAGCCAGCCACCGCCTCACCAGGGCCCTGAAACCACGGTATTCCGGCCCCTGCCTGCGAATGGTGCAGACACGGACGGAATTGGTTCACTTCTTGCAGCAGGTAGCATGTGAAGACCCTCGCCCCGACAATCGACCTGCCGATCCTGGAAAACCTCCATACGGCGGTCATCGTGCTCGATCCGCAGCTTGCGATCCGCTACCTCAACCCGGCGGCCGAGACCCTCTTCGCCCTCAGCGTCCAGCGCGCGCGTGGGCTCGCCCTCCGCGAGCTGCTGCCCGGCCAGGACGACTTTCACGCCGACCTGGCACAGGCACTGGCCAGCGCCCACCCCTATTCGGACCGTGAGAAGGAACTCGTGCTGCTGAGCGGCCAGGCCGTGACCGTGGACTGCACCGTCACCCCCATCACGGACCCGGGCCAGCCCACCGCCCTGCTCATCGAGATGGTGCGCATCGACCGCCAGATCCGCATCACCCGCGAGGAACACCTGCTGCAGCAGCAAAGCGCCACCCGCGCCCTGCTGCGCGGCCTCGCCCACGAGGTGAAGAACCCGCTGGGCGGCCTGCGTGGCGCTGCCCAGCTGCTGGAGAACGAGCTCGACGACGAGGAGCTCAAGGAATACACCCGGATCATCATCGGCGAGGCCGACCGCCTGCAGAACCTGGTCGATCGCATGCTCGGCCCCAACAGCCTGCCGCGCATCCGCGAGATCAACATCCACGAGGTACTGGAACACGTGCGCAGCCTGGTGGGCGTCGAGGCCCCGCCGGACGTGCACCTGGTCAGCGACTATGACCCGAGCATCCCGCCGGTCGCCGGCGACCGCGACCAGCTCATCCAGGTGGTGCTCAACCTGGTGCGCAATGCCGTCCATGCCGTTGGCGATACCGGCACGATCACCCTGCGCACGCGCGTCCAGCGCCAGTACACCATCGGCCAGACCCGCCACAAGCTGGTGGCCAGCATCGACGTCATCGACGACGGCCCTGGCATCCCGGAAGAGATCCGCGAGAAGGTCTTCTTCCCCATGGTCTCGGGCAAGGCCGAGGGCACGGGTCTGGGGCTGTCCATCGCCCAGTCGCTGATCAACCAGCACGGCGGCCTGATCGAATACGAATCGCGCCCCGGGCGCACCCAATTCACCATCCTGCTGCCGGTGGAGCCCGTACCGCCGACCAGCACCTGAACCGCGAGTGACCGCGGAGGTAGACCATGAGCGCACATGAACGTGTCTGGGTAATCGACGACGACCGATCCATCCGCTGGGTGCTGGAACGCGCCCTGCAGAAGGCCGATATCGAGGTCGTCAGCTACGAGAGTGCGGCCCCCGTGCTGGAGGCCCTGGAACACGACGAGCCGGATGCCATCATGACCGACATCCGCATGCCCGGTATGGACGGTCTCGACCTGCTGGAGCGCATCCACCACGACCACCCGGAGATGCCGGTCATCATCATGACCGCCCACTCCGACCTCGACAGCGCGGTGGCCGCCTACCAGGGCGGGGCCTTCGAGTACCTGCCCAAGCCCTTCGACGTGGAGGAGGCGGTGGAACTGGCCAAGCGCGCCTGCCAGCTGCGCCGCGAGAAGGCCGAAGCGGCGGAGACCACCTCCGGCCCCCTGCCAGAGATCATCGGTGAGGCGCCGGCCATGCAGGAGGTGTTCCGCGCCATCGGCCGCCTGAGCCGCTCCAACATCACCGTGCTCATCAACGGCGAGTCGGGCACCGGCAAGGAGCTGGTCGCCCATGCCCTGCACCGGCACAGCCCGCGCGCCGACCAGCCCTTCATCGCGCTCAACACCGCCGCCATCCCCAAGGACCTGCTCGAGTCCGAGCTGTTCGGCCACGAGAAGGGGGCCTTCACCGGCGCGCAGACCCAGCGCCGCGGCCGCTTCGAGCAGGCCGACGGCGGCACCCTGTTCCTGGACGAGATCGGCGACATGCCGGCCGAGCTGCAGACCCGCCTGCTGCGCGTGCTGGCCGACGGCGAGTTCTACCGCGTCGGCGGCCACACCCCGGTGAAGGTGGATGTGCGCATCATCGCCGCCACCCACCAGAACCTGGAGGAACGGGTGAAACAGGGGCTGTTCCGCGAGGACCTGTTCCACCGCCTGAACGTGATCCGCATCCACGTGCCCTCGCTGCGCGAACGCCGCGAGGACATCCCGCTGCTGCTCACCCACTTCCTCAAGCGCGCCGCCACGGAGCTCGGCGTGGAGACCAAGTCGCCCTCGCCGGAGGTGCTCGACTTCCTCTCGCGCCTGGACTGGCCCGGCAACGTGCGCCAGCTGGAGAACACCTGCCGCTGGCTCACCGTCATGGCCTCCGGCCGCGAGATCCTGCTCGACGACCTGCCGCCCGAGCTCAAGCAGGGCGAGGGCGGGGCACCGGCCGGCAACTGGCAGCAGTCGCTGGCCCAGTGGGCCGACCAGCAGCTCGCCCGCGGCGCCGAGGGCCTGCTCGACGTCGCCACCCCCGAGTTCGAACGCATCATGATCCTCGCCGCCATGCGCAAGACCGGCGGCCGCCGCCAGGACGCCGCCCGCCTGCTCGGCTGGGGCCGCAACACCCTCACCCGCAAGATCCACGAACTCGACATGGACGACGACCCGGCGGTCGGGCACGGCTAGGGAAGTTAGGAGTTAGGAGTTAGGAGTTAGGAGTTAGGAGTTAGGAGTTAGGAGTTAGGAGTTAGGAGTTAGGAGTTAGGAGTTAGGAGTTAGAAGTTAGAAGTTAGAAGTTAGAAGTTAGAAGTTAGAAGTTAGAAGTTAGGAGTTAGGAGTTAGGAGATAGGGGTCCTGCAACTCGCCGTGCCTGACGGTCCGCCGTGCCCCTCAATACTCTTCCCGCAGATAGATCTGCCCTTCGTTGCCGGAATAGATGCCGAAGGTGGCGCGGGCGCGCGGACCCTCGTCGGGGGTGAGGGGGTTGTCGTCCCAGTCGTAGGCGAGCCAGGGGGCATCGGCGCCGGTGGCCGTGGAGAGGTCGATGAAGACATCCACGTACCCGGTATTGCCGGGGCCCGGCGCGGTGAATGCCGCATCGAGCACACCAGCCACGGCCGTGGGGTTCACCAGGCTGACGCTGGTGCTGCCGCCGCCGATGGCGATGGTCCCGCTGCGCACATCGCTCGCCGCCGCATTGGATAGCACAAGGTCGCTGACCGCGAGCGTGGTGCAGGCGTCCTGGGTGCTGGCCACGAAGGCGCCGTTGAGGAAATAGCGGCTGCGCACCGGCATGGTGAGTGTTGCCGCCTCGCTGCCGGCCACGTTGGCGGCCTCGAGCCGGCCATAG
>JAJLKJ010000130.1:0-3823 GCA_033839185.1 Gammaproteobacteria bacterium
TAGAGCCCCTCCTCGAAGCCGTCGGTCAGGCGCAGGGCATTGAGCATGAACTCGAAGGGCAGGGCGGCCGGGGCGAGCGTCTCGCGCGCGATGGTCGCGCCGCCACCGGCGGCGGTGTCCATGTAGGCGGCGGGCTGTTTCTGCTTGTGGTAGCGCACGATGGTCCCCGTGGCGGCATCGCTGTGCTTGCCGTGGGCGCCGGCGCCGATGCCGAGGTAGTCGCCGAACTCCCAGTAGTTGAGGTTGTGGCGGCAGCGCCGGCCGGGCCGAGCATAGGCCGAGACCTCGTACTGAGTATAGCCAGCGGCGGCCAGCGTCTCCTGGCCGGCCTCCTGCATGTCCCAGCGGGCGTCGTCGTCCGGCAGCACGGGCGGGTGGGCGTGAAACAGGGTGTTCGGTTCCAGCGTGAGCTGGTAGTAGGAGATATGGGTCGGCTCGGCCTGCACGGCCTGGCGCACGTCGGCCAGGGCCTGGGCGGGTGTCTGCCCGGGCAGGCCGAACATGAGGTCCAGGTTCAGGTTGTCGAAGCCCGCGGCCTGGGCGATCTCCACCGCGCGGCGGGATTCGAAGCCGTTGTGGATGCGGCCGATGCGCTCGAGCATCGAGTCGTCGAAGCTCTGGATGCCGATGGACAGGCGGTTGATGCCCAGGGCGCGAAACTCCGCGAACCGGCCCTGCTCGAAGGTGCCCGGGTTGGCCTCCAGGGTGATCTCGGTGTCCGGGCGCAGCGGCAGGCGCTGGGCGATGCCGCCCAGCAGCCGGTCCAGGGCCTCGGGCGAGAACAGGCTGGGCGTGCCGCCGCCGATGAAGACGCTCTCGATGCGCCGTCCCCAGACCCCCGGCAGTTCGGCCTCCAGGTCGGCGAGCACGGCGTCCACGTAACGGCGTTCGGGCAGCTCATCGCGCAGGGCGTGCGAGTTGAAGTCGCAGTAGGGGCACTTGCGCACGCACCAGGGGATGTGGACGTAGACGCTCAGCGGGATGGGGGCGGTGAACTGGGGCATGGGACGATTCTACCGGCTACGGCGGGTCGGCGGCTAAAGTTGCGTGGGGCCGCTGCCGCCATCATGGCAGATGCCCGGCAGGCGGGGCTCGCCGCCCGCCGGTCGGCCAGACGCACCGCTCCGTCGCCCGGTGGCCGCCGGTCCGCGCCCGCGGCCTGTACTATGTCAGCGTAGTTTTTGTGGCTATTATCAAAAAACTGCCGCCGCAATGTACGGCGGCCCGGCCGGGCAACAGGTACGGCCATTGCCAGGACAGTGATGCACGCATGACCGCTATCTCCCGGATATCGTTGCCCGGTTTGGGGCTCTGCCTGTGGCTGCTCGCCGCGCTCGCCGGCTGCAACCAGGAGGCCGAGCCCACCCTGCCGCAGTACGGCGCGGCGCCGGTGCCGGAGCAGCCCGTCTACCGCTTCGGCATCCACCCGCTGCACAACCCGGCGCGCCTGCACGAGATCTTCTCCCCGCTCATCGACTACCTCAATCGCCAGGTCGATGCCGCCGAGTTCCGCTTCGAGGCCTCGCGCAACTATGCGGTCTACGACGAAAAGCTGTTTGCCGGCGAATTCGCCTTTTCCCTGCCCAACCCCTACCAGACCGTGGAATCCCTGAAGCATGGCTACCGGGTGTTCGGCAAGATGGGCGACGACGAGGACTTCCGCGGCATCATCCTGGTGCGCCGGGACAGCGGCATCGACGGGTTCAGCGACCTGCGCGGCAAGGTCGTGGCCTATCCCGCGCCCTCCGCGCTGGCGGCGACCATGCTGCCGCAGCATTTCCTGCACAGTCACGGCATCGACGTCTTCCACGAGCTGGACAACCGCTATGTGGGCTCGCAGGAGTCGGCCATCATGAACGTGTATCTGGGCGAGGCGGCGGCAGGCGCCACCTGGATACCGCCCTGGCGCACGCTGTCCCGGGAGCGGCCGGAGCTCTCCGCGGCGCTGGAAGTGAAGTGGCAGACCGACAACCTGCCGAACAACGGGCTGGTGGTGCGCGAGGACGTGCCGCCGGCCATCGCGGCCGAGGTGGGTGCCCTGCTCTTCGACCTGCACAACCACGAGGAGGGGCGCGCCATCCTTGCGCGCATGGGACTTTCGCGCTTCGAGCCGGCGGACAACGAGACCTACCGGCCGGTACGCGAGTTCATCGAGAACTTCACGCGTGAACTGCGCGACCCGCGGGAGGCGCGCTGAGATGTCGCCCGTCGCCGCCCGACTGCGCCAGGTGCTGTTCGGCTCCATCCGGCGCCAGCTCATCCTGGGGATCGCGCTGGTGCATGCGGTGCTCATGACCATCTTTGTCTTCGACCTGGTCGAACGGCAGCGCGACTTCCTGCACGACCAGGCCATCGCCCAGGTCACCAGTCTGGCCGAGACGCTGGCCACCAACAGCGGTTCCTGGCTGCTGGCCAACGACGTCATCGGCCTGGAGGAGGTGCTCGCCTCGCAGGCCAGCTATCCGGGGCTGGAATACGCCATGGTGCTCGGCACGCGCGGCAAGGTGATGGCGCATACCGAGCGCCGGCACGCCGGCCAGCACGTCATCGACCCGGTGAGCCGCGAGCTGCTGGACTCCCCGCCCGGCACGCATCGGCTGATGGAGACCCGCCAGCTCATCGACGTGGCGGCGCCCATCCTGGTCAACGGCGAACACATCGGCTGGGCCCGGGTGGCGCTGAGCCAGCAGGACAACCTGGCCGGCCTGCGCCTGATCACCCGCGACGGGGTGTTCTATACCGTGATCGCCATCCTCATCGGCGTGCTGTTCGCCGTGCTCATGGCGCGGCGCCTCACGCGCGGGCTGCACGAACTGGTGGTCACCTCCTCGCGGGTGCGCGATGGGGAGCACGGCGTGCGCGCCCCGGAGCAGCACACCGAGGAACTCGTGCAGCTGGCGGACGACTTCAACCGCATGCTCGACGTGCTGGAGCAGAAGGAGAAGGACCTGACCGCCGCCCAGCAGGAGCTGATCCAGAGCGAGGAGCGTTTCGACCTCGCCATGCGCGGCTCCAATGACGGGCTGTGGGACTGGGACGCGCAGAGCAACACCGTGTACTACTCGCCGCGCTGGAAGGCCATGCTGGGCTTTGCCGAAGACGAGCTGGTCAACCGGGAGGAGGCCTGGTCGAGCCGCGTGCACCCCGAGGACCTGCCGCGGGCACGGGCGGCGATCGAGGCGAACCTGCGCGGCGAGACCCCCTTCTACGAGAGCGTGCACCGCATCCGCCACCGCGACGGCAGCTGGCGCTGGCACCTGGAGCGGGGCATCTCGGTGCACGACGACACGGGCAGGGCCTACCGCATGGTGGGTACCAATACCGACATCACCGAGCGCAAGCAGGCCGAGGACGCGCTGTTCGAGGAGAAGGAGCGCGCCCTGGTCACGCTCAACTCCATCGGTGACGCGGTGATCACCACCGACGAGTCCGGCCTGGTGGTGTTCATGAACCCCATCGCCGAGGTGCTCACGGGCTGGACCCAGGCCGAGGCGGCGGGCAGGACCCTGGAAGAGATCTTCCCCATCGTCAACGAGATCAGCCGCGAGCCGCTGGACAACCCGGTGAACTACTGCCTGAACGAGGGCAAGGTGGCGGCCCTGACCAGCAATACCATCCTGGTCAACCGCCACGGGCACGAGATCGCCATCGAGGATTCGGCCGCCCCGATCCGCGATCGCAGCGGGCGCATCATCGGGGTGGTGATGGTCTTCCACGACGTGACCATGGCGCGCGAGCTCACGCAGAAGATGACCTGGCAGGCCACCCATGACGCCCTCACCGGGCTGGTGAACCGTGCCGAGTTCGAGCGCCGGCTGGCCGC
>JAJLKJ010000131.1:0-11673 GCA_033839185.1 Gammaproteobacteria bacterium
CGCCAGCGCTTTCTCGACATCTACAACGAGAACCTGCACCTGGACACCGAGCTGTTCCCGGGCATGGCCAGCCTGCTGGCCTATATCGAGCGCCACGGCATGAACTGGGGTGTGGTGACCAACAAGCCGGCCTTTCTCACCGATCCGCTGATGGCCTCCCTGGGATTGACCGCGCGCGCCGCCTGCATCGTCAGCGGTGACACCACCGACGAGCGCAAGCCTCATCCCAAGCCCATGCTGCACGCCTGCGAGCTGGCGGGGTCCAGCGCCGGCGAATGCCTGTACGTGGGTGATGCCAGCCGCGACATCGAGGCCGGCCGCCGCGCCGGCATGGCCACCCTGGTCGCACTCTACGGCTACATCGACGAATTCCAGAAGCCCGAGGAATGGGGTGCGGATGGCATGATCAACGAGCCGCGCGAGATCCTCGACTGGCTGCTCGAGGCCGATCCGCAACGGGCCGCCCTGTCATGATGGAGCGTCTGGCGCAGCTCGATCCGCTCCTGCTCATCAGCGCCGGCATCGCCCTGTTCGCCGGGCTGCTCGTCGGCTACCTCATTGCCCACCTGCGCGCCCATCGCCAGCAACTCGAACAGCACAACCGGATCACACGCCTGACCACCGAACTCGAACACGAGCGGGCCGGCAGCGCCGAGAAGATCGCCCTGCTCGACGAGGCCCGCAAGCAACTGGCCGACTCCTTCGCCGCCCTCTCCAGCCAGGCACTGAAGCACAACAACGAGGAGTTCCTGCGCCTGGCGCGCGAGAATCTAAAGCAGTTCCAGAACCAGGCGAAGTCCGAACTGGACCAGAAGGAAAAGTCCTTCGAGACGCTGATCAAACCGATCCGCGAGACGCTGGAGAAGACCGAGCGCGAACTGCGACAGATGGAGAAGGAACGTCAGCAGGCCTTCGGCTCGATCAGTGAGCACCTCAAGCAGGTGGCCAACGACCACCAGCAGCTGCGCATGGAGACCCAGAACCTGGTGAAGGCGCTGCGCCGCCCCGAGGTGCGCGGCCAGTGGGGCGAGCTCACGCTGCGGCGGCTGGCCGAGCTGGCCGGCATGGTCGACCACTGCGACTTCTACGAGCAGGAACACCGCGCGGGCGAGGACGGCGCCCTGCGCCCCGACATGATCGTGCGCATGCCGGACAGCCGCGAACTGGTGGTGGACGCCAAGACCTCGCTGGACGCCTACCTCGCCGCCATGGAGACCGACGACGAGCGCGAGCGGGCCGAGCACCTCAAGCGCCATGCGCGCAAGATGCGCGACCGCATGAAGGAACTGGCGAGCAAGGCCTACTGGACCCAGTTCAAGAACTCGCCGGACTTCGTCATCCTGTTCATTCCGGGCGAGCAGTTCCTCTCCGCCGCGCTGGAGAACGACCCCGCCCTGCTGGAGGACTCGCTGGCCAACCGCGTGATCCTCTCGACGCCCAACACCCTGATCGCGCTGCTGCGTGCGGTGGCCTTCGGCTGGCGCCAGCAGGCCGTGGCGGAGAACGCCGAACGCATCCGCGAGCTCGGCGAGGACCTCTACAAGCGCATCGGCACCTTCACCGAGCACATGAGCCGCATGGGCCGCCAGCTCGGCTCCACGGTGGAGAGTTACAACAAGGCGGTGGGGTCGCTGGAACGCAACGTGATGCCGGGTGCGCGCAAGTTCACCGAGCTCGGCATCCATGCGAAGAAGGATGTCACCGAGCTGGAACCCCTGGAATCCGGCGTGCGCCTGCCGCCGGAATAGACGAGCCGTTCAGCCATGTCCGACGATCAGCGCGAATACCCCCGCATGCCGATGTGCTTCAACGTCGAGGTGCGCTACGAGGACCAGCCGCCGCAGGTCCTCTGCACCCGCGACCTGAGCCACGGCGGCGCCTTCATACTCAGGGGCGAGGCCCCGCTGCCGCCGGCCGGCGCGCTGATCACCGTGAAGGCACAGAAACCGGAAGGTGACGGTGCCGACACCCCGGTGATCCGCGCGCGCGTGGTGCGCCGCACCGAGGAAGGCATTGCCGTCCAGTTCATCAGCTGACCATGTACCTGCTGCAGACCCTGGGGCTGTTCGTGCTCACGGCGCTGGCCGAGATCGTGGGCTGCTACCTGCCCTACCTGTGGCTGAAGAAGGACGGCCCCGCCTGGCTGCTGATCCCCGCGGCGCTGAGCCTCGCCCTGTTCGCCTGGCTGCTCTCGCTGCACCCCACGGAGGCCGCCCGCGTCTACGCCGCCTACGGCGGTGTGTATGTGAGCATCGCCATCCTCTGGCTGTGGCTCATCGACGGCGCCCAGCCGACGCGCTGGGATCTCGTCGGCATCGCGCTGTCGCTGGCGGGCATGGCCGTCATCATGCTCGGCGCACGCCAGACCTGAGACACGCCCTAGTCGTACTCCCGGTCCTTCCACTGCCGAATGGCGTAGAACACCTCGCGCGCACCACGCAGCGGCTGCCCGGCACGCGCCTCGGCCGCCGCGATCACCGTTGGCGCATCCAGACGCATGAAGGGATTGGTGGCCAGCTCCTCGGCCAGGGTCGAGGGCACGGTGGGCCGTCCGTCGTGACGTAGCGCCAGCGCCGACTCCTCGCGCGCCAGCAGGGCCGCGCTGTCGGGCTCCACCCACTTGGCAAAGCCGAGGTTGTCCAGTGTGTACTCGTGCGCGCAGTAGATGCGCGTATCGGCGGGCAGCGTGGCGATGCGCTGCAGGGAATCGGCCAGCTGCTCGTGGGTCCCGTCGAACACCCGCCCGCAGCCGCCGGCAAACAGGGTGTCACCGCAGAACAATGCGCCGTCACCGTAGTAGGCGATGTGGCCGGCGGTATGACCCGGCACGTCCAGCACCTCGAAGCGGGCACCGACGGCACGCAGCTCCACCACGTCGCCCTGCTTCAGCCGCACGTCGATGTGCGGGATGCGCTCGCGCGCCGGACCGTAGACGGTGAGCAGCGGGAACCGGTGCTTGAGTTCGGCCACCCCGCCCACGTGATCGGCATGATGATGCGTGACCAGGATCGCCACCGGCTCGAGTCGTTCGCGCTCCAGCGCCGCCAGCACCGGGGCGGCATCGCCCGGATCGACGATGGCGACATGGCGGCGGCCGGCGTCGCAGACGAACCAGATGTAGTTGTCGTTGAAGGCCGGGACCGGAAAGATCGACAACGAAGACATGCAGGCCCTACTTCGATTCGTCCAGGGCGCGCTGCACGGTATCGCGCGTGCCTTCGACCGCACCCTTGAGATGCTCGCTCACGGTCTTCTCCTCGAAGGGGTTGGCATAGATCGGACGGTCACGTCCGATGTTCACGCCAAACCACAGACCCAGCAGCAGACCGACCACGATACCCAGTACCAGACCCTTCAGCCATTTCATATATACCCCTCCAAAAATCAGCCCTTGTGGTGAATGGTTGGATTTTAAGGATAATAAGCGGCTCTGCCCACTCGAATCCGTCACATGGCACGCATCGACCGACCGACCCGCCAGGCCTACCGCGCCTGCGTGCGCACCGCGCGCAGGCATTACGAGAATTTTCCCGTGGCCTCCTGGCTGCTGCCGCGCCCGATCCGCCACCCGGTGGCGGCGATCTACACCTTCGCCCGTCGCGCCGACGACCTGGCCGACGAAGGCACGCGCCCGGACGACGAGCGCCTGCGCGCACTGGATGCCATGGGGGTCGCGGTCGATGCCGCCGCGAGGGGCGAGGCCGGCGACGATCCGCTGTACCTGGCGCTGGCCGATGCCATCCCCCGCCACGGCCTGCCGGTAGCGCTGTTCCACGACCTGCTCGACGCCTTTCGCCAGGACGTGACCAAGAAACGCTACGCCGACTTCGGCGAGGTGATGCAGTACTGCCGCCGTTCGGCCAACCCGGTCGGCCGCCTGCTGCTGCACCTCACCGGCAACGCCGACGAAAAGAACCTGGCGCTGAGCGACGGCATCTGCAGCGCCCTGCAGCTCATCAACTTCTACCAGGACCTGGTGCAGGACCATGAGGAACTGGGGCGTATCTACCTGCCGCAGGACGAGATGGAGAAATACGGCGTGACCGAGGCGCATATCCGCGAACGCCGCTCGGATGTGGCCATGCGCCGGCTCATGCAACACCAGTTCCAGCGCGCCGACCGCATGCTGCGCGCCGGCGCCCCGCTGGGCAAACGCCTGCGCGGCCGCTTCGGCCTCGAGATCCGCATGATCGTCATGGGCGGGGCGCGCATCGTCCACCGTCTCAAACAGCAGGACGACCTCTTCAGCCGACCGCGGCTGCAGCTGCGCGACTGGGCCAGCATCGTGCGGGGCGCCCTGTTCCCGCGCTGAAAAGCTGGTTAGGCTAGGCGGCATGGACGGCAAGCGGAGTCATTGAACCCATGCGCATGTTCGAGGGCCTGGGGCGCCACGTCGGCCGCTGGCTGGCGGCCTATCTCAACCAGCCGGTGGGGCGCTATCAGCCCTTCGCCGTGCACGACCCCGCCGAACTGGCCGCCTGGTTGGAACCGGGCGACGTGCTGCTGGTCGAGGGCAACCGCCGCATCTCCACCGCCATCAAGTACCTGACCCAGTCCACCTGGTCGCATGCCGCCCTGTTCGTGGGCGACGCCATCCCTGAACGCAGCCCCGAGGACGAGCCGCTGTGCCTGATCGAGGCAGACCTGCAGCATGGCGTCATCGCCGTGCCCCTCGCCAAGTTCCGGGATCTCAACCTGCGCATCTGCCGGCCGGTCGGACTCACCGCCGACGATCGCCGGCAGGTGATCAGCTTCATGCTGGAGAGCCTGGGCAAGGCCTACGACCTCAAGAACGTCTTCGACCTGATGCGTTATCTGCTGCCCGAACCACCGGTCCCGCAGCGCTTTCGCCGGCGCATGCTCGCCCTGGGCAGCGGTGATCCGACGCGTGCCATCTGCTCCACGCTCATCGCCCAGGCCTTCCAGGCCGTGCGCTACCCCATCCTGCCCAGCCCCGCGAACGGCGGGGCGATGACTGCCGAGACCCTGCTGGAGATCCGCCACCACTCGCTGTTCACGCCACGCGACTTCGACCTCTCGCCCTATTTCCGCGTGGTGAAGCCCACCATCGAGGACGGCTTCGATTATCAGCGCCTGCGCTGGGCGGGGGACGCCCAGGGCACGGAAGACTGATCCGTACGGAAGACTGAGCGACCCGGCGGCCTGTGATAGCATGGACGCTTTTCGTGGGCAGCCAGAGCCATGACCGCCGAGCGCATCCGATCACCGAACGACTACTGCCAGGAACGCGCCGCCAGGAGCGGTTCGAGCTTCTATTACAGCTTCCTGTTCCTGAACGAGGAGCAACGCCAGGCCATCACCGCGCTGTACGCCTTCTGCCGTGAGGTGGACGACGTGGTGGACGAGTGCAGCGACCCGGACGTGGCCCGCGCCAAACTCGACTACTGGCGCGGCGAGATCGCCAGCGCCTTCGACGGCACACCGCAGCACCCCGTGACGCGCGCCCTGCAGCCGGCACTCGCCCGCTACAACCTGCCGCAGGAATACTTCCAGGAAATCATCGACGGCATGCAGATGGACCTGGACTACGACGCCTACCCGAGCTTCACCGAGCTCTCGCTCTACTGCTACCGCGTCGCCTCGGTGGTCGGCCTGCTGTCGGCCGAGATCTTCGGCTACCAGGACCGCCGCACCCTGCGCTACGCCAACGACCTGGGCATCGCCTTCCAGCTCACCAACATCCTGCGCGACGTGCGCGAGGACGTGGAACGCGGGCGCGTCTACCTGCCGCTGGACGAGCTGAAGAAATTCGGCGTCTCACCGGGCGATCTCAGCCTGCCGCAGACCACCGACAACCTGCGCAGGCTCTTCGCCTTCCAGGCCGAGCGCGCGCAGGGCTATTACGACCGCGCCTTCGGCCACCTGCCCGAGGGCGACCGCTGGTCGCAGCGTACCGGCATCATCATGGCCGCGATCTACCGCACCACGCTGCGCGAGATCGAGGATGACGGCTTGCGCGTGCTCGAACACCGCATCAAGCTCACCCCCCTGCGCAAGCTGTGGATCGCCTGGCGCACCGCGCGCCAGGAAAAGAAGCGGCACAAGCGCCTGCTGCGGGAACAGGTGAAGTAACCATCGCCATGCACGCCCCGGTGGTCATCATCGGCGCCGGCTGGGCCGGCATCGCCGCCGGCGTCGAGCTCGCCCGTCACGGCCTGCCCGTCACCCTGCTCGAGGCCGCCCGCCAGCCCGGCGGCCGTGCGCGCAGCGTGACCACCGACGGCCTCACCGTGGACAACGGCCAGCACCTGCTGATCGGCGCCTACCACGCCACCCTGGACCTGCTGCAACGACTCGGCATCGACGAGGGCGAGGTCCTGCTGCGCCTGCCGCTGCAGCTCGAGGTGCGCACCCCGCAGGGGCCCGGCCTCGCGCTGCAGGCCCCGCGCCTGCCCGCCCCCCTGCACCTGCTCGCCGCCCTGCTCGGCGCCCGCGGGCTCTGCTGGCGCGACCGGTACCGGGCGCTTGTCCGGCTGCCGGCCCTGATGCGCTGGCAGGGGCCCGGGGACATGAGCGTCGCGGCCCTGCTCGAGGCCTTCGGCCAGCCCGCGGTGCTGCAACGGCTGCTCTGGGAGCCGCTGTGCATCGCCGCCCTCAACGTCCCCACGGACCAGGCCTCGGCCCGCGTCTTCACCCGCATGCTGCAGGAGAGCTTCGCCACCCGGCGTGCCGCCTCCGACCTGCTGATCCCGCGCCGGCCGCTGGGCGAGGTCATCCCCGTGCCCGGCGGCGAATTCATCCGCCGGCACGGCGGCGAGATCCGTTACGGCCAGCCCGCCCGCCGCATCACCCCGCATGACGACGGCCTGTGCGTGGAGACGGACACGGACACGCTGCAGGCCGGGGACGTGGTCGTGGCCACCGCGCCCGTCGCCGCCGAACGCCTGCTCGCCGATTTCGCCGAGACGGCGGCCTCGCTGGCCGCACTCAACGCCCTGGGCGATGAGCCCATCACCACCGTCTACCTGCAATACCCCGCGGACCGGCGCCTGGCACGCCCCATGATCGGGCTGGACGGCACGCTCGCGCAGTGGGTCTTCGATCGCGGCGTGGCCGGTCAGCCCGGGCTGCTCGCCGTGGTGATCTCGGTGGGCGGGGAGCACATGGACATGGACAATGCGCAGCTGGCCGCCACGGTCGCCGACGAACTGGCCGCCGGCTTCCCGGCGCTCGGCCGGCCGGACTGGACGCGCGTGATCCGCGAGAAGCGCGCCACCTTCCGCTGCACGCCCGGCAGCGACGCCCTGCGCCCGGGGCATGCGACGGCACACCCGGGCCTGTGGCTGGCCGGCGATTACACGGACACCGGCCTGCCCGCAACCCTCGAAGGGGCGGTGCGCAGTGGTTTAGAATGCGCCCACGCCATCCTCAACCGACGACGAATCGAGAGCCCGCATGCCGAGCATTGACGAACTCAAGCACTACCAGCCCCCCGCCGACCTGCTGAAGGACCGCGTCATCCTGGTCACCGGGGCGGGCGACGGCATCGGCCGGGCGGTGGCCAGGGCCTGCGCCGCGGCCGGCGCCAGCGTCATCCTGCTCGGCAAGACCATCAAGAAACTCGAGGCCGTCTACGACGAGATCGAGGCCGCGGGCGGGCCGCAGCCGGCCATCTACCCGCTGAACCTCGAGGGCGCCACGGCCAAGGATTACGACGACCTGGCCGAGAACATCGGCCAGGAATTCGGCCGGCTGGACGGCCTGGTGAACAATGCCGCCTGGGTCGGCACCCTCACCCCCTTCAAGCTCTATGACCCGGAACTCTGGGGCCGGGTGATCATGACCAACCTGCACGGCCCCTTCCTGCTCACCCGCGCCTGCCTGCCGCTGCTGGAACAGGCCCCGGACGCCGCCATCGTCTTCTCCAGCCAGGACTGCGACAAGGCCTTCTGGGGCGCCTTCGGCGTGGCCAAGGGTGGGCAGCAGAGCATGATGAAGATCCTCGCCGCCGAGTATTCGGGCGAGCGCCGCATGCGCGTGAACAGCATCGACACCGGACCGGCCCGCACCCAGCTGCGCATCATGAACTACCCGGGCGAGCCGCCGGCCAGCCTGCCCGCCCCGGAGGAATTCGCCGCGGCCTACGTCTGGCTGCTCGGGCCCGAGGCGGGCGAGACACGCGGCGAGGACTTCCGTCTCTACGAATAAGCCGTCGACACAGCGCCTGACGGCGGAAACGAAAAAGGCCGGACAGTGTCCGGCCTTTTTCGTGACCGTGACCGACAGACCTCAGTCCATCAGGTTCACCTCCACCCCCTGCTCGCGCAGGTGATGGGCGCGGTCGTCGATGAAGCGCTGCAGCTCCGGCTGGGTCCGGTAGGCACCGGAGGCCACGTAATCCATCACCGACTGGATGTGGAAGGACTTCAGATACCCCTCGGTGCGGAAGACCTCCTCGCCCCCAGCGTCGAAGAAGACCAGGCTGGGCGCGTAGTTGACCTGCATCTGCTTCGCCCAGTCGCGCTGGGTCTGGCGCATGCCCGCCGGGCTCACCAGCGGTTCGTCGGACCACATGTCCACCACCAGCACATCGAAGGCGTCGAGCAGCTCCCGGCTTTCCTCGCGCCGGAGCACGTCCTGGTGCAGCTCGTCGCAGGCGGCACACTGCTGTTGTTCGAAGAACACCAGCAGGGGCTTCTCGCCTTCACGGGCGGAGGCGCGCAGATCATAGGGCTTGCCGACGGTGCTCACCTCCGTGTGCAGCTTGCCGGAGGCGGCGTCCGAGGCCGCCTTCGCCAGGTAGTCGCGGAAGGGCAGCTCGCCCTCCATCTTCTGTCCGACGTAATCCAGGGCCGCGGTGAACTTGTGCGGGGCGTAGTAGCCGTTGATGCGCAACACCACCTCGCCCTGCTCGTCCAGGAACACCAGGGTGGGGGTGAACATCACCTTCTGGTCCACCGCGAACTGCTTCTCGGTGGTCTGCTTGCCGTCGAGATCGGTGACCTCGCGATCGCCCCACATGTTGATGGCGATGGTGTTGAAGTATTTCTGCGTCTTGTCGGCGATGGCCTTCTGGCCGAAGTTGTCCTGCAGCAGCTTGGCGCAATAGGGGCAGCCGTCCTGGTAGAAGTACAGCAGCAGACGGCGATCCTCGGCGGCGGCCTCGGCCACGTCCTCGCGCAGATCCAGGAACGACTCGGTGAACCAGGCGGGCTTCTCCTCATAGCCCGGGTTCACGAAACCCGGGGCCAGCTCGCCCTCCTCCTTCGCCAGGCCGGTGGTCGCAAAGACCATGGCGGCGAGCCCCCCCAACAATGCGTACACGACTTTCATCTCGACTCCTCCGTTACCGGTTTTCTTATAGTTGGACGCCAATCCTACCGATAATCCATGCGACATTTCATCCCGCCGATCGTTCCCCGACGCCGCTCCCGGCCGAGGGGCAGTCCCTGCGCAG
This sequence comes from Gammaproteobacteria bacterium, assembly GCA_033839185.1. Classification (GTDB taxonomy): domain Bacteria; phylum Pseudomonadota; class Gammaproteobacteria; order SpSt-1174; family SpSt-1174; genus SpSt-1174. The sequence goes on from JAJLKJ010000131.1 coordinate 9,419, forward strand.
GCAGCAGTCGGCACAGCAGGGGCGCGGGCGGCAGACATGCTTGGCCTGGGCGACGATCAGGGCATGGTATTCGTTGAACAGCGTCACGTCCGGCGGCAGGACGCGCTCGAAGGCATGGCGCAGGGCCTCGTAGCCAGCGTCGGGGGCGCAGAATCCCAGGCGGGAGAACAGCCGCCGCGTGTAGGCATCGATGACGAAGACGGGACGGTGGAAGGCATAGAGCAGGATGTCGTCGGCCGTCTCCGGCCCCACCCCCTTCACCGCGAGCAGGGCATGGCGCAGCTTCTCCGTCGGCCAGGCGGCGAGGGCCTCGACGCCGCCGGCCGCCACCAGCCAGCGACACAGCGCCTGCAGGCGCGCGGCCTTGACGTTGAAATAGCCGGAGGGGCGCAGTCGCGCGGCCAGCGCGGCCGTCTCGCAGGCGAGCAGACGCCGGGGGTCGAGCAGGTCGTCGGCGCGCAGATTGGCGATGGCGCGCTCGACATTGCGCCAGGCCGTGTTCTGGGTGAGCACGGCCCCGACCATCACCTCGAAGGCGGTATCCGCCGGCCACCAGTGCTGGGGGCCGTGGCAGGCGAGCAGTCGGTCGTAGACCCTGCGCGCCTGGCCCGGGGTCACTTCCCGCCCCGTCCCCAGGGATTGGACTTGCCGCCGGAGCGGTCACGCGAGCGCGGACCCCGCGCCTCGGCCGGGCGCGAGGCGCTGCGCCGGCTGGTCGAGGGGGGCCGCGAACCCGTCACCCCGGGCTTGGGCTTGGGCGCCACGTATTTCAGGCCCACGGCCTCGTAGAGCTGGCGCATCTCGCGGGGTTTGAGGTCCGCCCAGCGCCCCGGCTTGAGCGCGCGCTGCAGCTCGATCGGCCCGTAGCGCACGCGGATCAGACGGCTCACGGTCACGCCCTGCGACTCCCACAGGCGGCGCACCTCGCGCTTGCGTCCCTCCTTCAGGGTGACGCGGAACCAGGTATTGGCGCCCTCGCCACCGGCACGCTCCAGGGTCTCGAAGGCGGCGGGGCCGTCCTCCAGCTCCACCCCGGCGAGCAGGCGCTTCATCATCGCGTCGTCCACCTCGCCCAGCACACGCACGGCGTACTCGCGCTCGATCTCGCCGGAGGGGTGCATCAGCCGGTTGGCCAGCTCGCCGTCGTTGGTAAAGAGCATAAGGCCCACGGTGTTGATGTCCATGCGCCCCACCGCCACCCAGCGGCTGCTCTGCATGCGCGGGAGATGGTCGAACACGGTCGGACGCCCCTCGGGGTCATCCCGGGTGCAGACCTCGCCGACGGGCTTGTGATAGGCGATCACGCGCGCCTTGAAGTGCGAGACCCGGGACAGGGCCACCGGCTCGCCACGGATGGCGATGGCATCGGTCTCGCTGGCGTGGTCGCCCGGGGTGGCCGGCTTGCCGTTGATGGTGATCTGCCCCTGCTCGATGAGGCGTTCGATCTCGCGGCGCGAGCCGTAACCGGCGCGGGCCAGGAGTTTTTGCAGTCGTTCAGCCATGGTCCTGCCTGCGGGCCCGGGCTGTCCCGGGCGGGTGGATTCGCTAGAATGGGGTCAATCGACCATCCGAATCCCGGCAGAATACCATCATGACGAACCCGCGCGAATTCATTCCGCTCAATATCGCCGTTCTCACCATCTCCGACAGCCGCACCGAGGCGGACGACACCTCGGGGCGCACGCTCGTCGAACGCGCACAGGAGGCCGGTCACCGCGTGGTGGAAAAGACCATCGTGCCGGACGACATCTACCGCATCCGCGCCATCGTCTCGCAGTGGATCGCCGATCCCGGGGTACAGGTGGTGCTCACCACCGGCGGCACCGGCGTCACCGGCCGGGACGGCACGCCCGAGGCCATCGCCCCGCTGCTCGACAAGGCGATCGAGGGCTTCGGCGAGATGTTCCGCATGCTCTCCTACGAGGAGATAAAGACCTCCACCCTGCAGTCGCGCGCCATCGCCGGGGTGGCCAACGGCACCTATCTGTTCTGCCTGCCGGGCTCCTCCGGCGCCTGCCGCACCGGCTGGGACCGGCTCATCCGCGAACAGCTCGACCACCGCACCGCCCCCTGCAACCTGGCCATGCTCATCCCCCGCTTGCGGGAACGTTAGGCCAGAAAAGGCGACAAAACAGAACGACAACAAGACCAACCACCGCGTCCGGGAGACCCACGATGTCCACCAGAGCCCGACTTCTCGCCACCGGCCTCGCCGCCCTGCTCGGTGCCGGCGCCCTGCAGGCCGAAACCCCGCG
>JAJLKJ010000132.1:0-8303 GCA_033839185.1 Gammaproteobacteria bacterium
CAACAACGAGGACTTACCCCCATGGAATCCCGCAACGTCGCCTACAGTGCCAATGCCGAGGCCCGTCAGCAGGCCCTGGCGATCAACAAGGTCATTCGCAATACCTTCATGCTGCTGTCGATGACCCTGCTGGTCTCGACGATCACCGCACTCTATGCCATGGCCAGCAACGCCGCGCCGGTCAACATCTGGGTGATGTTCGGTGCCTTCCTGGGCGGACCGATCCTGATCCACTTCGTGCGCAACAGCGCCATCTCGCTGCCGCTGGTATTCCTGTGGACCGGTTTCATGGGCTATATCCTCGGCCCGATCCTCAACTTCTATCTGAGCCTGCCGAACGGCGACCAGATCGTCACCACCTCGCTCGGCCTGACGGCGCTGATCTTCTTCGGCCTCACCTTCTACGCGATGACCACGCGCCGGGACTTCAGCTTCCTCTCCGGCTTCCTGACGGTGGGTGCCCTGGTCATCCTGGCGGCGATCCTGGGCAATTACTTCTTCTTCCAGATGCCGGCCCTGTCGCTGGCGATCTCTGCCGGCGCGGTGATCCTGATCTCCGGTTTCATGCTGTTCGACGTGAGCCGCATGGTGAACGGTGGCGAGACCAACTACGTGACCATGACCGTGGCCCTGTTCTCCAACATCTACGTGCTGTTCCTGCACCTGCTCAACCTCGTCTCGGCCTTCACCGGCAACGACTGAGTCAGACCGGTATCGGTAGCATCGGGCCCCGCCATGGCGGGGCCTTCTTTTTTGAGTCCATCCTGCTGCCCCCGCGCTGCTACAATCGGCCTCCCCGGCAACCTACCATCCATCAATGAACCAGGCCGTATTTCTCGATCTCGACAGCCTGACGCGCGGCGATATCGATCTCGCCCCGCTGGAGGCCGCCGTGCCCGGCTGGAGCCTGCATGCGCAGACCCGCCCGCAGGAGGTGCTGGCCCGCGTGCGCGACGCCGGGATCGTGGTGAGCAACAAGGTCGTGCTGGATGCGAGCGCCCTCGCCCAGACGCGCTCGCTGAAACTGATCTGCGTGGCCGCCACCGGCACCAACAACGTGGACCTGGCCGCCGCCGCAGAACAGGGCATCACCGTCTGCAACGTGCGCGACTACGGGACGGCCTCGGTGGCCGAACACGTGTTCGCGCTGATGCTTTCACTGCGCCGGCGGCTGCTGGACTACCGCCTCGCGCTCGGGCGGGGCGAATGGCAGCGCTCCTCGCAGTTCTGTCTGCTGGATTACCCGATGGCCGAGCTGCAGGGCGCGACGCTGGGCATCGTCGGCCATGGTGTGCTGGGCCAGGCCGTGGCACGTCTCGGCGAGGCCTTCGGCATGCGCGTGCGCGTGGCCGAGCGGCCGGGAGAGACGCCCCGCCCGGGCCGCATCCCGCTGGAGGAGCTGCTGGCCGAGGCCGACGTGCTGAGCCTGCATTGCCCGCTCACCGAGACCACGCGCAACCTGATCGATGCCGAGGCCCTGGCACGGATGAAGCCCGGCGCCCTGCTGATCAACACGGCACGCGGCGGCATCGTTGACGAGGCGGCCCTGCTCGACGCCCTGCGCTCCGGGCACCTGGGGGGTGCCGGCATCGACGTGCTGGCGACCGAACCCCCGAGCGGGCCGCATCCGCTGCTCGAGGCCGACCTCCCCCATCTCATCGTCACGCCCCACGTGGCCTGGGCGAGCCGCGAGGCCCGCCAGCGCCTGCTGGAGCAGATCGCGGACAACATCCGCGCCTTCCTGGCCGGCAGGCCACGCAACGTCGTCGCCGCAGCAGACTGAGGACCCGAAGACATGACCACCGAAGACCGGCTGGCGGAACTGGAGATCGCCTTCGCCCACCACGAGGCCACCGTGGAACAGCTGAACCAGGCCCTGATCGCCCAGCAGGCCGTGATCGACGCCCTCTCGCTGGAGGTTCAGCAACTGCGCGACCGCGTGCGTGCGATCACCCCGTCGAACATCGCCAGCGAGGCGGAAGAGACCCCGCCACCCCATTACTGAGCCATGACTGCACTCGTGCTGCGCTGCGAAGACCCGGCCCGTCAGGCGCAGGCCGACGCCCTGGCCGAACGGCTCGGCATCCCGCTGGACGCTGATGCGGCTGACGGGCTGGCCCTGGTCTACACCCGCGAACGCCTGGAACTGCGCGCCCTCGGCCCCGATGCCCCGGGGCCCGTGTATGTGGATTTCGTCGAGGGCCGTGCGCGCCATCGCCGGCTCTATGGCGGCGGGCGCGGCCAGCCCCTGGCCCGGGCGGCCGGCCTGAAGAAGGGACAGACGCCCTCGGTGGTGGATGCCACGGCAGGGCTCGGGCGCGATGCCTTCGTGCTGGCCACCCTGGGCTGTCGCGTCACGCTGGTCGAGCGCAGCCCGGTGATCGCCGCCCTGTTGCGCGACGGCCTGGAGCGCGCCGCTGCCGATGCGGAACTGGGGAGCTGGATCGGCGAGCGCATGACCCTGGTGGAGGGCGATGCCGCGGACTGGCTGGATCGGCTCTCCCCTGCAAAGGCGCCGGATACGGTCTACCTGGACCCCATGTATCCGCACCGCGACAAGAGCGCGCTGGTGAAGAAGGAGATGCGCCTGTTCCGCGAACTGGTCGGCGAGGACGGCGATGCGGCGAAGATCCTCGCCAGCGCCCTGGCGAAGGCCCGTCAGCGTGTGGTGGTCAAGCGGCCGAAGGGCGCACCCGTACTGGAAGGGCCGCCACCCTCGGCCGCCATCGAGAGCAGGAACACGCGCTACGACCTCTATGTCGTGCCGCGCGCAATACCCGCGAGCCCATCCTGATCGAGAGCGGCTAGTCGGCCAGCAGGATCAGCGCGTCTCCCGACAGGCGATGGGCCGGCACACCGAGATTCCTCGGTGCCCGCTCTCCGGCCAGCACCCGGCCCGCGAAGTCGTAGCGGCTGCCCGCACAGGGGTCGCGCAGACCGCCGACCCAGCCCTCGGCGTCGGGTGTCGTAGGGGGCACGAGGTCGAGCGGGCAGTTGAGCGCGGTGTCGTAATCGAGCACCACGAGATAGCGCGCCGACAGCGAGCGCAGGGTGCCCTCGACCCCGGCCGGCTGGCGGCTGCGACGGGACCCGGGGTCGGCCAGCGCCGGTCCCGTCTTCGCTTCCAGCGTGGCGAGCATGTCCGGCGAACGGTGCAGCACCAGGTAACGACGGCCCGCCCAGTCGATGCGCTGCACCGCCCCCTCGGGCAGCCCGGCGAGGTCGACGCGATACTCGGCCGTCCCGTCTCCCGTTCCGGGGCCGAGCAGGCTGCGGGTGAAGGCATAGGCCACGGCCAGCAGGCCGATCAGCAGCAGCAGCTTGATCGCGCCTCGCAGGGCACGGCGTGTAGGGTTGTCGTCCACGGAATCGATCATCTGCATTTCTCGTCGTCGGTCGATGTTACAATCGCGCCATTGGTAAAACGCAACGAGACGGATTGGACACAACCATGAAAATGAGCGGACAGACCTACGAAGGCATCCACAACGACAAATGGGGCGGCATGACCATGCTCGGCAACATCGTCAAGGACGCCTGGATCTTCGAGCTCATCCCCGAGACCGAGACCTGCGAGGGCTGGAACCTCGGCCGCATGCAGGAACTGTACGACCGTGTGAGTGCGGAAAAGCAGAAATACGGCTACACCTTCTCCGACCTGCCGCCCGAGATCCAGGAGCGCCACAAGCGCATCCATGGCGAGGCCATCAAGCGGGCCCGGGAACTGGGCTGGGACCCGGATCGCGACCTCTCTGACGAGGCCTGAGCCCCGCCCCGCCCCGCCGCAGGCGCGGGCTCAGTCGCGAAAGTTGTTGAACTGCAGCGGCACCTCGATCTTCGACTCCCGCAGCAGCTGGATGGCGGCCTGCAGGTCGTCTCGCTTCTTGCCGGTCACGCGCACCTGCTCGCCCTGGATCTGGGCCTGCACCTTGAGCTTGGCGTCCTTGATCAGCTTGATGATCTGCTTGCCCACCGTCTGGTCGATGCCCTCGCGCAGGGTCACCACCTGGCGGGCGCGGTTGTTGGCCTCTTCCACCTTGCCCGGGTCCATGCAGGCCAGGTCGATGCCGCGCTTGGCGAGCTTCTGGCGCAGGATATCCATGATCTGCTCCAGCTGGAATTCGCTCTGCGCGTGCAGGGTCAGGGTATGCTCCGCCTGCTCGACCCGCGCGTCGCTGCCCTTGAAGTCGTAGCGGTTGCCCACGTCGCGGTTCACCTGGTCGACGGCATTGGTCAGTTCATGCTGGTCGATCTCGGAGACCACATCGAATGACGGCATAGACATTCTCCCTCAACGTTCGAGCTGTTAACGTATCACAGGACGCATCACACGAGGATCGCCATGACCCGCCTGTTCCTGTTCTGGGGCGCCGTGAACGCGGCCCTCGCCGTCGCCATGGGCGCCTTCGGTGCACACGGCCTGAAACAAAGCATCGAGCCCGCGCTGCTTGCCGTCTACCAGACCGGCGCGCAGTACCATCTCTTCCATGCCCTGGGTCTGTTGCTGATCGGCGTCATCGCCCGCGCTCGCGGCGATCGCCTGCTCGCCATCAGCGGCTGGCTGCTGCTGGCCGGCATGGTGCTGTTCAGTGGCAGCCTCTACCTGCTGGCCATCACCGGTGAGCGCTGGCTCGGTGCCATCACCCCGTTGGGCGGCACGGCCTTCATCCTCGCCTGGCTGCTGCTGGCGGCCGCCGCGTGGCGACGATCCCCCGGGGATGCTTGACCCCCGGGAGGCGCTCCACCATCATCCCCGCGCAGCACTCCTGCGACCGCGCCACGAGAGGACCCAAGACATGAGCCACGCCTCCTTTGCCCTGCACGCCGAACAGACCGTCGAGGACCTGATGGAACGCCTGGAGGCCATCGATGCGCTGGAAGACTGCGACCTGGATCTGATCGACGGCGTGTTCGAACTCGAGTTTGCCGACGGCGGCAAGCTCATCATCAATCGCCAGGAACCGGTCGAGCAGCTCTGGCTCGCCTCGCCCGAGGGGCCTGCGCACTTCGGCTACAACGGCGATTCCGGCGAGTGGGAGAACGACAAGACCGGCGAGTCGCTCACCGCCACCCTGGAGCGGGTGCTCAGCCAGAAGACCGGCCAGACCATCCGCCTCTGACCCGCTAGTCCCCCTCTTCCCTGTCGTTGGCCTTTTTCGCATCGGCCGCGTCGCGCTCCAGCTGCTGGATCTGCTCGATCAGTACGGCAGGCGAATGCCGTTCCAGGTCGCGGTCGATCAGTGCCCACAGCGGCGCAAGGGCCGGGTCACGCTGCAGCTGCAACCGCGCCAGCGAGACCGAGATCGGCCGAAAGGCGCGAAACAGCAGGTAGGCCAGTGTCGCGATCACCAGGGCCCCCAGCTGCTGGTCCTGGAACCAGGCGTAGAGCGCTGCGCCGTAACCGGCAAACGCCAGCAGCACGATGACGGCCGTGACCTGGTGGACGCGGCCGACGAAGCGAAGCAGCGGGCCGCGAAACTGCTGGAATTCCTGCTGGTCCATGGCATCAAGGATTCGATATAGTGGGCGAGGGCGAACAATGCCCCAACATGATGCCGGGCGGCAACCCCGCCAGGCCCTGAAACAGGGCATCCGATGACGAGCAAGCTGGTCAGGCACTTCGACAGAAACACGCGGGGTCGCGACTTCGCCGTGGGCGATGTGCACGGCATGTACAGCATGCTCGAAGACCTGCTCGACCAGGTCGGTTTCGACCCGGCATGCGACCGCCTGTTCTGCGTCGGCGACCTGATCGACCGCGGCCCGGAATCCGACCGCACCCTGGAGTTCCTCGCCTACGAGTGGTTTCATGCCGTACAGGGCAACCACGAGCGCATGCTCATCGAATCGATCGATGACCCCGACGGCATGCACAACTGGACCACGAACAACGGTGGCGAGTGGTGGCTGGACATCGATGCCGGCACGCAGGCGGTGTTCCGCAAGGCCATCGATGCCCTGCCCATCGCCATGGAGGTGGAGACCGAGGAAGGCCTGGTCGGCATCGTGCATGCCGACATCCCCGCCGAGACCAGCTGGCACGACTTCCTGGATCTGATGGAGGACGACAAGTACCTCCAGTACTACGCCGTCTGGTCGCGCAACCGACTGCGCCGGGCCGAGGCCCGCGGCGAGGTGCCGCGGGTGGAGGGGCTGCGGCTGCTGCTCGTCGGGCATACCCCGCTGCGCCAGGCGGCGCAGATGGAGAACATCTACTACCTGGACACGGCGGCGGCCTACTGGGAGGACGTCGACGGGGCCAAGCTCAGCCTGCTGCAGTTCAGTCCCGGTCTCGAGCTCACCGCCATGGAGACCCATGGCAGCCTGCGCGAATACTGATCCCGGGCGGTCTCAGTCCCCCTCGCCCAGGCCCGTCGGCAGCCCGTCGATACTCTCCCGGTTCTTGTCCCGCTGATACTGCGCCAGCCCAGCCGCCCCCTTCTTCGCCGCCCAGCGCCCGTATTCTTCCCGCTCGCCCCGGTAGTCCATCAGCGGCACCCCGAAACCGCAGGATGTCTGTACCGACTCGACGTGCAGCAACACCACCTGGCGTCCGCCCGGATGATCGGGAAACCGCGCCCTCAGGTCCTCCCAGCCATCTTCCGACGGCCGGCGCAGCTCGCCGCGCCCGTAGAGACGCAGAATCAGCGGTCGCCCCTCGAAGCTGCAGAACATGAAGGTCAGCCGACCATCTTCGCGCACGTGGGCGGCCGTCTCCGCACCAAAACCGGTCAGGTCGAGGTAGCCCACGGTGTGCGCATCGAGCACCCGCAGGCTGTCCATGCCCTTGGGCGAGACGTTGATCCGTCCCTCAGGGGGCGCGGATCCGGTGAAGAAGAGATGCTGATTCGCAATGAAATCAATGTGTTCCTGGCTCAATTCCGTGTAGATTCTACCCATATCCCCGTCCCGGTCTTCCGGCTCCCGCCGTCGTGGTTGTACCTGACTCTGGCACTCCAATATACTCTGGCGAGCATTTTTCTCGCCAAGACAAACCAACGACTCCCCTGGAGCCCCCATGACTGCACACTCCTTCCATCCCCCGGTCCGCACCCTGATGGGCCCCGGCCCCTCCGACGTCAACCCCCGCATCCTGGAGGCGATGTCGCGACCGACCATCGGTCACCTCGATCCGGTGTTCGTCGGCATGATGGAAGAGATGAAGTCGCTGCTGCAATACGCCTTCCAGACGAAGAACGAGCTCACCCTGCCCGTCTCGGCCCCCGGTTCGGCCGGCATGGAGACCTGCTTCGTGAACCTGGTCGAGCCCGGCGACGAGGTCATCATCTGCCAGAACGGCGTGTTCGGCGGACGCATGAAGGAAAACGTCGAGCGCTGCGGCGGCAAGGCCATCATGGTCGAGGACGACTGGGGCAAACCGGTGGATCTCGACAAGCTGGAAGCGGCCCTCAAGGCCAGCCCCGGTGCCGGCATCGTCGCCTTCGTGCACGCCGAGACCTCCACCGGCGCCCAGTCCGATGCCCAGGCCATCGCCAGGCTGGCCCACGCCCATGACTGCCTGGTGATCGCCGACACCGTCACCTCGCTGGGCGGCACCCCGCTCAAGGTCGACGAATGGGGCATCGACGCCATCTACTCCGGCACCCAGAAGTGCCTGTCCTGCGTGCCCGGTCTCTCACCGGTCTCCTTCGGCGAACGCGCCGTGGCGCGCATCAAGGGCCGCAAGACCAAGGTCCAGAGCTGGTTCCTCGACCTCAACCTGGTGATGGGCTACTGGGGCGGCGGCGCCAAGCGCGCCTATCACCACACCGCGCCCATTAACACCCTCTACGCCCTGCACGAGGCCCTGGTGCTGCTGCAGGAGGAAGGCCTGGAAAACGCCTGGGCACGCCACCGCAGGAACCACGACGCCCTGAAGGCCGGCATCGAGGCCATGGGCCTGTCCTTCTTCGTCGACGAGGCCCATCGCCTGCCCCAGCTCAACGCCATCACCGTGCCGGATGGGGTCGACGAGGCCGCCGTGCGCAGCGCCCTGCTGAAGGAATACAGCCTGGAGATCGGTGCCGGCCTGGGCCCGATGGCGGGCAAGATCTGGCGCGTCGGCCTGATGGGCTATGCCAGCAACCCGAAGAACGTCCTGTTCTGCCTGGGGGCGCTGGACAGCGTGCTCGGCGGCATGGGCGCCGGCATCGACAGCGGCAAGGCGGTGGCCGCGGCACGGGCCGTGTACGGCGCCTGACCGGCCGCCCCACAAGACCCACCGAAAAGGCCCGGCTTTGCCCGGGCCTTTTTGCGTGTGCCTAGTCGCCCCCCACCAGTGGCTCCAGGCCCACGCGGGGCGG
>JAJLKJ010000133.1:0-3900 GCA_033839185.1 Gammaproteobacteria bacterium
TCGCCGTGCGCATGGCCATCATGTCCATGGTCATGGGCGCCACACCGGGAGGCGCGGCATGAAGCTGCAGATACGCGGCGGGCGCGTGATCGACCCCGCCAACGGCATCGACGAGGTCACCGACCTGTTCATCGCCTACGGGCGCATCACCGCGCTCGGCCAGGCCCCCGACGGCTACTCCCCCGACCGGGTCATCGAGGCCCGGGGCTGCTACGTGCTGCCGGGCCTGGTGGATCTCGCCGCCCGCCTGCGCCAGCCCGGCCAGGAACACAAGGCCACCATCGCCAGCGAGACCCGGGCGGCCGCGGCCGGCGGCGTCACCGCACTGTGCTGCCCGCCGGACACCGTGCCGCCCATCGACTCGCCGGCCGAGATCAACCTCGTCACCCGCCTGGCCAAGGCCGCCGGCCAGGCCAAGGTCTATGCCCTGGGGGCGCTGACCGCCGAGCTCAAGGGCGAATTCCTGAGCGAGATGGCGGCGCTGAAGACCGCCGGCTGCCTGGGCGTGAGCAATGCGCTCAGGCCGGTGAGTTCGACCCTGGTGCTGCGCCGCGCCATGGAATACGCCGGCAGCCACGAACTCACCGTCTTCCTGCACCCGATCGACTTCGAGCTGGCCAACCAGGGCTGCGCCCACGAGGGCGCGGTGGCCTCGCGCCTCGGCCTGCCCGGCATCCCCGAGGCGGCGGAGACCGCCGCCATCGGCCAGCAGCTGGCGCTGATCGAACAGACCGGCGTGCGCGCCCACTTCTGCCGCGTCTCCACCGCACGCGGCGCGGCCATGATCCAGCGCGCCCAGTACGACGGCCTGCCGGTGAGCATGGACGTCTGCGCCCACCAGCTGTACCTGACGGAGGTCGACATCGGCGACTTCAACAGCCTGTGTCACACCCAGCCGCCGCTGCGCACCCTGCGCGACCGCGACGGCCTGCGCCAGTGCCTGGGCAAGGGCAGCATCGCGGCCATCTGCTCCGATCATCAGCCCCACGAGGAAGACGCCAAGCTGGCCCCCTTCCCCGCCACCGAGCCCGGCATCTCGTCCCTGGAGACCCTGCTGCCGCTCACACTGCAGCTGGTGGACGACGGCACGCTGACACTGCCCGAGGCGGTACGCCGCATCACCTGCGGCCCCGCACAGATCCTGGGCCTGCCGGCCGGCACCCTGTCGGTGGGCGCGGCCGCCGACGTCTGCGTCTATGATCCGGAACGGCCCTGGACGCTGGACGAGCGCAGCCTGCTGAGCACCGGCAAGAACACCCCCTTCCTCGGCTGGGAATTCGCCGGCCGCGTCACCCATACCCTGGTCGACGGGCGCGTGGCCTTCGAGCTCGCCCCCCTGACGCCACCCCGGACACCGTAACGAGCACCGTCATGAGCCAGAAGCCGAAACCGCATCGCGACACCATCTTCGTCGAGGACGCCGAGATCCTCAGCCACGAGGCCTTCGAGGGCGCGCAGTACATCCTGCGCGTGCGGGCGCCCAAATGCGCCGCGAAGGCCGAGGCCGGCAGCTTCGCCCACATCCAGTGCGACCCGCTGCTGCCCATGCGCCGGCCGCTGTCCATCATGCGCGTCTCGCGGGAGGCCGGCTGGGTGGAGTTCCTCTACAAGGCGGTGGGCGAAGGCACGCGCCTGCTGGCGCGGCGCACGGTGGGCGAGACCCTCAGCGTGCTGGGGCCCATCGGCAGGCCCTTTGCCTTCCATCCGGAACGCACCCGCCCCCTGCTCATCGGCGGCGGCGTGGGCATCCCGCCCATGGTCTTCGTCGCCGACACCCTGCGCCGGCAGCAAGGCTGGAAACCCTTCGTCATCATGGGCTCGGAAGTCCCCTTCCCCTTCAAGGCCCGCCCCTCGCAGATCATGGTGCCCGGCATGCCGGACGGCGTGATCGCCGCCATGCCGCTGCTGGAGGACTGGGGCATCCCCTCGCGCCTCACCAGCCTGCAGGGCTACGCCGGCTGCCATGAGGGCTACGTCACCGACCTGGCCCGCCTGTGGCTGGCCGCGCTCTCGGAGGCCGAGCGCGCGGAGGTGGAGATCTTCAGCTGCGGACCGCATCCCATGCTGGAGGCGGTAGCCAGGCTCGCCGCCGAATTCGACCTGCCCTGCCAGGTCTCGCTGGAGGAGTTCATGGCCTGCGCGGTGGGTGGTTGTGCCGGCTGCGTGGTCGAGGTGAAGACCCCGCAGGGACCGGCGATGAAGCGCGTCTGCGTGGATGGTCCGGTATTCGAGGCCGCCGCCGTCTTCTGATACCGGCGAGTGGCGATGTGAATGGGGCCGACTGGCCCCGCGGGCCTACTTGCCCTCGTCGAGATCGATGTCGACACCGCCCTCGGAGGGCAGCGTGAGGTCGTCGAGCAGACTGCCGAAGTCGTCGTCATCATCCTCGTCTTCGACCGCGGCACCCTTCTTCTCGGCCTTCTCCGACAACCCGGCATCGTCCAGCATCTCGCTCGGGAACTGCAGGCTCTCTTCCTCCTGCTTGAGGCTCTTCACGCCACCGCCGAAGTTGATGCGCCATTCGAGATCACCGCGCGAGTCGGCGTGATTGAGGGCGCTCTGCAGGGTGATCTGGCCGGCCTTGTAGAGTTCGAACAGCGACTGGTCGAAGGTCTGCATGCCCACCGATCCGCCCTTCTCCATCACTTCCTTGATGTCGTTCATCTGCCCCTTGCGGATCAGCTCGGAGATGTAGGGCGTATTGATCATCACCTCCACCGCCGCCACGCGCTTGCCGCTGGTGCTCGGCACCAGGCGCTGCGAGATGATGCCGCGCAGGTTGAGCGAGAGGTCCATCAGGATCTGCTGCTTCGCATCCGGCGGGAACATGTTGATGATGCGGTCCAGCGCCTGGTTGGCGTTGACCGCGTGCAGGGTGGTGAGCGCCAGGTGGCCGGTGTCGGCGAAACCGATCGCCGCCTCCATCGTATGACGGTCGCGCACCTCGCCGATCATGATCATGTCCGGGGCCTCGCGCATGGCCTCGCGCAGGGCGTTGGCATAGGACAGCGTATCCAGACCCACCTCGCGCTGACCGACGATGGACTTCTTGTGCTGATACACGAACTCGATGGGGTCCTCGACGGTGAGGATGTGTCCCATGCGATTGGTGTTGCGGAAATCGATCATCGAGGCCAGCGAGGTGGACTTCCCGGAGCCGGTGGCCCCAACCACGATGATGAGACCGGTGTTGTGCATCACCAGGTCCTTGAGAATCGGCGGCAGCTTCAGCTCCTCGATACTCGGGATCACGGAGCGTATGTAGCGAATCACCATGGAGGCCTCGCCGCGCTGCACGTAGATGTTCACGCGGAAGCGCCCGAGATTCATCATCGAGATCCCGAGATTCATCTCCCGGGTCTCCTCGAACTCCTTGATCTGCTCTTCGCTCATCAGCGAATAGGCGATGCGCTTGATGAGCCCCGGCTGCAGGGCCTGCTTGCTCACCGGCTTGAAGTGCCCTTCCACCTTGATACTGACTGGCGCACCGGTGGTGAAGAACATGTCCGATGCACCCTGCTGGGCCATCAGCTTGAGATAGGGTTCGATATTCATGTGTCAGTTGTTTATGTGTGGGGCGACTAGCGCAGCAGCCCGCTTTCCTCGGAGGTCTCTTCCACCTGCAGATCGTCCAGCCCTTCCATGATGTCCGACTGCTCGCGCTTGCTTTCCAGCTTGACGCGCAGACGCAGGTCGTTGACCGAATCGGCATTGCGCAGGGCATCTTCCAGCGTGATCTGGCCGGATTCGTAGAGATCAAACAGGGCCTGGTCGAAGGTCTTCATGCCGGCCTCGTTGGACTTCTTCATCAGCTCCTTCATCTCGTGGACCTCGCCCTTGAAGATGAGGTCGGACATGAGCGGCGTATTGATCATGATCTCCACCGCCGGCACGCGACCC
>JAJLKJ010000134.1:0-7712 GCA_033839185.1 Gammaproteobacteria bacterium
AGCGGGATGTGGGTGGACGGCACGCGCTCGCGGATGCGGCCACTGCGCCCGTCGATGACCAGGGCCTCGGGCATGCCGCCGTTCCAGATCTCCACCGGGCTGAGGTCGTTGGGGATGCTCAGATACACCGCGGCCAGGAACATGCCGGTGGGCAGCAGGGCATGGATCTTGGTGTTGATCTGGCGCAGGATCTCCTCCGGCGGCAGGCCCTTCTCGGTCATGGCGCGGAACACCTCGGAGAGCGGCAGCGCGCCGATGGCGGCCGACAGGCCATGGCCGGTGAAGTCGCCGATCAGCAGGTCCACGCCACCACCCGGGCGAATGGCCGTGAGCAGCACGTCGCCGGTGAAGGTCGAGGCCGGCCAGAGCAGCGTGTTCAGCCGCTGGACCACCTGGTTGCGGTCGGAGATGGCGCGGGAAAAGATGCGCTCGGCGATCTCGTGCTGGCGCAGCATCTCGTTGTGCAGGGAGCGCACCTCGGCATGCTGGGCGGCGAGGTCGCGGTACAGGCCGCTGATCCGCTCCATGGCGGCGATGCGGGCACTGAGTATGGCGCGCGAGAAGGGTTTGGTGAGGAAGTCGTCGCCGCCGGCGGCCACGCAGCTCACCAGGGCCTCCTCGTCGGCCAGGGCGGTAAGGAAGATCACCGGCACGAAGCGTTCGCCGCTGAGCTGCTTGATGCGGCGCGTGGTGTCGTAGCCGTCCAGCCCCGGCATCATGATGTCCATGAAGACGATGTCCGGCGCCCGCTCCTGGAAACGCCTCACCGCCTCGATGCCGTCGCCCGCCTCCACCACGGCATAGCCCTCCCGTTCCAGCATGCCCCGCAGCAGCAGCCGGTTCGCCGGCTGGTCGTCGCAGACCAGCGCCGTCCCCCTCGGGGACACTGGCTGCCGGGTCCCGTCCGCCATCCTGATCTCAGGCCAGCGTGAACAGGCGGTGGAAGTTGGCGATCTCCAGCACCTTGCGCACCGGCTCGGAGACATTCTCCAGGCGCACCTGCGCGGCGTCGCCGCCGGCATGTTCGCGCAGCAGCAGGAGCATGCCCAGTGCCGAGCTGTCCATGTACTCGGTCTCGCCCAGGTCGACGCGATAGCTCATGCCCTCGCCGCCGCTGTCGCGGTAGGCATCGCGAAACTGCTGGTGTACGGAAAAGTCGAAGCGGCGCGGGGCGACGATCACCAGTGCCCCCGTGTCGTCCAGCCTGCTCATGGTGGTGGTCATGTCTCAATCCCTTGTGATGCGATGATTCCGGCAGGGCCCGAGCCGGCACTGCCGCATGTCCATGGAGTGTAACCCGGGCATCGGGGCCCGGGACAAGACGGCGGCTCAGCCGGCCTCGCGGGCGCGATGCAGGGCTTGCAGCAGCTCGGCCTCGCCGCGGCTCATGCCGAGCTTGCGCACGAGCTGGTCGACGTCCGCACCGCGGCGCACCCAGTCGATGGCCTGATGGTAGCCATGGGCCTCCATGGCCTGCAGCTCGAGCCGCTCCTGGCGGGCACGCAGCTCGTCGAACTGGCGCGCCAGCCGCAGCTGATGCTCGTCCGGCCCGCGCGCGGGCGCCGGGGCACGGGTGCGCAGCAGGTTCTGCAGCGACTCGATAGCCGTCTCGCGCGCCTGGTCGCGACGCCGCAGCTCGCGCACCTGCAGGGCGAGCAGCAGCACCACCAGCCCCATGCCCAGCAGCAGAAGGCCGCAAAGGCTGAGCAGGAACCAGGGTTGGTAGGCGAGTTCGATCATGCGCTGCGTGGCCGGGCCAGCCTCAGAGGCTGGCGATCTCCTGCCACTCCTCGTCGGTGAGCATCTTGTTCAGGTCCATCAAAATGGTGATGGAGTCGTCGCGGCTCACCACGCCCTCGATGTACTTGGAGCTCTCGTCGTTGCCGACGGCCGGTGCCGCCTCGACCTCGGACTCCTTCACGTACATCACCTCGGCCACGGAATCGACCACGATGCCGACCACCTGGGTGCCGGCCTCGATGATGACGATGCGGGTGTCGTCGTCGAACTCGCGCGAGGGCAGGCCGATGCGCGCGCGGGCGTCGATGACGGTGACGACATTGCCGCGCAGGTTGATGATGCCCAGCACGAAGTCCGGCGCACCCGGCACCGGGGCGATGTCGGTCATGCGCAGCACTTCCTGCACCTGCATCACGTTGATGGCGTAGGTCTCGTCACCCAGCCGGAAGGTCACCCACTGCAGCGTGCGGTCCTTGTCGTCGGTACTACGCGCGTGATCGTTCATCTCTCTGTCCTCGTTTGCCTGGGCGTGGATCAGCGTCAAACTTCCGACGCCCGTTGGATTGCCAATTACATTCATGCAGGAACAGTGCCAAACGCATGTTCCCGCCTCAGTCGCGACGACCGCTCGCCAGCATCCCGGCCAGGGCCGTGGTGTCGAGCAGCGCGCACATCTCCTTGATGACCGTGCCGGCCAGCCAGGGACGCCGGCCGCGCTGGCTGCGCCAGCGCACGTCGTCGGGCTGGAGCGTGATCATGTCGCCCACGGCGGTACAGGCCAGCCCCCAGCGCGCCTCGTCGATGAGGATCACGTTGCCGAAGGGCTGGCGCTCCGCCTGCGCCATGGCCTGCCGGCGCTCCGACGGCAGCACCACCAGGGCGGTATCCACCACCCGTGTATTCACCCCCTGGTTGCGCGCCAGCCCCAGATACCAGGGCTGGTGATTGGGCATGGGCGTGAGCTCCTCGCGCCAGGGCTGGATGCCGTTCAGGTGCACCAGCGGCACGGCCAGGTTCAGGCCGTCGACGGTGAACAGCAGGCAGGGAAAGGGGGCCTGCGCCCAGGACGGGATGCCCTGCTCGCCGGCCGGGATCGCCTCCGCCTCGGCGGCGTCCGACGTCTCGATCACGACAGGCGCCTCGGCCTCGACAGGCGCGGCGGGCGGCTCGGCCGGCGCCACCGGCGGCAGCGGCATGGCCGGGAGGCGTTCCAGTACCGGGGCCGGCGGCGGCTCGACGGCCGGGGACGGCTCGGCGGGCGCGTAGTCCGGCACCTCCTCCAGCAGGCTGGCGAGGTAGTCGCCCAGGGCCTGCTGGTGGCCGGAGAGACGGGAACCGGGTTTCGTGCTCATGACGCCATCGCCTTGTTGGTCTGTACCCGATCGACCAGGCTTTCCAGCAGGGCCTGGTAGGCCCGCGCGCCGCGCGAGCCCGGGGCGCGCAGCGACAGCGGCACGCCCGCCTTGCTCGCCTCGCGGAACTGGGTGTCCACCGGGATCATCGCCTCCCAGACCCGCGCGCCATAGCGCTCGCGGACCTGGCGCAGGCTGTCGACGGCGGCGCGGGTGCGCCGGTCGAACATGGTCGGCACGATGGTATAGGGGAGGTCCATCCTGCGCGAACGCTGGATCATCTCCAGGCTGTGCACCATGCGCTCCAGGCCCTTGAGGGCCAGGAACTCGGTCTGCACCGGCACGATGAGGTGCTCGCAGGCGGCCAGCGCGTTCACCATCAGCACGCCCATCATCGGCGGACAGTCGATGAAGACGTGCTGATAGCGCCCGGCGACCTCGCGCAGGGCGCGGGCCACCACCAGCCCCATGCCGCCCTGGGCGCCGAGCTGGCGGTCCAGGGTGGCCAGCGCGGTGGTGGCCGGCAGCACCGAGAGGCGCTCGAAACCGGTGGCGTGGATCACGCCCGGCGGGTCCAGCGGCTCCTTCGCCACCGAACGCTCGAACAGGGTATACACGCCGCGCTCGAGGGTCTCCGGGTCGAGGCCGAAATAGGAGGTGAGCGAGCCATGCGGGTCGAGGTCCACGAGCAGCACCTCGTGCCCCATGCGCGCCAGCCAGCCGGCCAGCGTCACCGCGGTGGTGGTCTTGCCCACCCCGCCCTTCTGGTTGGCGACGGCCCAGGTGGTCATGGCTGCAGCCCCTCTGCCGGGCGACGCGCCTGACCGTCGCCCTCGCCCATCACCACCAGCACCACCCGGCGATTGGCACTGCGGCCCTCGGCGGTGGCGTTGTCGGCCACCGGCTGGTGCTCGCCGAAGCCGGTGGCGGCCAGGCGCGCGGGATCGACGCCATACTCCTCGAGGATGCGCACCACGGTGGCGGCACGCGCCGCCGACAGCTCCCAATTGGAGGGGTAGACGAGCGTGTTGATGGGCAGGTTGTCGGTGAAGCCTTCCACGTGGATGCGATTCGGGTAATTGCGCAGGATCTCGGCCAGGCGCCGCAGCACCGGCGTGGATTCGCCGGCTGCCGACGCACTGCCGCTGTCGAACAGGATGCTGGTCTTGATCTCCACCTCGATGCGGTCGTCCAGCCGGCGGATGTCGATGAGGTCGTTGTCGATCAGCGGCTGCATGGCGGCCTGCACCTCGTCCGCGATCGCCTCGGCCTGCGGACCGGGCCCGGTGGACACCCCCTCGATGAGCGAGGCGCTCAGGGGCAGCTCCAGCGTCGGCGGCAGCTGGCGCACCGTGGGATTCACCGGGGAGTAGGGCGCCTGCGAAAGCTCGCCGACCTGGATCGGATCCAGCGAGCGCGCAGGGTCGCGGAACGCGTTCACCAGGGCATCGGACAGCACGCGGTACTTGCCCTCGTTGACGGAAGAAATCGAGTACATCACGACGAAAAAGGCGAACAGCAGGGTGATGAAATCCGCATAGGACACCAGCCAGCGTTCGTGGTTTTCATGCTCCTCGGTCTGTCTGCGTCGGCGAGCCATCATCGTCTCCTAGAGATAGCCCTGCAGCTTGCTCTCGATCACGCGCGGGTTCTCGCCCTCGGCGATGGCCACCACCCCCTCGATCAGCATCTCGCGCGTCTGCGACTCCTGGCGGATCAGCGTCTTGAGCTTGTTGGCGATGGGCAGCAGGAACAGGTTGGCGAGCCCCACGCCATAGATCGTGGCGACGAAGGCCACGGCAATCCCCGGCCCGAGACGGCTCGGATCGGAGAGGTTCTCCATCACGTGGATCAGGCCCAGCACGGCGCCGAGGATGCCGATGGTGGGCGCATAGCCGCCCGCCGACTCGTATACCTTCGCGCAGCCCATCTCGGCCTGCTCGCGGGTGTCGAGCTCCACCTCCAGGATGCCGCGTATCGCCTCCGGCTCGCTGCCATCCACCAGTAACTGTAGCCCCTTGCGCGCAAACAGGTCGGGCTCCTCCTCGGAGGCCGTTTCCAGCCCGAGCAGGCCGTCCTTGCGGGCGATCTGGCTCCACTCCACGATGCGCTCGAGCAGGTCCATGCGCTCGCTCTTCGGCGGGCGGAAGACCCAGGCGAGCATCTTCAGCGCCCGCAGGAAGGTCGCCGGCGAGGTCTGCAGCAGCACCGCCCCGACCGTGCCGCCGGCGACGATCAGAAAGGCGGTGAGCTGCAGCAGCGATGAGGTATGCCCGCCCTCGAGGATGTTGCCGCCGACGATGGCGGTCAGCGCCAGCAGGATGCCGAGGATGCTGAGGATATCCATGCCAGTGCCCCGTCAGGGGATCAGCCCCTGCCGGCCAGTTTCGGACCGATGGCGGCCAGCGGCAGCACCCGGTCGGCCAGACCCGCCTCCGCCACCGCACCGGGCATGCCCCAGATCACCGAGCTCGCCTCGTCCTGCGCCCACACCCGGGAGCCGCGCTGCTTGAGCAGGCGGGCGCCCTCGCGCCCGTCCGCGCCCATGCCGGTGAGCACCACGGCCAGGGCCTTGCCGCCGTAGGCCTGGGCCACGGAGCTGAAGGTCACGTCCACGCAGGGACGGTAGTGCTGCGACGGCTCGCTCTCGCCGATACGTATCTTCGTGCGGCCGGCCACGGTCTCCACCGTCATCTGCTTGCCGCCCGGGGCGAGCAGTGCCAGGCCGGGCTTGAGTTCGTCACCGTCGGCCGCCTCCTTCACGCTGATCTGGCACTGCTGGTTCAGGCGCTCGGCAAAGGCCGGGGTGAAGGTGGCCGGCATGTGCTGGATCAGCAGGATGGGCAGCGGGAAATCGGCCGGCAGCGGCTGCAGCACCTTCTGCAGGGCGACCGGCCCGCCGGTGGAGGCGCCGATGGCGAGGATGCCGAAGTCGCGCAGGTTGACCGGCCCGCCGGTATCGGGCGGGGTCGGATGGGCCGGGCGCGATGAGGCAGCCGCGCCGCTGCCGGACGTGGCCGGTGCACGGGTCGACAGCCGGCCGCGCCGGGCGATCGAGGTGACGCGGCGGCACAGTACGCGCGCCACCTCGTCGCGGTTCTTGGAGATGTCGTCGAAGCTCTTGGGCAGGAAATCCATGGCCCCCGCCTCCAGGGCGTCCAGCGTCGCCTTGGCCCCCTCGTGGGTGAGCGAGGAGAACATCAGCACCGGCACCGGGTAGGCGTGCATGATGCGCCGCACGGCGCTGATGCCGTCCATCTCCGGCATCTCGATGTCCATGGTGATGACATCCGGCTTCAGGCTGCGCGCCTTTTCCACGGCCTCGCGGCCGTTGGCCGCGGTATCGACGACCTCCAGCCCCGGATCGGCGTTGAGCATCTCCACGATGCGCCGTCGGAAGAAGGCCGAGTCGTCCACCACCAGGACTCGTAACGGGGTCATGCACTCTCTCCAGATATCAGCCGGCCGCGCCGGTCAGAAACGCCGGGCATTGGACTTCAACAGACTCGGGACGTCGATGATCAGGGCGATGCGGCCATCACCGGTGATGGTGGCGCCGGCAAAGCCCGGCTTGCCGTGCAGGAACACGCCCAGCGGCTTGATCACCACCTCTTCCTGTCCGATCAGCTCATCCACCACGAAACACACGGCGCGGGTGCCGACCTCGACCACCACCACCTGGTGGGAGGCGCGGTCCTTCTTGCCGTAGCTGCGGCCGTTGCGGCTGAGCCAGCGCTGCAGATAGAACAGCGGCAGCGGCTTGCCGCGCACCAGCAGAACCTCCTGCTCGTCGACCACGCTGGTCTTGGACAGGTCCAGGTCGTAGGTCTCGCGCACGTTGGACAGCGGCAGCGCGAAGTGCTGGCCGCCGACCATGATCATGAGCGTGGGCAGGATGGCCAGCGTGAGCGGCAGCTTGATGCTCAGCCGGCTGCCACGCCCCTTCTCCGAATCGATCTCCACCATACCGTTGAGCTGGTTGATGCGGGTCTTCACCACGTCCATGCCCACGCCGCGGCCGGAGACGTCGGAGATCTCGGTCTTGGTGGAGAAGCCCGGGGCGAAGATCAGGTTGTAGGCCTCCACGTCCGACAGGCGCGCGGCCTGTTCCGGGGCCAGCACGCCCTTCTCCACCGCCTTGTTGCGCAGCACCTCGGGGTCCATCCCCTTGCCGTCGTCCTCGATGGTGATGAGGATGTGATCGCCCTCCTGCGAGGCGGAGAGGATCACCTCGCCCAGGCGCGGCTTGCCGGCGGCCACACGCTCCTCGGGCATCTCGATGCCGTGGTCCACCGCGTTGCGCACCAGGTGCACCAGCGGATCGGCCAGGGCCTCGACCAGGTTCTTGTCCAGGTCGGTCTCCTCGCCGATCAGGGTGAGGTTGACCTCCTTCTTCAGGCTGCGGGCGAGGTCGCGCACCACGCGCGGGAAGCGGCCGAAGACCTTCTTGATCGGCTGCATGCGCGTCATCATCACCGCCGCCTGGATGTCGGAGGTGACCATGTCGAGGTTGGCGACGGTCTTGGCGATCTCCTCGTCGCGGATGTTCTGCTGCAGGGTGGCCAGGCGGTTGCGCACCAGCACCAGCTCGCCCACCAGGTTCATGATCTCGTCCAGGCG
>JAJLKJ010000135.1:0-8000 GCA_033839185.1 Gammaproteobacteria bacterium
ACGCTGCAGCTGCTGGCCCTCAACCAGCCGCAGCTCGCCGGCCTGGCGCAGGGACGTCTCGCCGCGCGGCTGACCGACCGTCTGCGCCACCTGCTCAATGCCAACAGCCTCACGGGCAGCCGCCGCAACATCGCCTTCCACTACGATCTCGGCAACGACTTCTACCGGCTGTGGCTGGACCCGACCATGACCTACTCGGCCGCCGTGTTCGCCCGCCCCGACGAACCGCTGGCCGAGGCGCAGGCGCGCAAGTACCAGACCATGCTGGACCGCCTCGACGCCCGGCCCGGCGACCACATCCTCGAGATCGGCTGCGGCTGGGGCGGCTTCGCCTGCCACGCCGCCCGCCAGGGCTTTCGCGTCACCGGCATCACCCTGTCGCGAGAACAGCTGGCCTGGGCCAGGCGCCGGGTGCGCGAGGAAGGCCTGGAAGACCGCGTCAGCCTGGAGCTGCGCGACTACCGTCACCTGCACCAGCGCTTCGACCACATCGTCTCCATCGAGATGTTCGAGGCCGTCGGCGAGGCCTACTGGCCCGCCTATTTCGACACCCTGGCCCATCGGCTCAAGCCCGGCGGCCGCGCCGCCCTGCAGGTCATCACCATCGACGAGGCGCGCTACCAGGACTACCGCCGCCGGCCGGACTTCATCCAGCGCTACATCTTCCCCGGCGGCATGCTGCCCAGCGTCGCGGGCTTCGACCGCGAGGCGAACGCCGTGGGCCTGGAGGCCGTCTCGCGCGACTTCTACGGCCACGACTACGCCCTCACCCTGCGCCGCTGGGACGAGGCGGTGACGGCGCAGCGGGAGGCCATACACGCCCTCGGCTACGACGAGCGCTTCCTGCGCCTGTGGCACTACTACCTCGCCTACTGCGAGGCCGGCTTCCGGCTGGGCCGCACCAACCTCATGCAGGTGGCGCTGGCCCGTCCCGGCGACTGAGGCCGCATGGCGCTGCGCGGCACAACCCTGGTCGCCTACGGCCTGCCGGGCCTGCCCCTGGCCCTGCTGGGCCTGCCGCTCTACGTCTATCTGCCCACCTTCTACGCCGAGGACCTGGGCCTGCCGCTGGCCCTGGTCGGCGCGGTGCTGCTGCTCGCCCGCGGCCTCGATGTGCTCACCGACCCGCTCATCGGCCTGCTCAGCGACCGGGGGCATGCCGCCCTGGGGCGCAAGGCCTTCATCGCCCTGGGCGTGCCCCTGCTGCTGCTCGGCATCGAGTCGCTGTTCCGCCCCGACGGCAGCCCGGGCGGGCTCTACCTGCTCGGCTGGACGCTCGCGGCCTATCTCGGCTGGACGCTCATCAGCGTGCCCTACGGCGCCTGGGGGGCGGAACTGCCCCGGGGCCCGGACAGCTATCACCAGCGCAGCCGGCTGGCGGCCTGGCGCGAGGGCTTCATGATCCTCGGCACCCTGGCGGCCGTGGCCCTGCCCGCCGCACTCGGTATCGCCGGGGATGCCGGGGCCACGCTGGCCCGGTTCGCCAATCTGCTGTGGTGGCTGCTGCCGCTGGCCGTGGCCATCGCCCTGTGGCGCGTCCCGCCGGCGCCCCGTCAGCCCGCCACGGCCACGCGGGGCTGGCGCGCCCTGTCCGGGGCGCTGCGCCAGGACGCGCACGGACGCCGCCTGCTGCTGGCCTATCTCCTCAACGGCATCGCCAACGGCCTGCCCGCCACCCTCTTCCTGCTCTTCGTCACCCACAACCTGCAGGCCCCGGGCTGGACCGGCGGCCTGCTCGCGGCCTACTTCGTGAGCGGCGTACTGGCCCTGCCGGCGTGGCTGTGGCTCGCCCGGCGGATCGACAAGGCGCGCGCCTGGGCCGCCTCCATGCTGGTCGCCTCGCTGGCCTTTCTCGCCGTGCCCTGGCTGGGGCCGGGGGACGCCGGCCTGTTCCTCGTCATCTGCCTGGTCTCCGGGCTGGGCCTGGGCGCCGACCTCGCCCTGCCCGCCTCCATCCAGGCGGACCTCGCCATGCGCCGTCAGGCCCGCGACGGCGCCCCCCGGGCCGGCGCCTGGTTCGGGCTCTGGGGCATGGTCACCAAGCTCGCCCTGGCCCTGGCCGTGGGCATCGCCTTCCCGCTGCTCGCGCTCGCCGGGCTCGACCCCGAGGCCGGGCCGACGCCCTCGCTGGCCCTGGGCCTGCTCTATGGCGGGCTGCCCATCCTCTTCAAGCTCGCGGCCTGCGCGCTGGCCTGGCACCTGCCGCGGCTCGACACCGACACCCCCACGCAGGAGGATACCCATGCGCCACCCACACACCCTGGCAGGGCTCGCCGCCCTGCTGTTGCTCCTGACGGGCTGTAGCGTGAACCCCGAGCGCTACGCCGGCACCACGCCCGAGTTCGTCCTGGAGGACTACTTCCTGGGCGAGACCCGCGCCTGGGGGATCTTCCAGGGGCGCAACGGCGAGGTGAAACGCCAGTTCACGGTGGACATCCGCGGCGAGATGCAGGGCGACGAGCTGGTG
Source organism: Gammaproteobacteria bacterium (assembly GCA_033839185.1). Lineage (GTDB taxonomy): Bacteria > Pseudomonadota > Gammaproteobacteria > SpSt-1174 > SpSt-1174 > SpSt-1174. Next base: position 2,468 of record JAJLKJ010000135.1, read on the forward strand.
CTCACCGAGGACTTCCACTGGCGGGACGGCGAGGAGAGCCAGCGCATCTGGCGTATCCGCCGGCTCGACGCCCACCGCTACGAGGGCCGCGCCGACGACGTGGTGGGCATGGCCGAGGGCATCGCCTACGGGCAGGCGCTGAACTGGCGCTACACCCTGGCGCTCGCGGTGGAAGACAAGACCTACCACGTACACTTCGACGACTGGATGTTCCTGCACGAGGACGGGGTGCTGGTGAACCGGGCGACCATGCGCAAGTTCGGCATCCGCCTGGGCGAGGTGACCCTGTTCTTCCAGAAACCCGGAGGCTGAGGCATGTCCGCACTCGATGCCCTGCACCACGTCGCCATCCAGGTCGAGGACCTGGACCGCGCACTGGACTGGTACCGGCAGCACTTTTCCCTGGAGGTGGTCTATCGCGACCCCACCTGGGCCCTGCTGCGCCTGGCCAACATCCACCTCGCCCTGGTGATACCGGCCGAGCATCCGCCGCACCTCGCGCTCTCCCACCCGGATGCCGCCCGCTTCGGCAGCCTCACCACCCACCGTGACGGCACCCGCTCGGTCTACATCCAGGACAGCGAGGGCAACACCGTGGAAATCATGCAGGCGGGGGCCGGGACATGAGGCGCCTCGTCTTCTTGCTGATACTGCTGGGGATGGCGGGCAACGCCCGGGCCGATACCGCGGTGTTCCTCCCGACGCAGGCCGTCGGCGATACCGTGCTGGAGCTCAAGGGCACGGGCGATGTGTATTACGCCCGGCTCATCCACGTCTACGACGCGGCCCTGTACGGCCCCGCGCAAACCCCCGCCCCGGACCTGCTGGCGAGCGGCGCCCCTGCCTGCCTGGAGCTCGTCTACCGCGTCGGGCTCGACCGCGACAAGTTCGTCCTGGCCGCCGAGCGCATCCTCGCCCGCCAGCACGAGGACCTCACCCCGCTGCGCCCGCGCATCGACGCCCTGCATGCGGCCTATCGCGACGTGGCCGAAGGCGACCGCTACCGCCTGTGCTATGCGCCCGGCGCGGGCACCGAACTCGCGCTGAACGACACGGCGCTGATCCGCATCGAGGGCGAGGACTTCGCCCGCACCTACCTCGGCATCTGGCTCGGCGAGCGGCCGCTCTCCGACCGCCTGCGCGATGACCTGCTGGGCGGGGGATGAGGGCAGCCCGCATTAAAGGTTGACGCCCCCGGGGCCGCTTCATAGAATGTCCGCCTTGCGCATCGGGGGCGGTTAGCTCAGCGGTAGAGCACTGCCTTCACACGGCAGGGGTCACTGGTTCGATCCCAGTACCGCCCACCAATGTGCATCGAGGGGTCAGGCCATGCCTGGCCCCTTTTTCGTTGTGTCCCGGATGATGCCCTACCCCTTAGTCGTCCAGGCGCTCAACCGGCCACATCCCCTCACGCCTCCCGTAGGCGCGCAGCTTATGTCCTCTGGGTGAAATGCCTGGGCGACGTGCCTGGGCGACATGCCAGCCCTGATCGCGCCTTGCGGCGCTCCTACGTGGCAGTGAACCCTGCTCTGTGCCCTCTGTGGCGCATGGACTTTCCGCCTCACGCCTCATCCTTCACCCGTCCCCGCTGCGGCGGGCGTCCCGGCCGGCCGATGAGGTAGCCCTGGGCGGCGTGGAAACCGGCGGCGCGGATACTCTCGAAGACCTCCTCGGTCTCGATACCCTCCGCCACCAGGCGATAGCCCGCTTCGGTGATGAGGCGCGCGATTCGCTCCATCATGCGCCGGCGTTCACCGCCCCGTGCCATCTGCTCCACCATGGTGATGTCGAACTTGACCACGTCCACCGGCATGTCGCCGAGGTAGCGCAGCGAGGAATAGCCGCTGCCGAAGTCATCCAGCGCCACGCAAAAGCCCTGCTCCCGCGCCAGGCGCAGGTTGCGCGTGGCCGGCTCGAGCTGGCGGATCAGCGCCGTCTCGGTGACCTCGAGCACGAGCTGGTAGTCGGCGCGATACGCGGAGAAGGCCGTCAGGCGCTCGAACACGCGCGGGTTCACCACGCTGTGTCCCGAGAGGTTGATGGCCACCCCGGTCCCCGGGGGGATCAGCCCGGACGCCAGATCGGCGAGGATGGCGTCGAGCACGGCCGCGTCGAATTCCAGCTCCAGCCGGCGGGCCTCGATCACCGGCAGGAAGCTGCCCGGCATCAACAGTTCGTCGCCGTGACGGATGCGTGCCAGGGCCTCGAAATACCGGGTCTCGCCGGTGACGGTATCGATGATGGGCTGGTAGTGCATCTCGATGTCGCGCCCATGGCGCAGCACGTCGTAGACGGCGCTGGCCACCTGATTGGAGACCAGGGCATCGGCCCCGTCACCCATGTCCTCGCGATAGAACTGGATCGGCGGCGAGTCGGGGCGCTTGGCACGGTACATGGCGATATCCGCCTGCCAGTGCAGCGCATCGAGGCTGGCGCCGTCACCGCCGGCAGACAGCGACACCCCGATACTCAGGCGCACGGGCTCCTTGATGCCCAGGTCGGAGAAGTCATGCACCTTCACCCGCTCGGCACAGCGCTCGGCCACGCGGCGTGCGTCCTGCTCACCGCAATTGAGCAGCATGGTGGCGAACTCGTCGCCCCCCAGCCGATACAGCCGGTCGCCCTTGCGCAGACCCTCGTTGATGCACTGGGCCAGTACGCGGATCACCTCGTCACCCACCTGGTGACCGTAGGTGTCGTTGATTGCCTTGAAGTGATTGCAGTCGAACAGCAGGAAGGCCACGTTGATGCGTCGCCCGCTGATCACGTCATTGAGCTTGGCCCAGTCGAGGTCGAAGGCGCGCCGGTTGTAGGACCCGGTCAGCGGGTCGTGATGCGCCATCTCCCAGAGCGTCTTGTTCTTTTCATCTAGATGGCTGTGCACCTCGCTCAGTTTCTGCTGATATTCCGTCAGCGAATGGCGCACCTTCTCCAGCTCGGCAATCGGCAGGAAGGTATCACCGTGCTGCATCTTCATGGGCCGGGCGGCATGCTTCATCTGGTCGATGTCGCGCGTCAACCGGCGCAGCGGCAGCGCCAGCAGCAGGGCCTGCATCACGTAGAACAGCACGGCCAGCACGCTGATGGTCAGTGCCAGACGCACGACCGCCGTCTCCATCACGCCGCGCACCGCATCGGCCTGGGGGTTGGGACGCAGGGCATAGTCCGTCAGCGGGACCAGCTCCTCCAGCTCGACCTGGCCGCCTTCGGCGAGGGAAAACGCCAGGCTGTCCTCGTCCAGGTAATGGAAACGGCTCGCCTCGATGAACCACGGCACAAAGGCCTTTTTCAGGCCGACGTAACCGATGACCGCGCCACCACTGCCGCCGTGCACCGGCTCGAAGACGTACAGGTGCAACGCCCCTTCTTCCCGCGTCACCCGGGGATTGGGGCCCTCGATCCGCCGCGGCATGCCCGTATCACCCAGTGCCACCAGGCCATTCCCGCTCGCATCATAGAGATGCGCCGATTCGGTATGGCCGGACAGCAGATCCGACTTGAGCATGCGATAGCCGCGCCAGTAGGCGTAATAGGTGGTCTCGGCCAGCTGCTGGCGCACCTCGTCCCACTCGGCCAGCGCGCGGGCCTCGGTGCGGACCCGCAGCGCCGACTGCTGCAGGGCCTGGGCGAACTCCTCGGCGGCCGCCTCGCGCTGTACCGAACGGATGTCCCGGTCGGCCCGCTCCAGCTGCTCGAGCGTGAACCAGCCCAGCAGGGTGAAAAGCCCCAGCGTGAGCACGATGTAGATGCCCGCATAGGCGGACAGGGAGATGGGCCGGAGAAGGCGCTTCAGCACGTCGCCTCTCCGGAGAGGCCTGACCGGCGCTGCCACCTGCTCACGGCAGCAACCCCCCGACCACATCCAGCAGGTCGAACTCGGCGACATCATGGAAAAAGTGATTGGCCCCCTCGATCACGACCACTTCAGCCGGCGACTCCTGCATGATACGAACCCACTCGGGCGTCATGCGCTGGTCGGCGGAGCCGATGACGACCTGCACGGGGATCTGCGTTCGACGCAGGGCCGCACCGATCCGTGCGCGCGACCAGTCGTAGTAGGAGAGAAAGCTGGCGGGGGTTGCCGGATACTGGCGGCAAAAGGCCATGGCGTACTCGCCTACCGTGGCGCCACCTTCGGCCAGCGCCGCGCGGGCCGCCTCGGCATGGGCCTCGGTCTCGAAGGACAGCGGTCCGGGACCGAAGGCGACCAGGCTCAGGAGTATGGCCTGCCTGACCGCCGGGTGCGGTGTGCCGTCGAGGTAGGCCACCTGCGTGGCACTGCCGGCACTGTGCCCGACCAGAATGACGTGTTCATGCCCCTGCGACACCAGCCACTCCACCCAGAGCCGGAGCTCCTGCACGGACTGCTCCATGTCATGGGTGTGGATGGCCTCGCAGGGCAGGCTCTGCAGGCGGGCGTCGATGCCCAGACTCAGGGTGGGAGAGAGCACGCTGTAGCCCCACTCGTGTACGGCCTCACCGAGACGGCGCACGGTGGAGAATTCCCGTGTCTGCAGGAAGCCATGCAGGATGAGGACGGCGGGGCGCCCCTTTTCGCCGGCCTGGTAGTCGGCCCGGGCCATGACCTGGTCCCTGACCGGGAGCTCGATGGTCTCAGCCCATGATACCGACATGCCAAACAGCATGAGCAAGACAACCGACCATCTTTGTGCGCCCTTCATCCATCGCTCCCCGACGGCTAGCCCTACCCGGAATTTACACCCCTCACCGGCAATTGACAAAACCGGCGGGCCGGCTGGAATGCTCCGTATATCAGCCACTTGTGCATCAGTAGATCCTGATATGCCAACCCGCCTCGACCGCTATCGCCCGGGACTACAAACCACAGTGTGTCTTCCCGTATGATCGTTGCCATGTGCCCGCATCCGACACTTGTCCCCCGTGCACGGCCTGCCGACTCCCGGGTGAGCGAATGACCGACACCACACACCCGGGACTGGATGCTGCCGGGATCAGCCGCGAGGAGACCGAGCTGCTGGCCGGCCTCAGCCGCGAGATGGCAGCCGCCTCCGGCCCGGGCTTCTTCGAACACCTGGTCACGATCCTGGCCCGCGCCCTGCAACTCGACATGTGTTTCATCGGCGCGCTGCAGGCCGGCACGCCGAGACGCATCCGCACACTCGCGGTGGCACAGCATGGCAAGCCGGCCGGTGAACTGGTCTACGAGCTGCCCAATCTTCCCTGTGACGTCACCCTGCAGGAATCCACGCTCATCATCCCGCATGGGGTGCGTGAGCGCTTCCCGCAGGCCGACCTGCTGAAGCAGCTCGAGGTGGAGGGCTATGTCGGCATCGCCCTGCGCGACTCGCGGGACCAGGCAGCAGGCATCCTGGTCGGCATCACCCATCAGCCCATCGTGAATCCTGAACGTGTCGTACGCATCCTGCATGTGTTCGCTGCCTGGGCAGGCCTGGAGCTGGAACGCCGCCACATAGACAGCGAGCTGCACGAGAACCTCTCGCGCTACAGCGCCCTGTTCAACCTGGCGGGTGACGCCATCTTCATCATGAAG
>JAJLKJ010000136.1:0-10947 GCA_033839185.1 Gammaproteobacteria bacterium
TCATCCAGCCCCAGGGTAGCCAGCTGCCGCTCGGCGCCGGCCAGCCAATCCCAGACGGTGGCCAGGTCCTGCACCAGCTCGCGTACCGGCTCGCCCGGAAACGCCAGCAGGCCGCGCAGGAGATGCAGCTCGTCGACGCTCAGGTGCGACGCACCCGGCTGGGCCTGCAGCTCGATTGTCTCCATGGTGGCTCTCTCCCGCTGCTGTTGATATCTGACCCGCGAATTCTGGCATGCGAGCCACGCCCGCTTGCTGACGTAGATCAACGGGCCGGCGGGCAGGAGCTCAGCTGGAGTAGCGGCGCCAGTAGGTATCGCGCCAGTAATACAGGACCGTGGTGTCCTGGATGGGGTAGGAATCGGCGTAATCGATGCCGCGCTGCGGCTCCTCGATATTGTCCTGCGACGGATCCAGCGGCCGCCACAGCGGATCGCGGCGCTCGGCCTCGAAGGGGGCCCGCGTGAGACCGCTGTTGCGCTTCTCCGCCGCCTGGCAGGCGACGAAATTCTGCTGGCCGCGCTCGAGCGAGACGGTATTGGCCGCGCCCGGCATCAGCGGGAAGCGCAGCTGGGCGAGGTTGTCCTGCCACAGGCAGATGGGGCAGGTCTGGTAACTGCCGGGCTGGGTGGTGAACACGAGGTAGCCGCAGCAGGGGCAGGGATACTTCTGGCCGGTGTCTTCAAACATGAATCCTCCCGGAATGGACGACTGGGAAAAGTCTAGGCGCAAATCCGCGACTTCGCAGCGCGCCGGCTTCCCCGGAAATGCGCGATGAACCCATTTTTGGCCACAGAGGACACAGAGTGAAGTGGTGCTGCCGGGTTACCCCTGTGGCCGTTGTGCTCTCCCTGCTGCTGGGCCTCCTACACTGAATCGGTTCAACGCAGACTCTGCGCAGGAATGACGGCAGGGGCGACCTTCTCCAGCATACGCGATCAAGCCAAAAAAAAGGGGGCGGATGAACCGCCCCCTTTGCTCTGCACGCTGTGTCCGGGGTCTTAGTTGACCTTCGGATCCAGCTCGCCGCTGAGGTAGCGGGCGGTCATGTCTTCCAGCGAGATCGGCTTGATCTTGGAAGCCATGCCGGCGCAGCCGAAGGCCTCGTAACGGGCCTTGCAGATGTCCTTCATGGCCGCGGTGGAGGCCTTGAGGAACTTGCGCGGGTCGAAGTTGGACGCGTTCTCCGCCAGGTGCTTGCGGATGGCACCGGTGGAGGCCATGCGCAGGTCGGTGTCGATGTTGACCTTGCGCACGCCGTTCTTGATGCCTTCGACGATTTCCTCGACCGGCACGCCGTAGGTGGTACCCATGTCACCGCCGAAGTTGTTGATGATCTCCAGCCATTCCTGCGGCACCGAGGAGGAGCCGTGCATGACGAGATGCACCGACGGGATGCGCTGGTGGATTTCCTTCACGCGGTCGATACGCAGCACCTTGCCGGTCGGCTTCTGGGTGAACTTGTAGGCGCCGTGGGAGGTGCCGATGGCGATGGCCAGGGCGTCCACACCGGTCTTCTTCACGAAGTCGGCGGCTTCTTCCGGATCGGTGAGCAGCATGTCCATGTCCAGCTTGCCCTCGGCACCGTGGCCGTCCTCTTCACCCATCATGCCGGTTTCCAGCGAACCCAGGCAGCCGAGCTCACCCTCCACGGAGACACCGCCGGCGTGGGCGATCTCCACCACCTTGCGGGTGACTTCCACGTTGTATTCATAGGTGGCCGGGGTCTTCATGTCGGGCATGAGGGAACCGTCCATCATGACCGAGGAGAAACCGGACTGGATCGAGCGCAGGCAGACGGCCGGCTCGGAGCCGTGGTCCTGGTGCATCACGATCGGGATGTGCGGGTACATCTCGACAGCGGCCTGGATCAGGTGACGCAGGAAGGGCTCGCCCGCGTAGGAACGCGCGCCGGCCGAACCCTGCATGATCACCGGCGAATCGACTTCGTCGGCCGCCTGCATGATGGCATGCACCTGTTCCATGTTGTTCACGTTGAAGGCGGGCATGCCGTAGCCATGCTCGGCGGCATGATCCAGCAGCTGACGCATCGAAATCAGGGCCATAAGGGACCTCCTCTACAATTCCAAGTAAAACGCTAAAGTATAAGACAAGATGTCTGGAACAACTATCGACCGGTGCGGCAGCGGGGTCAGGCTTCGCCCGCGACCATCTCACCGACCCGGACGATCTTCATGGCGTTGGTGCCGTTCTGCACCCCCATCAGATCGCCCTTGGTGATGATGACGAGATCACCGTCCGCCACCACACCCTGGCTCTTGAGCAGGTCCACGACACGCATGTTGGCCTCGGCGTGGGTGGTCTGGATGGTGGGGAACTGGACGGGATAGACGCCGCGATAAAGGCTTACCTTTCTACACGTCTCCTCATGACGCGTCAACGCGTAGATGGGGATGCCGGAGCTGATGCGCGACATCCACAGCGTGGTGGAGCCGGACTCGGTCAGCGCAGCAATCGCCTTTACATTCAGGTGGTTGGCCGTGTACATGCTGGCCATGGCAATGGCCTCGTCCACGCGCTGGAAGGTCTGGTTGATGCGGTGATCCGAGACCTTGGCGGTGCGCTGCTGCTCGGCCGACTCGCAGATGCGCCCCATGGCGGCAACGACCTTGTCCGGGTACTTGCCGGTGGCGGTCTCGCCCGAGAGCATCACGGCGTCGGTGCCGTCGAGCACGGCGTTGGCCACGTCGAACACCTCGGCACGGGTCGGGATCGGGTTGACGATCATCGACTCCATCATCTGCGTGGCCGTGATGGCGATGCGGTTCATCTCACGGGCACGCTTGATCAGCAGCTTCTGCACGGCCGGCAGCTCGGCGTCGCCGATCTCCACGCCCAGGTCGCCGCGCGCGATCATGATGGCATCGGAGGCCTCGATGATCTCGTCGATGCACTCCAGGGCCTCGGCCCGCTCGATCTTGGAGACGATGCCCGCCTTGCCGCCGGCCTCCTCCATCAGGCGCCGGCACTCACGCACGTCCTCGGCATTGCGCGGGAAGGACATGGCGAGGTAGTCCACGCCGATGGCCGCCGCGGTCCGGATGTCGGCACGGTCCTTGTCGGTGATGGCCTCGGCCGACAGGCCGCCGCCCAAGCGGTTGATCCCCTTGTTGTTCGAGAGGATGCCGCCATGCACCACGGCGGTGTGGATCTTCTGCCCCTCGACCTTCTCCACCTTGAGGACCAGGCGCCCGTCGTCCAGCAGCAGCGTGTCGCCCGCGACCACGTCGTTGGGCAGGGCCTTGTAGGTCAGGCCCACGGCCTGCTCGTCACCCGCGTTCTTGTCCAGGCCGGCGTCCAGGATGAAGGGGGCGCCCTCCTCCAGGTTGACCTGACCGTCCTTGAAACGGTCGATGCGGATCTTGGGGCCCTGCAGGTCGCCGAGTATGGCCACCTGGCGCCCGAGCTTCTTCGAGGCCTCGCGGACCATGTCGGCCCGACGCTGATGTTCCTCGGGGCTGCCGTGGGAGAAATTCAGGCGCACCACGTCCACCCCGGCCTTCACCAGTCGCTCCACCACTGCCGGAGTATCGGTGGCCGGACCCATGGTGGCGATGATCTTTGTTCTTCTCACAGGCAGTTAAACCTTCTTGGTTGATGCAACGAAAGGGGCCGCGAAAGGCGGCCCCTGCTCACACGATCACTTCGCGCGCTGTTCCAGGATTTCCACGGCAGGCAGTTTCTTGCCTTCCAGGAACTCCAGGAAGGCGCCGCCGCCGGTGGAGATATAGGAGACCTTGTCGGCGATGTCGTACTTGTCGACTGCCGCCAGGGTGTCCCCGCCGCCCGCGATCGAGAAGGCGTCGGATTCGGCAATGGCCAGCGACAGGGCCCTGGTGCCCTCGCCGAACTGGTCGAACTCGAACACGCCCACCGGGCCGTTCCAGACGATGGTACCCGCCTTCTTGAGGATTTCCTCGAACAGCTTCGAGGTTTCGGGACCGACGTCGAAGATCATGTCGTCGTCCTGCACGTCCGCCACCGGCTTCAGCTCGGCGGCGGCGCTCTCGGAGAATTCCTTGCCGCAGACCACGTCCACCGGCACCGGGATGCTGCCGCCACGCGACTCGGCGTCGGCGGAGAGCTTCTTGCAGGTGTCGATGAGGTCGGCCTCGTACAGCGACTTGCCCACGTTGTGGCCGGCCGCGGCGATGAAGGTATTGGCGATGCCGCCACCGACGATCAGCTGGTCGACGACCTTGGACAGGGACTCGAGCACGGTCAGCTTGGTGGAGACCTTGGAGCCGCCGACGATGGCGACCATCGGACGCTTCGGGTTGTCCAGGGCCTTGCCCAGGGCATCCAGCTCGGCGGCCAGCAGCGGGCCGGCGCAGGCGGTGGGCGCGTACTTGGCCACGCCGTGGGTGGAGGCCTGGGCACGATGTGCGGTGCCGAAGGCGTCCATCACGAAGACGTCGCACAGGGCGGCGTACTTCTTGGACAGCTCGTCGTCGTTCTTCTTCTCGCCGGCGTTGAAGCGCACGTTCTCGAGGATCACGACGTCGCCGTCGTTGAGCTCGACGCCACCGAAGTAGTCCTTCACCAGGCCCACGTCCTTGCCCAGCAGGCCGCCCATGTGGGCCGCCACCGGCGCCAGGGAGAACTCCTCGGCATATTCACCCTCGGTGGGGCGGCCGAGGTGGGACATGATCATGACCTTGGCACCGGCCTTGATGCAGTGCTCGATGGTCGGCAGGGAGGCACGGATGCGCTTGTCGCTGGTGACCTTGCCGTCCTTGAGCGGGACGTTGAGATCCTGACGGATGAGGACACGCTTGCCGGCGAGATCCAGGTCGGTCATCTTGATGACGGACATGACACACTCCTATAGAGACTTTGCATAGATTAAGAATGGTTTGTGAAGCCCGCATAACGGCTTGACGAACAATTCTCGCAACGGCGATCGAACGCCGGGGCCGGCGGACAGGCCGCCGACCCCGCGTTCATGCCGGGATGGCTTACTTGGCGACGTGCTCGACGAAACGGAGCATGTTGCAGGTGTAGCCGTACTCGTTGTCGTACCAGGAGACCACCTTGACGAAGGTGCCATCCAGCGCGATGCCGGCCTCGGCATCGAAGATGGAGGAGTAGCCCACGCCGCGGAAGTCGGTGGAGACGACCTTCTCGTCGGTGTAACCCAGGGTCTTGCTGATGTCGCCGGACTCGGAGGCCTTCTTCATGGCCGCGCAGATGTCTTCGTACTTGGCTTCCTTGTTCAGCTCGACGGTCAGGTCGACCACGGAGACGTCGGAGGTCGGCACGCGGAAGGCCATGCCGGTGAGCTTGCCGTTGAGTTCCGGCAGCACCACACCGACGGCCTTGGCAGCACCGGTGGAGGACGGGATGATGTTCTCCAGGATACCGCGGCCACCGCGCCAGTCCTTCTGGGACGGGCCGTCGACGGTCTTCTGGGTGGCGGTGGCGGCGTGCACGGTGGTCATCAGGCCACGCTTGATGCCCCAGTTGTCGTGCAGCACCTTGGCGACCGGCGCCAGGCAGTTGGTGGTGCAGGAGGCGGCGGAGACGATGGCCTGGCCGGCGTAGGTCTCGTGGTTCACGCCATAGACGAACATCGGGGTGCCGTCCTTGGACGGGGCGGACATCACGACCTTCTTGGCGCCGGCGTCGATGTGCTTCTGGCAGGTCTCTTCGGTGAGGAAGAAGCCGGTGCACTCGATGACCAGGTCGGCACCGATGTCGGACCAGGCCAGGTTGGCCGGATCGCGCTCGGCGGTCAGGCGAATGGTCTTCCCGTTCACCACCAGGTTGTTGCCGCTGACGGAGACGTCACCGTCGAAACGGCCGTGCACGGAATCGTACTTCAGCATGTAGGCCAGGTAATCGGCATCCAGCAGGTCGTTGATGCCGACCACTTCGATGTCCTTGAATTCCTTGGCAATGGCACGGAAGGCCATGCGACCGATACGACCGAAGCCGTTGATACCCACTTTAATCGTCATTTTCCAAATCTCCCTACTCGCGTAGTTTGAAGAAATCGTGCCGACGGCCTGCAGGCCGCCGGTCAATATTGTTTTACTTGGCCATGGCCTCTTCGGCGGCCTTCACCACGTTCTCCACGGTGAAGCCGAATTCCTTGAAGAGGTCGCCTGCCGGGGCGGACTCGCCGAAGCGGCGCAGACCGACGATGGTGCCGGCGTACTTGTACCAGCCGTCCGGCACGCCGGCTTCCACCACCACGCGGGCGGTGACGGCCTTCGGCAGCACGGATTCCTGGTAGGCGGCGTCCTGGGCCTCGAAGTGGTCCACGCTCGGCATGGACACGACGCGCACCTTCTTGCCGCCCATGGCCTCGGCCGCGCCGACCGCCAGGGCCACTTCGGAACCGGTGGCGATGAGGATCACGTCCGGGGTGCCGTCGCAGTCCTTCAGCACGTAGCCGCCGCGCTCGATGGCGGCGATCTGGTCGTCGCTACGCGACTGGTGGGCCAGGTTCTGGCGCGAGAGGATCAGCGAGGTCGGGCCATCGGCCTTCTTCACCGCCATCTTCCAGGCCACCGCGGTCTCGACCGCGTCACAGGGACGCCACACCGACATGTTCGGGATCATGCGCAGGGTCGCGGTCTGCTCCACCGGCTGGTGGGTGGGGCCGTCTTCGCCCAGACCGATGGAGTCGTGGGTGAAGACCTCGATGTGACGGATCTTCATCAGCGCGGCCATGCGCAGGGCGTTGCGCGCGTACTCCGAGAACATCAGGAAGGTCGCGCCGTAGGGCACGAAGCCGCCGTGCAGCGAGATGCCGTTGACGATGGCGGCCATGCCGAACTCGCGCACACCGTAGTTGATGTAGTTCGCCTCGGCGTTGTTGTGGCGCATCGGCTTGGCGCCCGACCACAGGGTCAGGTTGGAGCCGGCCAGGTCGGCGGAACCGCCCATGAAGTCGGTGAAGCCGGCGAAGCCCTCGATGGCGTTCTGCGAGGCCTTGCGGGTGGCGATGGTGTCACCCTTCTCGGCCACGGCCTGGATGAAGGCGTCGGCCTGGGCCTCCCAGTCGCCGGCCAGCGCCTTGTTCATCACGCGGCGCTCGAACTCGGCGGCCAGTTCCGGGAATTCCTTGCGGTAGGCCTCGAACTTCTCGTTCCAGGCGGCCTCGACGGCGGCGCCCTTCTCCTTCGCATCCCAGCCGGCATAGATCTCGTCCGGGATCTCGAACGGGCCGTGGCTCCAGCCGATGGTCTCGCGCACCAGCTTGATCTCGTCGTCGCCCAGCGGGGCGCCGTGGCACTCTTCCTTGCCCTGCTTGTTGGGCGAGCCCCAGCCGATGATGGTCTTGCACTGGATCATCGACGGCTTGTCGGTGACGCCGCGCGCCTCCTCGATGGCGGCCTTGACGGCCGCCGGATCGTGGCCGTCGACGTTGCGCACCACGTGCCAGCCGTAGGCCTCGAAGCGCTTCGGCGTGTCGTCGGTGAACCAGCCCTCGACCTCGCCGTCGATGGAGATGCCGTTGTCGTCGTACAGGGCGATGAGCTTGCCCAGGCCCAGGGTGCCGGCCAGCGCGCAGGCCTCATGGGAGATGCCCTCCATCATGCAGCCGTCGCCCAGGAACACGTAGGTGTTGTGGTCGACGATCTCGTGGCCGGGCTTGTTGAAGCGGGCGGCCAGGGCCTTCTCGGCAATCGCCATGCCCACGCCGTTGCTGATGCCCTGACCCAGCGGACCGGTGGTGGTCTCGATGCCGGGGGCATAGCCGTATTCGGGGTGGCCCGGGGTGCGGGAGTGCAGCTGGCGGAAGTTCTTCAGTTCTTCCATCGGCAGGTCGTAGCCGGTCAGATGCAGCACCGAGTAGGGCAGCATGGAGCCGTGACCGTTGGACATGATGAAGCGGTCGCGGTCGCACCAGTCCGGGTTGGTCGGATTGTGGCGCATGAAATCGTTGTAGAGGACTTCGGCGATATCGGCCATGCCCATCGGGGCGCCCGGATGACCGGACTTGGCCTTTTGCACCGCGTCCATGCTCAGCGCGCGTATGGCGTTGGCAAGGTCTCTACGAGAAGGCATAGGTGGATCTCCCATTGCTTGGTTTCTGAATCGGGTCGGGGCGACGTCCGCGCCGGCGGCGGGCCGGCATCGGCGGGGACATCGCGCGGAAATACTGCCCCTCGGCGGCGCGCTGGCGCCGGCACAGGCGTGACGGGTGGCACAGAATCCCGGGGCGTAAAAGCCGGGTATTTTCCCCTAGTCCGTCTGGCGGGGCAATACCACGGGGGAACAAGACCGGGGGCCGCGCACAGGATACACGTGCAACCCATTGATAAATATACAGTTGCCTAAAAACACCCCGGGGTGCCACGCCACATCGCCACCCGAGGGGCAGCCCGACGGACGCGTCACGCCGAACGACGAGCCAACACGACGCGCCCGGCAGCGTGTATTAAACTCCTTAAATAAAATACGGGACGGCGTGAGGCACCCCCTCCGGAGCGCAGGAAGCGAGCGGCATTCCGGGCCAGCGACAAGATCATCAGTCGGAGGAGAGCAGCCATGCGCAAGATCACCCGGAGCCTGATCCCCCTCTGTGGCCTGCTGGCCCTGCTGGCCAGCCCGCTGGCACGGCCCGCCGAGTACACCCTGGTCGTGCAGCCCATCCTGCCCAAGGACGACATCACCCGGGCCTACACGCCGCTGGCCCAGTACCTCTCCCGCCAGACCGGCGCACAGATCCGGCTGGTGACCGCCCCGAACTTCCTCGGCTACTGGGAACGAAGCAAGCAGGCCGGCGAGTATGACCTGGTGCTGGACGCCGCCCACCTCACCGCCTTTCGTATGGAACGCATGGACTACGAACCCCTGGCCAAGCTGCCGGACGTGGTCAGCTTCAGCCTGGTCACCGGCCCCGACACCCTGGTCTTCGATCCCGATGAACTGGTGGGCAGGAAACTGGCCACACAGGGCTCGCCGAGCCTGGGGGCCGTGCGCCTCAGCCAGCTGTTTCCCAACCCGATGCGCCAGCCGATCATCGTCGAGGTGGACGACAGCACCGTGGCCGTGCAGAAGATCTTCAGCGGCGAGGTGGTCGCCGCCATGATCCCCACCCCACTGGTACAGGCCAACCCCGGGCTCAATACCGTCACCACGACCGAGCAGGTCCCGCACATGGCCCTGTCGGCGGGCCCCGACGTCCCGCCCGAGATAAAGACCCGCATCCGCCAGGCCCTGATCGAGGCCGGGGGCTCCCCGGCCGGCCAGGCCATGCTGCGCCAGGTCAACCTGCCGGGCTTCGAACCGGCAAGCCCACAGCAATACCGGGGGTACTCCGAACTGCTCGAGGGCGTCTGGGGCTATTAGGGGGCTCCGGGCCCTTCCCGACCCGCCGGCACGTGCGTTTCGCCACCAAGCTGCGGTAAGATTCGAGACTTTCCGCGCGGGGGCTGCCCGCGCCCGGTGTATCCGTCAGAGGAAGTCCCATGAGCAGAAACTTTGTCTTCACCTCCGAGTCCGTCTCCGAGGGCCACCCGGACAAGATGGCCGACCAGGTCTCGGATGCCATTCTCGACGCCATCCTGGCCCAGGACCCGCACGCGCGCGTGGCCTGCGAGACGCTGGTGAAGACGGGCATGGTGGTGCTGGCCGGCGAGATCACCACTTCGGCGCAGATCGAGTACGACCAGATCGCCCGCGAGGTGGTCAACGACATCGGCTACACCAGCTCCGACATCGGTTTCGACGGCGACACCTGTGCCGTGATCAATGCGCTGGGCAAGCAGTCGCCCGACATCGCCCAGGGCGTGGACCGCGCCGAGCGCGAGAACCAGGGCGCCGGCGACCAGGGCCTGATGTTCGGCTACGCCAGCAACGAGACCGACGTGCTGATGCCCGCGCCGATCACCTACGCCCACCGACTGGTGGAGCGCCAGGCCCAGGTGCGCAAGCACGGCGAGCTGTCCTGGCTGCGCCCTGACGCCAAGAGCCAGATCACCTTCCGCTACGAGAACGGCAGGCCCGTGGGCATCGACGCCGTGGTGCTCTCCACCCAGCACGACCCGGAGATCTCGCAGAACGACCTCAGGGAGGCCGTGATGGAGATGATCATCCAGCACGTGCTGCCCAAGGAGTGGCTGCACAAGGACACCCAGTACCACATCAACCCCACCGGCCAGTTCATCATCGGCGGCCCGGTGGGCGACTGCGGCCTGACCGGGCGCAAGATCATCGTCGACACCTACGGCGGCATGGCCCGCCACGGCGGCGGCGCCTTCTCGGGCAAGGACCCGTCCAAGGTCGACCGTTCGGCCGCCTATGCCGGCCGCTATGTCGCCAAGAACATCGTCGCCGCCGGACTGGCCGAGCGCTGCGAGATCCAGGTGTCCTATGCCATCGGCGTGGCTCAGCCGACCTCCATCAGCGTCGACTGCTTCGGCACCGAGCGCGTGAGCGAGGCCCGCATCGTGGAACTGGTGCGCGAGCACTTCGACCTGCGCCCCTACGGCATCACCACCATGCTCGACCTGCTCAAGCCCATGTACCGCGCCACCGCGTCCTACGGCCACTTCGGCCGCGACGACCAGGGCTTCCCCTGGGAGCGCACCGACAAGGCCGACGCCCTGCGCGAGGCGGCCGGCATCAAGAGCTGATCGGATAACCCGACCCCGCCCTGAGGAGCGCTGCAGCAGGAACCAACCTGTCAGGCTCAGGGCGGCGGCTCTTCCCCTAATGAACGGCGCTCAACGGAACTTTGGAGAACAACCCAATGACCGCTGAGTTCAAAGACTACAAGGTCGCCGACATCAACCTGGCCGACTGGGGCCGCAAGGAAATCGCCATCGCCGAGACCGAGATGCCGGGCCTCATGGCCCTGCGCGAGGAATACGGCGCCGCCAAGCCCCTCAAGGGCGCCCGCATCACCGGCTCCCTGCACATGACCATCCAGACCGCCGTGCTCATCGAGACCCTGGTGGACCTGGGTGCCGA
>JAJLKJ010000137.1:0-11672 GCA_033839185.1 Gammaproteobacteria bacterium
GACAAGGGCCTGCTGGACTATGGCGGGCAACGCCTGGTCGACATCGCACTGGCCAATCTCGGCAACTGCTGCGACGAGATCCTCATCAGCGCCAACCGTCACCTCGACATCTATGCACAGACCGGCCGACGCGTGCTCGGCGACACGCGCCCCGACTATCCCGGCCCGCTGGCCGGCATCGAGGCCGCACTGAGCGTCGTGACCACGCCGCTGCTGCTCCTGCTCCCCGTCGACTGCCCGCGCCCGCCGCGCGACTGGCCGGCACGCCTGCTCGGGGCACTGGAAGACACGCCCGGGGCGGGCCTCGCCGTGCCGCACGACGGCGAACGCCTGCAGCCGTTGTTCGCCCTGCTGCGCACCCGCATCGCCCCCACGCTCAGCGCCTTTCTCGATACCGGCGAGCGGCGGGTGCAGGCCTGGGTTCGTGCACAGGCCCCGGTCACGGTAGACTTTTCCGACCAGCCCGACGCCTTCACCAACATCAACACGCCGCAGGACCTCGCAGGACATGACTGATCGCCCCATCCAGGCCCGCATCCCGGTGCTCGGCCTTGCCGCCTACAGCGGCACGGGCAAGACCACCCTGCTCACGCAGCTCATTCCGCTGCTGCGGGAACGCGGTCTGCGCATCGCCATGATCAAGCGCGCGCATCATGCCTTCGACGTGGACCAGCCCGGCAAGGACAGCTACGAGCTGCGCAAGGCCGGGGCCGCGCAGATGCTCATCACCTCCGACATCCGCTGGGCGCTGATGACCGACCTCGACAGCCCGCGCGAACCGCAGCTGGCCGAACTCGTCGCGCATATCGACCAGGACCGGGCCGACCTCATCCTGGTCGAGGGCTTCAAGCACGAGGCCTTCCCGAAGATCGAGCTGCATCGCCGCGAGGTCGGCAAGCCGCTGCTCTATCCGGCGGACGGCAACATCATCGCCATCGCCACCGACGCGCCGGAGACGCTCGACACCGGGCTGCCGCTGCTGTCGATCAACGACCCGGCCGGCGTGGCCGACTTCATCATGAACCACCTCGGGAAAGGGCCTGCCGCATGAATCACGGCTGCGACGAATACGATCCGAAGTCACTCACGGTCGAGCAGGCCCAGGCACTCATCGACCGCATCGTGGAGCCGGTGTGCGGCAGCGAACGCGTCTTTCTTCGCGCAGCGCTCGACCGCGTGCTCTCCTCCGATGTGACGGCCCCCTTCGACGTGCCGCCCCACCGCAACTCGGCGATGGACGGCTATGCCCTCAAGGCCACCGACCTGCCGGCAGGCGGCGAGGCGCGGCTGGCCGTGATCGGTGAATCCTTCGCCGGCCGGCCCTTTGCGGGCGAACTCGCTGCCGGACAGGCCGTGCGCATCATGACCGGCGCCGTGGTCCCCGCGGGTGCGGATACCGTCGTCATGCAGGAAAACGTGCAACGCGAGGGCGATCACATCCTCGTCGCGCCGGGACAGCGGGCCGGTGACAACGTGCGCCATCCGGGCGAGGACATGAAGACCGGCGAGGTGGTGCTTCAGGCCGGCCGCCGGCTGAATGCCGCCGACATCGGCCTGCTCGCCTCCTTCGGTATCGCCGAGATCGACGTCTATCGCCGGCCGGTGGTGGCCTTCTTCTCCACCGGTGACGAGCTCCGGGGTATCGGCAGCACGCTCGGCGAGGGTGACATCTACGACAGCAACCGCTACACCCTGCACGCCCTGCTCGAACGCCTGCCGGTCGCCATCCGCGACATGGGCGTCATCCCGGACGACCCCGCGGCCGTGCGCGCCGCCTTCATCGAGGCATCAGCCCACGCCGACGTGGTCATCACCTCCGGCGGCGTCTCGGTGGGCGATGCCGACTACGTGAAACAGACGCTCGACGCGCTGGGCAAGGTGGATTTCTGGAAGATCGCCATGAAGCCCGGGCGCCCGCTCGCCTTCGGCCGCCTGGGCGAGGCCGTGTTCTTCGGCCTGCCCGGCAATCCCGTCTCGGTGATGGCCACCTTCATCCTGTTCGCGCGCCCGGCGCTGATCAAGCGCGCCGGCGCCACCCCGGTGCCGCCACTCACGCTGAAGGCACGCACACGGACCCGCCTGAAGAAACGACCGGGACGCAAGGACTACCAGCGCGGCATCCTCGGTCAGGCGGACGACGGCACGCTCGCCGTCGACACCACCGGCCTGCAGGGCTCGCACGTGCTGAGCTCCATGAGCAGGGCCAACTGCTTCATCGCGCTGCCGCGCGATGCGGGGGATATCGAGGCAGGAGAATGGGTGGAGGTGATTCCGTTCGGCGGGCTGTTCTAGACTGCAGGCCAAAGCCACGAAGAGCCCGACACAAAAAAGCGGCCCGAACGGGCCGCTTTTCTGTTACTGCCTGATCGCTCAGGATGCCGGCTTTTTCTTGCGCCGGCTCTTTTTCTTGCCGACCGCCTTCTTGATCCTGGCGATCTGTTTCTTTTCCCAGCGCTCGCCGTGACGAATCATCTCGGCGGCCTTCTTCTCGCCCAGCTTGAGCAGTTCCTGTTCGCGCTTGAGGACGGTATTGAGCTCTTCCTTGAAGAGATTGGCCTCGGCCTTGGCCTGATCCTTGACCGCCTTCATCTCGGCCTTGAGCGCCTTGACGGTCTCGCGCAGGTTTTTCACCAGATCGCGCTGCTTGGCGGCCCGCTCGCGGGAAGCGGCATTTCGCGCCCGGGTGACACCACCCTTGCGTGCGCCGGCCTTTTTCTTGGCGGCGGCCTTCTTCTTCGTTGCAGCCTTTTTCTTCGTGGTGGTAGCGCGCACCGCCTTCTTCGTGGTTGCGCGACGGGTGGTGGTCTTTTTCTTCGTGCTTGCCTTCTTGGTGCCGGCCGCGCGACGCGCAGCCTTTTTCTTCGTTGCAGCCTTCTTTACGCCAGCCATTGGTGGTTGTCTCCCAAAAAGAAGTTCACCCCGAGTATATGTGTTAAACGTTTTTTTTCAAACACAATCAGTAAATTATCTGAATGCAAAAAAAACGGGCCCGGTTGACCGGGCCCGTTTTCATGACGAGACAGTGATCAGTAACTCGATGCCTCTTCGAGTTCCTTCATGATTTCGTTCAGATTGCCTGTGTGGTCGATCACGCATGCCAGGTTAGCGACGCTGCACACGCTCATGGACTGACCATGCACGATCCAGCCCTTTGGCGGTGTCCAGCCACGGCGCTGGGTGAACATGGAAAGCTGATCGGCATTACCCTGGGTGAGTCGCTTGTATTCATGGGCGAAACGGGCCAGCCGCACCATGTGTTCTTCCGGCAACCCGCCATAGCCCTCGACGAACTGGCCGTCGTCGCGAAAATGCACGACGACCTGCACGCCGTCCAATGCCAGCATTCGTTTGATCATGCCACCCCCCGTTACGCCAGCGCGTCGTAGGCGGCCTGATAGTCCGCGTCGCTGTTCTTCAGCACCACGCCCTGCGTACCGCGGGCCACGGCGGACCAGTCCACCCCCATCAGCGTGAAGCCGCCGATCGGGTAGAAGCCCTTCATGCCGGTCAGCCCTTCCCAGCCACGCGCCTGCATGGTCGCAATCGAGACATTGGCCACGCAGACATGACTCAGCATGTCCAGTACCTGTTCGTTGAGATCGGCCCCCGAGGCGATCTTGCTGGCGACCAGCTCCCCCTTGTCGGAATATTCGAACGCCGCCATCGCACCCGGCAGGCCCATGAGTTTGTCGAGATCAGCCATGTTCCCTCCAATCCTGAATCAGTGGTGATTTTGTGTTGTTGTGATGTGCTTGTTGTTATTCAGATCAGGTTATCCGGCGCATCCGCGAGGTTGCGCTGCAGGGTGCGCATCGCCTCGTTCAATGAACCGGCCTGGGCATCGAGAAAGCAGAATACGTTCGCCATGACGCAGACGGCGAATTGCGGCCCCTTCACCGCCCAGCCCTTGACGGGTACCAGGCCGCAGTTTTCGCAGTAGTCGCCGAGGATGCCGCCTTCCATGTGCACGCCCATACTGGTGGCGCGACACATGATGGACGCCATGCGCGCCATTTCCTCGTCCAGTTTGCCTTCATAGGAATAGCGATCCCCCCGATACGAATACTCACCCGCCGCGATGACGCCGGGCAGGTGCATCAGCTCCGAGACTACGCTCATGGGATTTCCTCCGAGTGGTTTATTAAAATTTTCTTATTTATTGTTGCTGTCTGTGTTATCAATCCCCCCCTTGCAGTATTGTATTTAACACACAAGTATCTCTTTATCCATAAAGCGCCTTTTTCCGAAAACATGACACAACACAGCACCGACAGACTGCCGGCGGCAGGCCTGGTACGCCGCCTGCTCTGCATTGTTTACGATCTGCTGCTGATCATTGCCCTGGTGTTCATCGCGAGCATTCCTCCCGTGGTCCTGCTCACGCCGCCCATGAGCGATGCACAGGCGCTGCGCCCGGCCTTCTACGAGGGCGACCTGCTGCTGCGCCTGGGCTTTTATGCCTACCTGCTCGCGGTGGTGTATGTCTTCTATGGCTGGTTCTGGACCCATGGCGGCCAGTCGCTGGGCATGAAGACCTGGGGCGTGCGGGTGGAGCGTTTCGATGGCGGCCAGCTGGGCTGGGGCGATGCCCTCAAACGCTATCTCTGGGCGCTGGTCTCCTGGGCGCTGCTGGGTGGCGGCTTCCTGCTCAGTCTGGTGCGCGCCGATCGCCTGGCGCTGCACGACCTCTACTCGGGCACCCGACTCGTTTACCTGCGCGCCGGGCGCAAGCCGGCTGGCGAGCGGGCCGGCGACGACGTTGATCATGGCTAGCCGCTGAGCCTGCCGCCACCGGGCAAAGACCGGGCGGAATGCATGCCTTTGCGTGTAACTCGCCGGGATTTTCCCTAGAATTGGCCGCATCGACGCAGGCCGCAAGACCGCCCCGGCCACTGCGATCCTCGCCACGATCAACAGGAGACACCCATGGAATTTGCCATCAAGAGCGGCACGCCCGAGAAACAGCGCAGCGCCTGTGTCATCGTCGGCGTGTTCCAGTCCAAGCGCCTGTCCACCGCCGCCAAGGCCATCGACCAGGCCAGCGAGGGCATGATCGGTGCCCTGATGCGCCGCGGCGACCTCACGGGCGATCTCGGCCAGACCCTGTGGCTCTACAACGTGCCCAATACGCTCTGCGACCGCGTCCTGCTGGTGGGTTGCGGCCGCGAGCGCGACTTCGATGAGAAGGCCCTGCAGAAGGCCACGGTCGCAGCCGTGCGGGCCGTCAACACCAGCGGCGCCACCGAGGCCGTCTCCTATCTCACCGAGCTGGCGGTCAAGGGTGCGGACAGCGCCTGGAAGATCCGCCAGACCGTGATCCATACCGAGGATGCGCTCTACCGTTTCGACCAGCTCAAGAGCGAGAAGAAGCCCGAGGCCAAACGGCCGCTGAAGAGGATCGTGCTCAACGTTCCCACCCGCCGCGAACTGATGAAGGGCGAGCAGGCCGCCCGCGAGGGCATGGCCATTGCCGCCGGCATGAAGCGGACAAAGGACCTGGCCAACCTGCCGGGCAACATCTGCACCCCGACCTACCTGGCCGAGGAGGCCCAGCGCCTGAAGAAGACCTTCCGCAAGCTCAAGGTCGAGGTGCTGGAAGAGGCCGACATGGAAAAGCTCGGCATGGGCGCACTGCTCTCTGTTTCAAAGGGCAGCGAACAGCCGGCCAAGCTCATCACCATGGACTACCGCGGCGGCGACAAGAATGCCAGGCCGGTGGTGCTGGTTGGCAAGGGCATCACCTTCGACACCGGCGGCATCTCCATCAAGCCGGGCGCGGCCATGGACGAGATGAAGTTCGACATGGGGGGTGCCGCCAGCGTGTTCGGCGTGATCACCGCCGTCTGCGAACTGCAGCTGCCGATCAACATCGTGGGCGTGGTGGCCGCCGCCGAGAACATGCCCGACGGACGCGCCAGCAAGCCCGGCGACATCGTCACCACGATGTCCGGCCAGACCGTGGAGATCCTCAACACCGACGCCGAGGGCCGCCTGGTACTCTGCGACGCGCTCACCTACGTGGAGAAGTACCACCCCGCCGCCGTGGTGGACATCGCCACCCTCACCGGTGCCTGCATCATCGCCCTGGGCCACGTCACCTCCGCTGTGCTCGGCAACCACAGCCCGCTGGTGAACGACCTGCTGGCCGCCGGCAAGGACGCGGTGGACCTGGCCTGGGAGCTGCCGCTGTGGGACGACTACCAGGAGCAGCTGGACAGCAACTTCGCCGACATGGCCAACATCGGCGGGCGCCCGGCCGGCAGCATCACCGCCGCCTGCTTCCTGTCGCGTTTCGCAAAGAAGTACCACTGGGCGCACATGGACATCGCGGGCACGGCATGGAAGTCCGGCAAGGACAAGGGCGCCACCGGCCGGCCGGTGCCGCTGCTGATGTCCTGGCTGCTCAAGCGGGCGCACTGACCGGCCGATGACCCGCGTCGACTTCTACATCCTCGGCGATACCGCCAGGGCCGGCCGCCACCTCACGGCCTGCCGGCTGGCGGAAAAGGCCTGGGGCATGGGACATCGGGTGCACCTGCACGCCGCCTCCGCCGAGGAGGCCGTGATGCTCGACGAGCTGCTGTGGACCTTTCGCGACGGCAGCTTCCTGCCGCACGAGCGCGTGACCGGGGCCGGCGCGGACTGCCCCGTCACACTCAGCGAGTGCTGGGAGCCGACCGGCGAGTGCGAGGTGCTCATCAACCTCGCCCCCGAGGTACCGGGCTTTTTCAGCCGCTTCGAGCGCGTGGCCGAGATCATCGACCGCGACGAGGCGGCCCGTCGCCACGGCCGCGAGCGCTTCCGCTTCTACCGCGACCGGGGCTACCCGCTCGCCACACACGAACTCGACCGGTGATCCCATGACCGCCAGCGACCGCGACACCGACATCCCCACCCTCACCGACCTGGTGCAGCCCGGCAGCCACAGCCGGCCGGCGCCGCCCCCGGTGGCCGAACGCCAGCTGGACATCCCGCTGGCGCCGGAACCGGCCACCGCTACGCCTGCTGCCGACCCCCCGGCCACCGGACCGGAGGATGCCGACTTCTTCGCCGAGGCCGTGCGCGAGGCCGAGGCCTGGCTGGGGATGGAGTACGAGGACGCCTCCCCGGAGGCCGACGAACGGACCGGGACGCCCGGCACCGCAGCGCATATCGATGCCGCCGCCCTGCTCAGCGCCCTGGAGCCGCGCATCGAGGCCCTGGTGGACGAGGCCCTCTCCCGCCAGCTGCGCGAGGCCCGCGACGAGATCGTCGGCCGCGTGATGGCCGCGCTGCACGAGGCGCTCGCCGGCCCGGCCGACGAACCGCCGGCCTGAACCGCCCGCCCGCTTGCGATATACTTCCCCGCTTTATGCGCCCCGGTCGCGCGTCCGTCAGGACGGCACACCGGCCGGCACACCGTATTCGATCCGCTGACGCGACCGCATCCATGGAAAAGACCTACGACCCGCACGCCATCGAGCAGCACTGGTACCAGACCTGGGAACAGGCCGGTCACTTCGCCCCCAAGGGCGAGGGCCAGCCCTACTGCATCATGATCCCGCCGCCGAACGTCACCGGCACGCTGCACATGGGCCACGCGTTCCAGGACACGATCATGGACGCGCTGATCCGCTACCACCGCATGAAGGGCGACAACACGCTGTGGCAGGCGGGAACCGACCACGCGGGTATCGCCACGCAGATGGTGGTGGAACGCCAGCTCGCCGCCGCCGGCCAGACGCGCCACGACCTCGGCCGCGAGGCCTTCCTGGATCGCGTGTGGGACTGGAAGGAGGAATCGGGCGGCCACATCACCCGCCAGCTGCGCCGCATGGGCGCCTCGCTGGACTGGAGCCGCGAACGCTTCACCATGGACGCCGGCCTGTCACGCGCCGTCACCGAGGTCTTCGTGCGCCTGCACGAGGAGGGCCTGATCTACCGCGGCAAGCGCCTGGTCAACTGGGACCCGGTGCTGCACACCGCCATCTCCGACCTGGAGGTCGTCTCCGAGGAGGAGAACGGCCACATGTGGCACATGCGCTACCCGCTGGCCGACGGCTCCGGGCACCTGGTGGTCGCCACCACCCGTCCAGAGACCATGCTCGGCGACAGTGCGGTGGCCGTGCACCCGGAGGACGAACGCTACAAGTCCCTCATCGGCCGGATGATCCGCCTGCCGCTCACCGGCCGCGAGATCCCGATCGTGGGCGACGACTACGTCGATCCCGAGTTCGGCACCGGCTGCGTGAAGATCACCCCCGCGCACGACTTCAACGACTACGCGGTCGGCCAGCGGCATGACCTCCCGCAGATCAACATCTTCACCATCGACGCGAAGATCAACGGCAACGCGCCCGAAAAATACCGCGGCCTCGACCGCTACGACGCACGCAGGCAGATCGTCGCCGACCTCGAGGCCGCGGGCCTGCTGGAGAAGGTCGTCGACCACAAGTTGATGGTGCCGCGCGGCGACCGCTCCGGTGCGGTCATCGAGCCCTACCTCACCGACCAGTGGTTCGTGGACCTCACCCGCGAGCAGCAGGACGACGGGCGTCCCGGCGGCCTGAAGGAGATCACGGAACCGGCGATCAATGCCGTAAGAAACGGGCGCATCAGGTTCGTGCCCGAGAACTGGGACAAGACCTACTACAACTGGCTGGAGAACATCGAGGACTGGTGCATCAGCCGCCAACTCTGGTGGGGCCACCGCATCCCGGCCTGGTACGACGCGAACGGCCAGGTCTACGTCGCCCACGACGAGGCCGAGGCGCGAGAGAAGTACAACCTCGGCGACGACGTCGTCCTCACCCAGGACGAGGATGTGCTCGACACCTGGTTCTCCTCCGCGCTCTGGCCCTTCTCTACCCTGGGCTGGCCGGACAACACCGACGAGCTCAAGGCCTTCTACCCCACCTCGGTGCTGGTCACGGGTTTCGACATCATCTTCTTCTGGGTGGCCCGCATGATCATGATGGGCCTGAAGTTCATGGACGACGTGCCCTTCCACGAGATCTACGTCCACGGCCTGGTGCGCGACGCCGAGGGCCAGAAGATGTCCAAGTCCAAGGGCAACGTGCTCGACCCGATCGACCTGATCGACGGCATCGCGCTGGACGACCTCATCGCCAAGCGCACCACGGGGCTGATGCAGCCGCAGATGGCGGACAAGATCCGCAAGTCGACGAAGAAGCAGTTCCCGGACGGCATTCCCGCCTTCGGCACCGACGCCCTGCGCTTCACCTTCGCCTCGCTGGCCTCCACCGGCCGCGACATCCGCTTCGACCTGAACCGCATCGAGGGCTACCGCAACTTCTGCAACAAGCTGTGGAACGCCGCGCGCTACGTGCTGATGCAGACGGTGGGGAAGGACGATGCACAGGGAGGTACAAGTGCCGCAGGAGACAGGACGTCGGGAGCGGCCACAGGCATCGAGGGCGAGGTCGAACTCTCGCTGGCCGACCGCTGGATCGTGAGCCTGCTGCAGCAGACCGAGGCCGAGGTGCGCGACCACATCGAGCACTACCGCTTCGACCTCGCCGCCAAGGCGCTCTACGAGTTCACCTGGCACGAGTACTGCGACTGGTATCTGGAGCTCTCCAAGCCGGTGCTGTTCGACGAGCACACGCCGGCCGAGGCCCAGCGCGGCACCCGCCGCACCCTGGTGCGCGTGCTCGAGACCCTGCTGCGCCTCATGCACCCGATCATGCCCTACATCACCGAGGAGATCTGGCAGCAGATCGCACCCCTCGCCGGCATCCGGGGCGACACCATCCAGCTCCAGCCCTACCCCGTACCGGACGAGGACAGGATCGACCCGCAGGCCCTGCAGGACATCGAGTGGGTGAAGACCTTCATCCTCGGCATGCGCCGCATCCGCGCCGAGATGGACATTCCCCCGGGCAAACCGTTGCCGGTGCTGCTGCAGGACTGGACGGCGGCCGACCAGGACCGCTTCACGGCCAATGCCCCCTTCATCAGCTTCCTCGCCAAGCCCGAGGGTGTGGAGTGGCTGGCCGCCGATGCCGAGGCGCCGGAATCGGCCACCGCGCTGGTCGGCAAGATGAAGATCCTCATCCCGCTGGCCGGCCTGGTCGACAAGGACGCCGAGCTCGCGCGCCTGGACAGGGAGATCGGCAAGATCCAGTCCAACCTGGAGAAGACCGAGGCCAAGCTCCAGAACCCCAACTTCGCCGACAAGGCCCCGGCCGAGGTGGTGCAGAAGGAGCGCGACCGCCAGGCCGAGATGCGCACCGCCCTCGAACAGCTCGAGGCCCAGCGCGAAAAGATCCGCGCCCTGTAAGAGGACCCACACCATGGCCAAGCTGCCCGAAAGAGACCAGCAGATCGTCCAGGCCCACGCCGCCCTCATCGTCGGCGTGGTGCAGGCGGCGCAGAACCCGGCACTGAAACCCCAGCTCGACGAGCCGCTGCGCGTCTCCGAGCAGAACGGCTGGGTGGCGCTGGTGGCCGCCATCCGCAGGATCCTCGACGGCAGCCGCGACATGGCCCTGTTGGGCGGCCTGGACGAGGAAGACAGCATCATCGTCGAGGCCATCCTGCGCGGCCTGCAGGACCCGGGCACCCTGCCCGATCCCGCGCAGAGCGCCGACCCCACCATGGCCGCCCCCGGGCTCGCCCACATGATCCACCAGGCCGCGCGCGGCAACGCCGAGGCACTGAGCCTGCTCTCCCACATGGCCGAGCAGATGACTGCCGCGGGCGGCGACATGGCCCGCCTGGGCGGCATCATGCGCCGGCTGGTGAATGGCGAGCGCGACGTGGACCGGCTGGCGAAGGGCATGGGGGCGCAGGGCGAGTCCCTGCTCAACAGCATCGTCGCGGAGCTGGGCAAGCTCGAGGCCCACTGAGGCTCTCCCGCCTTCCGGCCAGGGGTTGCCCCGGGTCAAACACCCGTCACGATTTCGCGCTATGCTTGGGCGCATGGGGACATCACAACGGGTACTCGCCAGCCACGCACTCGACACCCTGCTCACCGCCCTGCGTGAGGACGGCTATCGCTGCGTCGGCCCACAGCGGCGCGACGGCGCCATCGTCTTCGACACCCTGGGACAGGCCGCCGACCTGCCCTGGGGCTGGCAGGACGAACAGGCCCCCGGCCACTACCGCCTGCAACACGCCGATCCTGCCCGCGCCTTCGCCTGGGCCAACGGCCCGCAGGCCATCAAGCCGCTCACCTTCGCCCCGCGCGAGACGCTGTGGGAGAGCCGCATCGAGTCCGACGGCCGCCTGCAGTTCACCGCCACCCCCCCCGCCGGGGAGAAGGTCGCCGTGATCGGGGCGCGGGCCTGCGATCTCGCCGCCCTGCGCCTGCAGGACCAGCATTTCCTGCAGGGAGCGCATGCCGACCCCTACTACGCCGCCCGCCGCCGGAACCTCTTCATCGTCGCCGTGCACTGCACGGCACCCGCCGCCACCTGCTTCTGCGCCTCCACGGGGGATGGCCCGCTGTGCACGGCGGGCTTCGACCTCGCGCTGCACGAGACGGATGAGGGCTATCTCGTCGACGCCGGCAGCGAGGCGGGCGCCAGCGTGCTCGCCTCGCTCTCGCTGCCCGCGGCCGCCAGCGCGCAGGTCGAAGCGGCCGAGGCCACCGTCGCGGCGGCCGGCGAGCGCCAGACGCGCACCCTGCCCTCGCGCAACCTGCGCGACCTGCTGTTCGCCAACCTCGA
>JAJLKJ010000138.1:0-3329 GCA_033839185.1 Gammaproteobacteria bacterium
GCCGAGCACGCGTCGGCCGGTCTGTGCATAGATGTCGAGGTGACGGTTGGCGCTGATGAGGATCTCGTCGCAGCAGTTGCCGAGATTGGCCAGTGCGATGTCGACCAGGCGTTGCCCGCCATAGTCCAGCAGGCCCTTGTCGCGGCCGCCCAGGCGGCTGCCTTGGCCACCGGTGAGGATCAGGGCTGTGAGGGCTTGGGTCGTCATCGGCTTGCGGTTGCGGTCTCGGGCCAGACGCGCGATGCTACCACAATCGCAGGGCCTGAAACGGGAGCGAGAAATGGGCAGAGGATGGCGCAGGCTGGTGTTTCTGACGCTGTTTGCCGTGGGCGGGCTGCTGGCCGTGCAGGCGCAGACGCCGCGCCCGGCCGTGGTGCTCGACATCAAGGGCGCGATCGGTCCGGCCACGGCCGACTACGTGGTGCGCGGGATCGAGCGCGCCGAGGAGCGTGATGCCGCGGTGGTGGTGCTGCGCATGGATACGCCCGGCGGTCTCGACACCTCCATGCGGCAGATGATCAAGGCCATCCTCGGCTCGCGCGTGCCCGTCGCGACCTACGTCTATCCCTCCGGCTCGCGCGCCGCCAGCGCCGGCACCTACATCCTCTACGCCAGTCACGTGGCGGCCATGGCGCCCGCCACCAATCTCGGTTCGGCCACGCCGGTGCAGATCGGTGGCATGCCCGGCATGCCTGAGGAGCCGAAGTCACCGGCAGGGCCCGCCTCCCCGGAGCAGTCGGGCGAGGAGGATAAGCCGGCGGCGGGGGAGGAGTCGAAGGCGCCGAAGCCGGGTGATGGCAGCACCGCCATGGAGCGCAAGGTCATCAACGACGCGGCCGCCTATATCCGCGGCCTGGCCGAGCGGCGTGGCCGCAATGCCGAATGGGCGGAGCGCGCTGTGCGCGAGGCGGTCAACCTCACCGCCGAGGAGGCAGCGGCCCAGAACGTGATCGACCTGGTGGCCGAGGACCTCAGCGACCTCCTGCAGCAGATGCACGGTCGTACGGTGAAGATGGAGATCGGCGGCATCACCCTGGATACCGCCAATGCACCGGTGGAATTCGTCGAGCCCGACTGGCGCTACGAGCTGCTGTCCATCATCACCGATCCGAACATCGCCTACATCCTGATGATGATCGGCATCTATGGCCTGATCTTCGAGCTCTCCAACCCGGGTTACGTGCTGCCGGGTGTGGTCGGCGCTATCTGCCTGGTACTGGCGCTGTATGCCTTTCAGGTGCTGCCGATCAACTATGCCGGCCTGGCGCTCATCCTGCTGGGTATCATCTTCATGGTCGGCGAGGCCTTCATGCCTAGCTTCGGTGCGCTGGGGCTGGGTGGGGTGATCGCCTTTGCGGTCGGTTCCGTGATATTGCTGGACGAGGAGAACCTGAGCGTGTCATTGCCTTTGATCGGGGGTACGGCGCTGCTGTCGGCGGTGTTTTTCCTGTGGGTTGCGGGCATGTTCATCCGCATGCGCCGGAAGAAGTACGTCAGTGGTGCAGAAGAGATGATCGGCGCGCAGGGCGAGGCGCTGGAGGATTTCGACAGGAGCGGGCGCATCCGCGTGCACAGCGAACTGTGGACGGGCGTGAGCGAACAGCCCGTACGCAAGGGGCAGCGCGTCGAGGTGCTGTCCATGGATGGATTGAAACTGAACATCAAGGTGTTGGAGGACAACTGATATGGGAATCACGCTGCTGGTACCGCTGGCGATCATCGTCGGCTTTCTCTTTCTCTCCATCAAGATCGTGCCGGAATACGAGCGCCTGGTGGTGTTCTTCCTCGGTCGCTTCCAGACCGTCAAGCAGCCGGGCCTGCGCATCGTTATTCCGGGAATCCAACAGATGGTACGTGTGGACATGCGCGTCATCACCATGGACGTGCCCAGCCAGGACGTGATCTCGCGCGACAACGTCACGGTGCGCGTGAACGCGGTGCTGTATTTCCGCGTGGTCGATCCCGAGCGTTCCATCATCCAGGTCGAGGACTACTACGCCGCAACCAGCCAGTTGGCGCAGACCACGCTGCGCTCGGTACTGGGCCAGCACGAGCTGGACGAGATGCTGGCCGAGCGCGACAAGCTCAATGCCGACATCCAGGGCATCCTCGACTCGCAGACCGATGCCTGGGGCATCAAGGTGACCAACGTCGAGATCAAGCACGTGGACCTGGACGAGAGCATGATCCGCGCCATCGCCCGCCAGGCGGAGGCCGAGCGCGAACGTCGCGCCAAGGTGATCAACGCCGAGGGCGAATACCAGGCATCCAAGCGCCTGCTGGCGGCCGCGGCCATCATCTCCAGGAACCCGCAGGCCCTGCAGCTGCGTTACCTGCAGACCATGGCCGACATGTCGAGCAAGAACTCGAGCACCGTGTTCTTCCCGCTGCCCTTCGACATGCTCAGGGCCTTCAGCGACAAGTTCACGCCGCCGAGCCCGCCGGACTTCCCGGAACTCGATGACGAGGACGACGACACCACCGCATGAGCCGCCCGGCCGAGTCGGTGGCGCCCTCCGCCTCGCGGCGCGCCATCGACCGTTTTCTCGATGCCATGTGGATGGAGCGGGGCCTGAGCGACAACACGCTCGCGGCCTACCGCAACGACCTCGCCGGCCTGGCCGGCTGGCTGGAGGGGCAGGGGAATGCACTGCTCGCCGCCGGCCGCGGCGATCTGCAGGGCTATCTGGCGCACCGCCTGCAGCAAGGTGCACGGCCGCGCTCCACCGCACGCCTGCTCTCCAGCCTGCGCCGTTTCTATCGCTGGTCCCTGCGCGAAGGGCTGGTGACCGCCGATCCCAGCGCCCAGATCGAATCCCCCCGGCTGGGCCGACCGCTGCCCGACACCCTCACCGAGGCCGACGTGGAGGCCCTGCTGGCCGCCCCCGATCTCGCCACCGACCTGGGACTGCGCGACCGCGCCATGCTGGAACTGCTCTATGCCACCGGTCTGCGCGTCTCCGAGCTGGTGGCGCTCAGGCTGGACCAGGTCAGCCTGCGCCAGGGGGTGCTGCGCGTGATGGGCAAGGGGAGCAAGGAGCGCCTGGTGCCCATGGGCGAGGAGGCCGTGGCGCGTATCGAGGACTACCTGCGTGGCGCGCGCGGCGATCTCCTGAAGGGGGCGGGAGTCTCCGATGCCCTGTTCGTCACGCGCCGCGGTGGCGCCATGACGCGGCAGGCCTTCTGGTACCTGATCCGTCGCTACGCCGGACAGGCGGGCATACGCCGTCACCTCTCGCCGCATACCCTGCGCCACGCCTTCGCCACCCACCTGCTGAACCACGGCGCCGACCTGCGCGTGGTGCAGATGCTGCTCGGCCACAGTGACC
>JAJLKJ010000139.1:0-4670 GCA_033839185.1 Gammaproteobacteria bacterium
CGATGGGCCGTGGCCGAGGCCGGCAGGTTCTCGCCAAAGACATGCGAGAAGTTCACCCCGGCCTGCTCGAAGACGGCGCCCTCGGTCAGCACGCGGGTGCGGCCGCCGCCGCCGCCCGATCGATCCCAGGCGTCTTCGCGAAAGCCCGCCTGGCCATCCTCGATGGCGAGGTCGGTACAGATCGCGTCCTGCAGGGCGAGCAGGTAGTGCTTGACGGCATCGGTATCGGGCTGGCTCATGGGGCTACTCGCAGTCGGCGGTGAGGGCGGTTACTGGCCGGGACGCAGGATTGTACCGTCCCGGGCGTCGCGAATCTCGGTGGGGCGGCCCAGCCCCCCCGTAGGGGCGTCGAGGATGAGGTCCACGACCTCGCCGAGGGCCGCTGCCACCTCGTCGGCCGAGCGCGCCGGCGACTGACCGGACAGGTTGGCGCTGGTGGAGACCAGCGCCGTGCCGGCGGCCTCGCAGAGGGCGCGGGCGACGGGGTGGTTGGTGACGCGCACCGCGATGCTGTCGTGCTCACCGCGCAGCCAGCGCGGGGTGGCCGCGGGCGTGGGCACGACCCAGGTGACGGGTCCGGGCCAGGTCGGCAGGATGCGCGCCCGCAGGGTCTCGGTGAGCGGGGTGATGTAGGGGGCGAGCTGTTCGAGATCGGCGGCCAGCAGGATCAGGCCCTTGCCCTCGGGGCGCTGCTTGAGTGCCAGCAGGCGGCGCACCGCGGCCTCGTTGGCCGGGTCGCAGCCCAGGCCATAGACGGCCTCGGTGGGGTAGGCGAGGATGCCGCCCTCGCGAATCAGGGCGGCGGCGCGTTGGATGTCGTCGGTGCGGATCACGGCCGGGCAGGCTCAGCTGGCGCTCTTTTTCGCCGCCTTTTTCACGGATTTCTTTTTGACGGACCGTTTCTTCTTCGCGGCCGCCTTCTTTTTCGGGGCGGCCTTCTTCTTGGCCGCGGCCTTCTTCTTCACGGCGCCGCGGCGCTTCTTCACCGGGGCCTCGGCCAGCAGCTGCTGGCATTCGGCAAGCCCGAGCGACTTGGGGTCGCGGTCCTTGGGGATGCGAGCGTTCTTCTCCCCATCGGTGATGTAGGGACCGTAGCGCCCGTTCAGCACCTGGATGCCCTCGTCCTCGAAGACGCGGATGATGCGGTTGGCGTCGGCGATCTTCTTTTCCTGGATCAGCTCCAGGGCGCGGGGCAGTTCGATGGTGTAGGGGTCGTCCGGGGCCTTGACGGAGACGTACTTGCTGCCGTACTTCACGTAGGGGCCGAAGCGGCCGATGTTCACCAGCACCGGTTCGCTTTCCGGGGTCTCGCCCAGCTCGCGTGGCAGGTCGAAGAGCGCCAGGGCCTCGTCCAACGTGATGCTGTCCATCTTCTGGCCCGGACGCAGGCCGGCAAAGCGGGGCTTCTCCTCGTCGTCGCGGGTGCCGATCTGCACGAAGGGCCCGTAGCGGCCCATGCGCACGGACACGGGCTTGCCGGTCTCGGGATCGGTGCCGATCTCGCGGGCCTGCACGGCCTCCTCGCGCGTGACCGACTGTTCCTTGTCCTCCACCAGTTCCTTGAAGGGGTCCCAGAACTCGCGCATCACCGGGATCCAGTCCTTCTCCCCGCGCGAGATCTCGTCGAGCTCGTCCTCGAAGTGCGCCGTGAAGTCGTAGTCGACGTACTTGGTGAAGTGCTTCGTGAGGAATTTGTTGACGATCTTGCCGACTTCTGTCGGGAAAAAGCGCCGATTGTCCAGTTCCACGTATTCGCGGTTCTGCAGGGTGGAGATGATCGACGCATAGGTGGAGGGGCGGCCGATGCCGTGCTCCTCCAGGGCCTTGACCAGGCTCGCCTCGGTATAGCGTGGCGGCGGCTCGGTGAAGTGCTGCTCGGTGCGGATGGCCAGGAGTTCGACCTGCTCGCCCTCGGTGAAGTCCGGCAGCAGGCGGTCCTCGTTGTCGTCCGGGGTGTTGGCGTCGTCGCGGTCCTCGAGGTAGACGGCCATGAAGCCCGGGTCCACCACCGTGGAGCCGGTGGCGCGGAACAGGTTGCCCTCGCCACAGGCCAGGTCGATGGCCACCGTGTCCATGGTGGCGTGGATCATCTGGCAGGCGACGGTGCGTTTCCAGACAAGCTCGTAGAGCCGCAGCTGGTCGCGCGAGAGGTACTGCTTGACGTCTTCGGGCGCGCGGTGGGCCGAGGTGGGGCGGATCGCCTCGTGGGCCTCCTGGGCGTTCTTCGACTTGGTCTTGTAGAGGCGGGGGGCCTCCGGGAGCTTGTCCTGCCCGTAGCGCTGTGCGATCAGCGCACGCAGCTCGTCCAGGGCCTCCTGTGCCAGGTTGACCGAGTCGGTACGCATGTAGGTGATCAGGCCGGTGGTGCCCGAACCGCCCAGGTCGATGCCCTCGTACAGCTGCTGGGCCGTGCGCATGGTGCGGCTGGCGGAAAAACCCAGCTTGCGCGAGGCCTCCTGCTGCAGGGTGGAGGTGGTGAACGGCGCGGCCGGGTTGCGGCGGCGCTGCTTGCGCTCGACCTTCTCCACCGTGAGCCTGCCGCCCCCGGCCTGGATGAGCCGGTCGTGGGTGCTGCGGGCCTGGGGCTCGCTGGTGATGTCGAACTGCTCGAGCTTCTTTCCGTCGAGCAGGTTGAGCTTGGCGTTGAAGGGCTGGCCCTCCTTCGCGGCATCGGCCTCGATGGTCCAGTATTCCTGGCTCCTGAAGGCCTCGATCTCCTCCTCGCGCTCGCAGATCATGCGCAGGGCGGGGCTCTGCACGCGGCCGGCGGAGAGGCCGCGGCGGATCTTCTTCCACAGCAGGGGCGAGAGGTTGAAGCCGACCAGGTAGTCCAGGGCGCGACGCGCCTGCTGGGCGTCGACCAGGGCGTGGGAGAGCCCCCTGGGGTGCTCGATGGCCTCCCTGACGGCGCGCTGGGTGATCTCGTGGAAGACCACCCGGTGCACCTGCTTGTCTTCCAGCAGGCCGCGTTCCTTGAGGAGTTCGTAGAGATGCCAGGAGATGGCCTCGCCCTCGCGGTCGGGGTCAGTCGCCAGGTAGAGGGCGTCGGCCTGCTTGAGCTTCTTCGCGATGGCATCGACGTGCTTTTCGTTGCGGTCGATGACGTCGTACTTCATGGCGAAGTCGTGCGCCGGGTCCACCGCGCCCTCCTTGGGCACCAGGTCGCGTACATGGCCATAGGAGGCCATGACGGTGTAGTCCTTGCCCAGGTACTTCTCGATGGTCTTGCCCTTGGCGGGCGATTCAACGATGACGAGATTCTTGCTCATGCCGCCCCTGTGTCTTTGCGGTCAGTGGAGGCGAGGGGCGACGTCGTCAAAGACCATCTCCTCGAGCCAGCTGTAGGCGGTTTCCTGGCCGGGCTGGTTGAATAGCACCATCATGACCACCCATTGCAGCTGTTCGAGGTCGACCTCTTCGCTCTCCAGGGCCATGACCCGCTCCAGCACGCGTTCGCGTGCCGTGGGGTCGAGGACCCCGCGCTGTTCCATGGTGAGCAGAAAGCTGCGGGAGGCCGGGTCCAGCCGGTGTTCTTCCTGGCGCGACAGCACCCGCGGGCCATCGCCCACCGGCGCCAGCGTGTCTTCTTCGGGTTGCGAGGCGAGCCCTTCCAGCCAGTCGAAGGCCTTGTCGATCTCGTGGTGCCGGAAGCCCGCGTCCGACAGCTGCGCATGCAGGTAGTCGCGGTCCGGCTCGATGTCCGTGTCCTCGTCGACGTAATTCTCGAAGAGGTACATCAGTACATCCAGGACATTTTCCTTCATTATCAATCTCTTGGCTTGATTCGCTCGTAGCGCCCTCCGTCCAGCGACGCCACCAGGTTGCGCAATTCGAGTACCAGCAGCATGGAGGAAACGGCTTCCGTGGTCAATCCGCTGCGCTGGACGAGGGTGTCAATGGGGACGGGATCATACCCCATACACATTAATAAGTGGTGATACTCGGCGTCGAGTTCAACATCGGGTGGTGGGTCCGGCGCCACCGGTGGGCCGACGGGGCGCAGGTCGAGTTCCTCGAGGATGTCGCGGGCCTGCTCCACCAGCTTGGCCCCCTCGCGGATCAGCCGGTGGCAGCCGCGCGCCAGCGGGTTGTGGATGGAGCCGGGGATGGCGAAGACCTCTCGGCCCTGTTCGGCGGCCAGCCGGGCGGTGATGAGTGAGCCGCTCTTGAGGGCGGCCTCCACCACCAGGGTGCCCAGGGAGAGTCCGCTGATGATGCGGTTGCGGCGCGGGAAATGCTCGGCGCGCGTGCCGGTGCCGATGCTGAATTCGGAGACCAGCGCGCCCTGCTCGGCGATCTCGTGGGCCAGTGCCCGGTGTTGCGAGGGATAGACGCGATCGAGGCCGGTGGCCGCCACCGCGATGGTGAGGCCCGGGGCTGCCAGGGCGCCCCGGTGGGCGGCGGCGTCGATGCCGAGCGCCAGTCCGCTGGTGATGGTGAGCCCGTTCGCTGCCAGGTGGCGGGCGAAGTCGTGGGCGGTCTCGCGCCCGCCCGGCGTGGGATTGCGGCTGCCGACGATGGCCAGCTGGGGGGTGAGCAGCAGCCGTGGCTCGCCGGCCACGAACAGGAAGGGCGGGGCATCCGGGAGTTCGGCCAGGCGCGGGGGGTAGCCCGGGTCCTGCCGTGCCAGCAGGTGGTGTGCCTCGCCTGCCAGCCAGTCCAGGTCCGGG
>JAJLKJ010000140.1:0-13369 GCA_033839185.1 Gammaproteobacteria bacterium
CGGGAAGGCGGCGCGCGGCGAGACGGAGACGATCCCGCCCAGGCGGTGGCCGAAGGCCGCGCCCAGCTCGCGGGCGAAGCTCGCATCGTCCATCGCCATCAGGGCCTCGGCGCGGGCGTCGTCCGCCGACCAGACGATGGAGCAGCGCCCGTCGGCCAGCGGCAGGAAGGCCAGCGGCCCGGTGGGCAGGAAGCGCTGCCAGGCGGTGGATGCATGCGGCTTCCCGGTGGCGACGGTGGCGACCACGCCGCGCTGGCCGTAGGCCTGGCGCGCCACGTCGATGCCGGCCAGTTCGCGCACCCGCGAGCGCGCGCCGTCGGCCCCGACCACGAGCGGGGTGCGCAGCTCGCGCCCGTCCTCCAGCGTCAGCCGTGCGCCCTCCGCCTCGACCGCCAGGGCGGCGAGCGAGGCCGGGCACAGCCAGCTCACGCCGTCCTCCGCCTTCAGGCGTTCGAGCAGGGCGTCCTGGATCACGCGGTTCTCGATGATGTGCCCGAGGTCCGGCTCGCCGAGCTCGGCGCAGTCGAAATGGATCTCGCCGTTGCCGGTGGCATCCCACACGTGCATGTGTGCGTAGGGGCTGGCGCGGCGCGCGAGCATGCCCTGCCACACACCCAGGTGCTCGAAGATGCGCTGCGAGGCGCGACTGATGGCCGAGACGCGCAGGTCGTAGTCGGCGGCAGGGTCGAAGGGGGCGGGCTCGCGCGCCTCGATCACGGCGATGCGCCGGCCCTGGCGGGCGAGCGCGCAGCCGAGCGTGGCGCCCACCATGCCGCCGCCCACGATCACCACGTCATAGTGCTGCCGCCCCTCCCCCGTCATCGGGCAACCTCCAGCGGCAGGCCGCGCGCGAGCCGCGGGCCGGTGTGACGAATCCCCATGTTCTGGCGCGCCAGCCAGTGGCGCAGCGGGCCGACGAGGTCCACGGCGATGAGTCCGGCGGCGCGGGCGTGGCCCAGCGCGAAGGAGGCATTGGAGAAGAGCCGCACCAGGGCGTCGGTGTAGCGCACCACGTCACGGGTGTCGGCCTCGCGGCCCTTCTCGTAGGCATCGAGCACCGGGACGCCGCCAATGTCGCCGCCGGCGCGGCGGGCGTCGCTCACGAGCTCGGCCAGCAGGGCCACGTCGCGCAGGGCGAGGTTGTAGCCCTGGCCCGCCACCGGGTGCAGGGTGTGGGCGGCGTTGCCGACGATGGCCACGCGCCGGCGCGTGAATTCGGTGCTGCGCGTGAGCGCCAGCGGGTAGCTCGCACGCCGCCCCACGCGTGTGAAGCGCCCCAGCCGGTAGCCGAAGCGCTCCTGCAGGGCGGCGAGAAAGGCCGCGTCGTCCAGCGCCTCGGTGCGGGCGAGTTCCGCGCTGCGGTGCGTCCACACCAGCGAGCAGCGCGTCTCGCCGTCCGGGCCGGGCGTCATGGGCAGCAGTGCCAGCGGCCCGCTGTCGGTGAAACGCTCGTAGGCGACGTGGCGATGCGGCGCGCTCACGCCCACGTTGGCGATGAGCGCGGCCTGGCCGTAGTCCCCGGTGACGGCATTGATGCCCAGCCGGCGGCGCACCGGCGAGCCGGTACCGTCGGCGGCCACCAGCAGGCTCGCGGTCAGCTGACGGCGTTCCCCATCGCAGTCCACCTCGGCCGTCACGCCTGTCTCGGCGTTGTCGAAGTCCACCAGGGTGGCCGGCGCGATCAGTTCCACGTCGGGCCGCTCGGAAAGCGCCTGCATGAGCACGCGGCCCATCACGCGGTTCTCGATCACATAGCCCAGGGCCTCCACGCCCTCCTCGGCGTGATCGATGCGCGCGGCGCCGAAATGCCCGCGGTCTGAGACGTGGATGCGGCGGATGGGCGCGACCTCGTCGCAGAGCGCCTCCCACAGTCCCGCGCCGCGCAGGATGCGATGCGAGCCCCAGGACAGCGCGATGGAACGGTCGTCGAAGCTCGGCGAGGGCGGGGCCCCACCGGGCGCGCCAAAGGGCCGCGCCTCCAGCAGGCCGATGACCAGCCCGGTGTCGGCCAGCGCGGCGGCGAGCGTGGCGCCCACCATGCCGCCGCCAACGACGAGGATGTCGTAGTGCGGGCGCATCAGGCCGCGGCCGCCTCGCCCATGAGGTCCTCGATCTCGTCCGGATCCTTGGGCGCGGCCCCGGTGAGCACGTCATGGCCGTCCCTGGTCACCAGCACGTCGTCCTCGATGCGGATGCCGATGTCGTGGTAGCGCTTCGGCACGCCCTTGCTGCCGGCCGGGATATAGAGGCCGGGCTCGACCGTGGTCACCATGCCCGGCTCCAGCAGGCGCCATTCCTCGTCGAGCTTGTAATCGCCCACGTCGTGCACGTCGAGTCCCAGCCAGTGGCCGGTGCGGTGCATGTAGAAGCGGCGGTACTCGCCCTCCTTGATCAGCTGGGCGGGCTTGCCCTTGAGCAGCCCCAGCTCGACCAGTCCGCGGGTGAGCACCTTCACCGCGGCCATGTGCGGATCGTTCCAGTGGTTGCCGGGCACGGTCTTCGCAATGGCCGCGGCCTGCGCCTCCAGCACCACCTCGTACAGCTCGCGCTGGGCGTCACTGAAGCGACCGTTCACCGGGAAGGTGCGGGTGATGTCCGAGGCGTAGCCCAGGTGTTCGGCGCCGGCATCGATCAGCAGCAGGTCGCCGTCCTTCAGCTCGTCGGTGTTCTCGGTGTAGTGCAGGATGCAGCCGTTGGCCCCGCCGCCGACGATGCTCTGGTAGGCGGGCTCGGCGCCGTTGCGGCGGAATTCGTACAGCAGCTCCGCCTCGATCTCGTATTCCTTCATGCCCGGCTGGCAGACCTGCATGGCCCGCCGGTGCGCCGTCACGGCGATACGCGCGGCCTCCTTCATCGCCTTGACCTCGGAACGCGACTTGTACAGGCGCATGTCGTGCAGCAGGTATTCCAGCGAGATGAACTCGTGCGGCGGATGGGCGCCGGCGCGCACCTGCTCGCGCAGGCGGTTGATCCAGCCCATCAGTTTCTGGTCGAAATCGGTGTCGCGACCCATGGTGTAGTACACCGTGTCGCGATCCTCCATCAGGCCGGGCAGGATCTCGTCGATGTCGGAGATGGGGAAGGAATCGTCCGCACCGTACTGCTCGATGGCGCCGTCCTGGCCGGCGCGGCGGCCGTGCCAGGTCTCCATCACCGGATCACGCTCGCGGCAGAACAGCACGTACTCGCCGTGCTCGCGCCCCGGCACCAGCACGGCCACCGCCTCGGGCTCGGAGAAACCGGTGAGGTACAGGAAGTCACTGTCCTGCCGGTAGGGGTACTCGGCATCACGGTTACGGATGCGCACCGGCGCGGCCGGGATGATGGCGATGGCGTGCCTGTCCATCATCCGCATCAGCTGCTTGCGGCGGCGGGTGAATTCGCTCAGCGGTATGCTCATAACACCTCGGGAAGGGCTTTAACGGCGCCGTGATCCGGCGCCTGCGATCTGCGACACCGATCAGTGCAGCCGCGGCGGCGCCTTGCTCGGCTGCATCTCCTCGTTGACCATCAGCACGCCCATGCGCACGTACTCGCTGACCTCGGCATAGGCGGTCTCGTCTTCCTCGCCCGTACTCACCTCGAAACTGGCGCGGGCGATCTCGTTGAGATCCTTCACGAACTCGGCCGTGTCCTCCGGCAGGTCGTCACCGGCACGGTAACCCGCCATGGCCAGGCCGTAAAGAAACCCCTGGCACCATTCGGCCAGGGCGCGCACACGCAGTTCCAGTGGCTCGTCGTCGTCCGGCAACAGCAGCTCGAAGTCCAGGTTGCTGTCATTGATCTGGCGCAGGGTGTTCTCGTACAGCCCCAGCAGCAGGCCACGCGCCTCGCGCACCAGGGCGTCATTCGCATCGCCCTGCTCCAGCAGGGTATCGACCCAGCGGCCCACGTCGATGGCGTGATTGAGCGACAGCATGCCGCATAGCGCGCCATGGCCCTCGGCGGCGCCGGTCTCGGCATCCACGCGCTCCAGGGCGGCCTGCAGGGTGTCGAAGTCGGTCATGTCAGGGAAATCCTTCCGGGATACCGGGATCAGAAGGCCTCGATGCGGGCCTCGTAGGGCAGCAGGATGAAGCGGTAGAGGTCGTCGCCGAACTGCATGTGCGTGAAGTCTGGCGCGCCCAGGGTGATGGTGTTGCCGCCGGCCAGCGAACGGCCGGCCAGGCCGAACTGCTTCTGCTCGATGAGCTCGGCCAGCAGGGCCTCCAGCTCGGCGCGGTCGATTTGCCCGGTGTTGTCCACGATCCGGCAGGGCTTGCCGTTGTGCGCCTGGCCCTCGATGATCGTCGCCGCCCCGCTGATGGGCGGAATGCCCGCCGTCTCGCCCTGATTCATCGTCTGCCCCGTCGTGTTCGCCACAAACCGGGCATTTTACCACCAAGCCCCCCGAGCGGTCATCCGACCAGGGTCTAAGTAACTGATTTGGCGCTGCATAATTCCTGCGGCGTCGAGTTGACCGGCCCCGGTGCAGCACCTACTATTAGCCGCATGGAAAACGAAAACATCAACGATGTCGCCGAGCAGGAGCTGCGCAAGCTCGAGTTCCGTGTCGGCGAGCTGATCCAGACGGTCGAACGCCTCAAGCAGGAAAACCGCATGCTGCGCGAGCAGAACGAGACACTGACCGTGGACCGCGCCTCGCTGGTGGAAAAGAACGAGCTTGCCCGCACCAAGGTCGAGGCCATCATCACCCGCCTGCGCTCCATGGAAGACGCCGTCA
Source organism: Gammaproteobacteria bacterium (assembly GCA_033839185.1). Lineage (GTDB taxonomy): Bacteria > Pseudomonadota > Gammaproteobacteria > SpSt-1174 > SpSt-1174 > SpSt-1174. Next base: position 4,724 of record JAJLKJ010000140.1, read on the forward strand.
CATGAGCGACAGCGTCGCCGTCACCGTCAACATCCTCGGCAAGGAATTCCGGGTCGCCTGTCCGGCAGAGGAACAAAGCGCCCTGCTCGCCTCCGCCAACCTGCTCAACACCCGCATGCAGGAGATCCGCGAAGGCGGTCGCGTGGTCGGCGCCGACCGCATCGCCATCATGGCCGCCCTCAATCTCACCCACGAACTGCTGCAGAACCGCAACCAGCGCGAGGCCCTGAGCCAGTCCATGACCTCCCGCATCCGCCTGCTGCAGGACAAGATCGACCACGCCCTGGAAATGGGCCAGCAGATGGAATTCTGACGGCTACCCGCTGTCTCACCCCCTGCACAGTTTCTCCTCACTTGAGTTAAGCTAGTGTTTGGGCGCCTCTGCGGTGTTCGTGAGTGGCTGGGTATTATCCTTGAGCCTAATAACTTACCCCGGGATCCGAAGCCGCTGCCTGTGTGCACGTCCGTACAAATGCGCGCCCGTCGCGCATGCGGAAAGCCTGATGGCAGTGACAAGGTTCCCACTTGAACCGCTGGTTCAAGGTCGAAGGCCACCACGGCACCCGCGGAGCGCGCCCACCTTTTTCTGATCCGACAAGGAATCACCGCAGGCGCACCATTCATGTCCTTGGGATGCATGGCGCGATTGCTCCGTAAACGAAAATACAATCGCGCCTTGCGGCGCTCCTACACGCCCTCTCAATGGAATCCCGCACCGAACTACGCCGCGACATCCGCGCCCGCCGCAAGGCCCTGGGCGAGGCGGAACGCGAGCACCTGGCCGACTGCGTCGCCCGGCACCTGCTCGCCTCCCAGCCGATCATCGCGGCACGCCGCATCGCGGGTTATCTCGCCGTCAACGGCGAGCTGGATCTCGACCCCTTCCTGCTCGGCGCCATGGCCCGCGACAAGTCCGTCTACCTGCCCGTGCTCTCGCCGCTCAGCGATCAGCGCCTGTGGTTCATGGCCTGGCACGCCGAGACGCGCTTTGCCCCCAACCGTTTCGGCATTCCGGAACCCGTGGTCCACAAGCGCGACCTGATCCGCCCCATACAGCTCGATGTCGTGCTCACACCACTGGTGGGTTTCGACGGCCGGGGCAATCGCCTCGGCATGGGCGGTGGCTTCTATGACCGCACCTTCGCCTTTCGCCGCCTGCGCCGCCACTGGCACCGGCCGCTGCTGATCGGCTGCGCCTACGGCTTCCAGCAGGTCGAGGCGCTGGCGAGCGAGGCCTGGGACGTGCCGCTGGACGGCGTGGTCACCGAAGACGGTCTCACCCTCTTCGATCACCGCCACCGTCGATAACCCCACGACCTGCACGTTTTGCAGCCGGGCCGCCGCCCCCTATACTGACACCCCATCGAGAACCATGGGGGACACCATGCAGTACTGGCTGATGAAATCGGAACCGGACGTCTTCGGCATCGACCACCTGAAGGACGTGAAGGTCGAGCCCTGGGACGGGGTGCGCAACTACCAGGCGCGCAACATGATGCGCGACCAGATGAAGAAGGGCGACCTGATCTTCTTCTACCACTCCAACTGCGACGAGCCCGGCATCGTCGGCATCATGACCGTGGCGAAGGAGGGCTATCCCGACCCAACCGCCTTCGACCCCGACGCCAAGTACTACGACCCCAAGAGCGACCCGGACAACCCCCGCTGGTACCTGGTGGACGTGCGCTACAAGCGCAAGCTCAAGCGCAACATCCCGCTCTCCGAGCTCAAGCAGTATCCCGAGCTGGAGGACATGCAACTGGTGCGCAAGGGAAACCGCCTGTCCATCATGCCGGTCACCGAGGCGCAATGGGAGTTCATCCTGGGCCTGGAAGACGGCCCGAAGACCTAGCCCGATGACCGCGCTTTACCACTTCTGGTCGAGCCCGCAGGCACAGCGCGTGCGCCTGGCGCTCAACTACAAGCAGGTGGACTACGCCGATCACCCGCTGGCCTACGATGACGACGAGACCTTCTTCGAGCTAGGCATCGCCCGCACCGTGCCCGCGCTGCAGCTCGACGACGGCTCGATTCTCACCGACTCGGTGGACATCCTCTGGCGCATCGACGAGCTGTTCCCGGACACCCCGCCGCTGGTCACCGGCCGCATCGACGCGCCTGCCTGGCAGGCCCTGCTGGACTGGCGCGAAAAGGTGGAGCATGTGATCGAACGCCTCTACGCCCCCATGCGCCCGGGCTATCGCGGCATTGGCGACGATGCGCAGACCCTGGCCGCCTACAAGGCCGAGGTGCAGAGCCGCTGGCACATGAGCGTGGAGGAACTGGCCAACGACCGCTACGATGGCTACGGCCAGCTCGACCGCATGAGCCAGCTGCGCGCCCTCTCGCGCCACCTGGCGAAGAACCGCTTCTACATGGGCCAGATCAGCATCGCCGACATGCTGCTCTGTGCCGACCTCTACCCCGTGCAGGTACTGGACGGCATCAGCCTGCCCATCGACCTCATGTATTACCTGAGCCGGGTCGGCGAGGCCTGCCATGTCAGCCTCGAAGACGGCCTGCTCGCATCCTGAACCCGCCATCCCAACCCTGGAGAGACACCATGACCCTGGGAGAACTGCTGCAATACCTGGAAAGCCACACCGATTACGACATCCTCGACGGCTCCCCCGCCGACACCGTTGCCAAGGCGAAGGCAGGCGACCACAAGAACGATCATGCCGCCGAGCTCATCAGCACCGCCCTGGAGAAGCTGGGCATCAACGGGGCCGACGACATCATCGAACGCGTGCCCTTCGTCAATGCCCTGGCCCCATTGCGCCTCAAGTACATGGCCGATGACGCCCCCGTGGAAGGCTTCCGCTTCGTGGAAAAGGTCATCGCCACCACCGATGCGGCCTTCAATGAGGAAGTGCTCACGCAGAAGGGCAAGTAACGCCCCGAAAACAGGCATACGCAGAAGGCGACCACGCCAGGTGCACCACCTCGCACCGCTGGTCGCCTTTTTTGCGCAAAACTGCCTGCATACAGGCATAAAATCGCATTGACACGCTAGTATTTTCACTATGGTTGTTTATACTCAGGCGCGAGTCAGCAGCATTTTTCATTGGGAGGGCTAGCAATGGCCGTTAAGAAAGCCGCGACAAAGAAGAAGACCACCGCAAAAACCCGGATCAAGAAGACCGCTGCCAAGAAGGCGGCAACCAAGAAGAAGACCGCAACACGCAAGGCAGCCACCAAGAAAAAGGCCGCCCCGAAGAAGAAGGCCACCACCAAGAAAAAGGCTGCCGCCAAGAAAAAGGTCGTGAAGAAGGCCGCGACCAAGAAAAAGGCCGCTGCCAAGAAGAAGGTAGCGACCAAGAAGAAGGCCGCAGCGAAGAAGAAGGTCGTGAAGAAAAAGGCCGTTGCCAAGAAGAAGGCGGCGAGCAAGAAGAAGGTCGTGAAGAAGAAGGCCACGACCAAGAAAAAGGCCGCTGCCAAGAAGAAGGTAGCGACCAAGAAGAAGACCGCGAAGAAAAAGGCCGTCAAGAAGGCACCGGCAAAGAAGAAGGCCGTCGCCAAGAAGAAGGCCGCACCGAAGAAGAAGGTCGTAAAGAAAAAGGCCGGCGCCAAGAAGAAACGCGCCAGCCGCAAGGCCGCCCCGGCAGCAGCCCCGGCGACCACGACCCCGCCGACCGAGCAGTCCTGACGGCCCGGCAACGAAAAAAGGCCCGCCATCTGGCGGGCCTTTTTTTATGGGGTGACCGCACCCCGCGCTCGTATCATCGCTGCGAAAGCTAGATTTGCCACAGAGGGCACAGAGCAGGCCACGTTCTGCAAGACGCCATCCCCGCCAGGGGAAAATCAGTGCCCGCCCTGGATCACGATCTCCTTGCGCCGCATCAAGACCACCTGCTGCTCTGTGGCCTCTGTGCCCTCTGTGGCAAGCGGCTTCTGGCCGTCAGCCAATGGACCGGCCGACCGGTTGCTTCCTGGCCTTCAGGCCTCGATCTTCTTCACCCCTTCTGGCGTACCCAGGATCAGGACGTCGGCGCCGCGGTGGGCGAAGATGCCGACCGTGACCACGCCCGGGATCTGGTTGATCGCGGTCTCCATCTTCTCCGGCTCCATGATCTGCAGGTTGTGCACGTCCAGGATGATGTTGCCGTTGTCCGTGGTAAACCCTTCGCGCAGCACCGGCTGGCCGCCCATCTTCACCAGCTCGCGGGCCACCAGGCTGCGGGCCATGGGGATGACCTCGATAGGCAGCGGAAAGGCGCCCAGCACGTCGACCAGCTTGCTGCCATCGGCGATGCAGACGAACTTGTCGGAGGCGCCGGCCACGATCTTCTCGCGCGTGAGCGCGCCGCCACCGCCCTTGATCAGGTGCAGGTGGCGGTTGGACTCGTCCGCGCCGTCCACGTACAGCGAGAGCTGGCCGGCGCTGTTGAGGTCCATCACGCGGATGCCGTGGCCCTTGAGGCGTTCGGCACTGGCCTCGGAACTGGCCACCGTACCGTCGATCCTGCCCTTCATGCCGGCCAGCAGGTCGATGAAGTGGTTGGCGGTGGAACCGGTACCGATGCCGACGATCATGCCGGATTCGACGTATTCGAGTGCAGCCTCGGCCGCGGCTCTCTTCATTTCGTCCTGGTTCATGCGTATGTCCTCGAAGGTTGCGCGAAACCGCCCGGCACTGACGGGGGTTCCGAAAATCGGGGGAAGCGGCCGGGCACAGGCAGGGCCACCGTGCCGCGAAACCAGCCAAGATACGGATATTTTTCCCTAACGACAAGGGCTTGGGCACACAGCGCGCTTGTCGGCCAATACCGCGGCCCTGTATCTTAGCCGCATGTCCCGCTCGCTCATCGAACGCATCCTCACCGCCCGCGTCTACGACGTGGCCCTCGAAACGCCGCTCATGGAGGCGGCCGCGCTATCGCGCCGGCTGAACAACCGCGTCCTGCTGAAACGCGAGGACCTGCAGCCCGTGTTCTCCTTCAAGCTGCGCGGGGCCTACAACAGGATCTTCCACCTGACGGACACCGAAAAGGCGCGCGGCGTGATCGCCGCCTCGGCCGGCAACCATGCCCAGGGTGTCGCCCTGGCGGGCAGACAGCTCGGCATCAAGGCGGTGATCGTGATGCCGCGCACCACGCCGGAGATCAAGGTGGAGTCGGTGCGCGCGCTGGGCGGCAAGGCCATCCTCAAGGGCGACGCCTTCGACGAGGCCTATACCCATGCCCAGGAACTGGCCGCACGCGACGGCATGACCTTCATCCACCCCTACGACGACCTCGACGTCATCGCCGGGCAAGGCACCATCGGCATGGAGCTGCAGCGCCAGCACCCGGACGCCATCGATGCCGTGTTCGTGCCCGTGGGCGGCGGCGGCCTGATCGCCGGCGTGGCGGCCTACCTCAAGTACCTGCGCCCCGAGATCCGCATCATCGGCGTGGAGCCGGACGATGCGCCCACCCTGCATCACGCCATGGCGAAGGGCCGCCGCGTGGTGCTCGACCAGGTCGGCATCTTCGTCGATGGCGTGGCCGTGAAACAGATCGGCAAGGAGACCTTCAAGATCGCCCGCCAGCACGTCGACGAGGTGATGCTGGTCAGCACCGACGAGATCTGCGCGGCGATCAAGGACGGCTTCGACGACACCCGCACCATGCTGGAACCGGCCGGGGCGTTATCGATTGCCGGCCTCAAGAACTACGTGCAGCGCGAGGGCTGCGAGGGCCGGAACCTCGTCGCCATCGCCAGCGGGGCCAACATCAACTTCGACCGCCTGCGTCACGTCGCCGAGCGCGCCGAGATCGGCGAGCGCCGCGAGGCCCTGTTCGCCGCCACCATCCCGGAACGCCCGGGCAGCTTCCGCAAGTTCTGCCGCGCCATCGGCAGGCGCGGCATCACCGAGTTCAACTACCGCTACGCCGATCACCGCGATGCCCAGATCTTCGTCGGTGTGAAGGTCGCCAACGGCGGCGACGCCCGCGAGGCGCTGATGACGGACCTGCGCGACAAGGGCTACGACGTCGAGGACCTCACCGACAACGAGGTCGCCAAGCTGCACCTGCGTTACATGGTCGGCGGCCACGCCCCCGAGGTGGAAAACGAGCGCCTGTTCCGCTTCGAGTTCCCGGAACGCCCGGGCGCCCTGCTCAACTTCCTCACCCACATGGGCCAGGACTGGAACATCACCCTCTTCCACTACCGCAACCACGGCGCCGCCTACGGCCGCGTCCTGGTGGGCATGCAGGTGCCGCGCGCCGACGACAAGCGCCTGCACGACTTCCTCGAACAGCTCAATTACCCGTACTGGGAAGAAAGCGAGAACCCGGTGTACCGGCGGTTCCTGGGCTGACCGTGAGGCGTGAGGCGTGAGGCGTGAGGCGTGAGGCGTGAGGCGGAAAGTCTAAGCGCCACAGAGGGCACAGAGGACACAGAGAAAGGCCGGCATCCGCAGGATGCGCCCGCAAGGCGAGATCAGGCGAAGGCACATGTCCCCGGCATCGGCATCGCAGCTTGCGCAGCTCCTACACAAAACACCGGCGCCCGCTAGGCACGATCGGGGTTGGCAGCTCCGTCTCCGGCATCGGCATCGGCATCGGCATCGGCATCGGCATCGGCATCGGCATCGGCATCGGCATCGGCATCGGCATCGCGGCTTGCGCCGCTCCTACAGAAAACCACCGCTCTCGTAGGAGCGCCGCAAGGCGCGATCGGGGTTGGCAGCGCCGTCCGGCATGGGCATCGCGGCTTGCACCGCTCCTACAGAAGACCACCGCCCTCGTAGGAGCGCCGCAAGGCGCGATCGGGTGATGGCACACCACGGCATGGACGTCATCGCCGAGTGGGCTCGGCTTCTCCCACCAGCCACGACGCATGCCGCAGCACCGCCTATACCTGGATGGCGTCGAACACCTGCCGATGCATGGCCGCCGAGTTGCAGGCCAGCACGCTGCGGGTGGCGAGGTTGAGGGGCTGGCCCTCGAGGTCCGTGAACTTGCCGCCGGCCTCTTCCACGATCACCGACAGGGCGGCGATGTCGAGGATGTTCACATCCGACTCGAGCACGATGTCGATCCTGCCCGAGGCCAGCAGGTGGTAGTGGTAGAAATCGCCGTAGCCGCGCACGCGGTTCACGCCCCGCACCAGCTCGCCGACCCTGCCCCACTGCTTGCTGCCGGCGACGGTGGCGATGTTGCCCAGCGAGAGCGTCGCCTTGCCGATCTCGCCGATGTCGCTCACCCGGATGGGCGCGTCGTTGAGATAGGCACCGAGGCCCTTCTCTGCATAGGCCATTTCGCCGAACACCGGGGCGTTGGAAACGCCCATGATGAGTTCGTCACCCTTCATCAGCGCGATCTGGGTGGAGAAGAAGGGATAGCGGCGCACGAAGCTCTTGGTGCCGTCGATGGGGTCGATGAGCCAGTTGTACTCGGCGTCCGCGTTGACCTTGCCGGTCTCCTCGCCGAAGAAGCCGTGATCCGGGAAGGCATCGAGGATGATCTGCCTGATCGTCTTCTCGGTCTCGACGTCGGCCACGGTGACGGGGCTCTGGTCGGCCTTGAGCTCGACCTCGAACTCGCCGAGGTAGTACTTGCGGATGACGGCCTCGGCTGCCCGGGCGGCCTGGATGGCGGTTTCGAGGTAGCGGCTCTTCTGCATGGGTTCGACCCCTGGGGCTGGGTGTTTGACGAAGGCGGGCAGTATACCGCAACCGGAGGCTGGCCCGGGGATGCCCCCAGGATGACCTTGAGTGCGTGCTATAGTCGCACGATCACTTCATCGCTTCCCCGGGAGGCTCCATGCCCCGCCTGCTGCTGATCTTTTCGCTGCTGTTCACCCTGGCGCTCCCCGCGCGGGCCGAAGGCCCGGAACTGCCCTCCCCGCCCGCGGGCTTCGACTGGCAGCGCCTGGAGCCGGCGAACGCCCACCTGCTGGTCCCGGAGGGCTGGCATTTCCGCCAGGAACAGAACGAGGGCACGCTGGCCTATTTCGTCACCGAGACGGCCATCGTGCCGGGCGAGCTGTTCGAGGTGGGCCTGAGCCTGAACGTGCTCCCGCAGATGCAGGCCCGGACCGGCCAGCACAACGCGGCCTCCTACGCCGAGGCCTATATCCGTCGCTGCGCCGACAGCTACGAGGGCGCGAAGGCCTGGGCCTTCGAGCAGGGACCCTTCGCGGGCTACGGCTGCGAGTTCACCCACGAGGCCCGACCGGGCAGCGTCATCACCATGTACATGCTGGCCATCGGCAACCGGCAGACCGACACCCTCTACGTGATGTGGTTCGAGGCCCCGGCAGACCGCTGGGAGACGGCTTGGCAGACCGGCGAGGTGATGATGCGCGGCTTCGCGCTGGACGACGGGTTCTGACCCGCCGGCTCACGCGGCCACGGCGATGAAGTTGAGCCCCTGGCAGGCTTCGCATACACTGCCGCCCACTCATTCAGACGACCTGGATCCACCACATCATGCCGACCTTCAAAGAGAACCTGGAAACCCTGAAGCAGAACACCGACAACCTGGCCGCGCTGGAATTCTACGGTGACGGCTACGAGCCGGACTTCGTGATCGAGAACAAGGAAGGCAGCGCCGGCTCGCTCAAGGTGTACTACGAAGTGGCCGTGGAATTCGGCGGCGTGGGCCCGAAGGCGGCGCAGAAGGCGCTGGAGCTCTACGCCGAGCACGTCGAGGA
>JAJLKJ010000141.1:0-15229 GCA_033839185.1 Gammaproteobacteria bacterium
TGATAGATCTCGTCGACGATCAGCTGGCCGCCCTGTGCCGCCACGAGCTCCGCCATGGCGCGCAGCTCGCGGGCCGGCACCAGCGTGCCGGTGGGGTTGGCCGGCGAGGCGATCAGCGCGGCGGCGGTGCGCCCCGTCCAGTGCTTGCGCAGGGCCTGCGCCGTGAGCTGGTACTGGGTATCGGCATCCACTGGGATGAATCCCGCCTCACCCTCCACCAGGCGCACGAAATGGCGGTTGCAGGGATAGCCCGGATCGGCCATCAGCACCTGTGCGCCCGGATTCACCAGCACGGCCAGCACCAGCTGCAGGGCACCGGAGGCCCCGGGCGTGACGATGATGCGCGACGGCGAGACGTTCACGCCGTAACGCGTGGCATAGAAGCCCGCGATGGCCTCACGCAGCGCGGGCAGACCGGCGGCCGGCGTGTAGTGGGTGCGCCCCTCGGCCAGGGCGCGGTGGCCGGCCTCGATGATGGGTGCAGGGGTGGGAAAGTCCGGCTCGCCGATCTCCATGTGCACGATGGAGCGCCCTTCCGCCTCCAGGGCACGGGCGCGCGCCAGGATGTCCATGACGTGAAAGGGCTGGATATCCGCCATGCGGCGGGCGATACGCGGCTTGCCGTTCATGCCCCGCATGGTAGCATGCCCCCATGCGTATCCTGCCCCTCCTGATCGGCCTTTTGTTCGCCCCGTCACTCTTCGCCGAGGGCCTGCCCCGGCATGCCCCGGTACCGGGCGGCGTGGCCGTCATCGAGTTCCGGGCACCGGCGGACGCCGCGCCCACGGCCTACTACGACGGGCGTCCCGTGCTGGTGCTGCCGGGAAGCGACGGGCACAGGGCCGTCATCGGCCTGCCGCTGGATGCCGCCGTCGGCACCCATGAGCTCACGATCGCCTGGGCCGACAGCCGCAGCAGCATCCCCTTCGAGGTGGGCGCGAAGGAATACGCCACCCAGCATCTCACCATCAAGGACCGGAGCAAGGTGGACCTGAGCCAGGCCGACCTCGAACGCCACTGGCGCGAGCAGGCCGTGGTGCGCGACCTGCTGCGCACCCGCAGCGACGCCCTGCCCGCCCTGGCCTTCCTGCAGCCGGTGGAAGGCCCCTACGCCAACACCTACGGCAAGCGGCGCATCATCAACGGCCAGCCGCGCAACCCGCACCGGGGCATGGACATCCCGGCGGCCGAGGGCACGCCGATCCGCGCGCCGGCCGACGGCGTGGTGATGCACAGCGGGGATTTCTTCTTCTCGGGGAACGTGCTCTATCTCGATCACGGCCAGGGTGTCATCACCCTGTACGCGCACCTGGCAAGTATCGACGTGGTGCCGGGCCAGCGCGTGGCGCGTGGCGAGGTGATCGGCACGGTGGGCGCCACCGGGCGCGTCACCGGCCCGCACCTGCACTGGAGCGTGTACCTCAACCGCAACGCGGTGAACCCCGAGCTGTTCCTGCCCGAGACCACCGCCGCGCCCTAGGCGCGGCAATCAGAGCTACTTCTTCTTGCTGCGCTTGATGTGACGCATCATGCGGTCGCGCTTGTACTGCTGGCGCGGCGTGAGCGTGTTGCGGCGCCCGGCGTAGGGGTTCTCGCCGGTCTTGAACTCGATGCGGATGGGCGTACCCACGAGCTTGAGGCGCGTGCGGAAGAAGTTCACCAGGTAGCGCTTGTAGGCGCCCGGCACCCGCTCGGTCTGGTTGCCGTGGATGACGACGATGGGCGGGTTGTGCCCGCCCTGGTGGGCGTAACGCAGCTTGATGCGCCGCCCGTGCACCAGCGGCGGCTGGTGCTGGATCACGGCCTGCTCCAGCAGGTCGGTGAGCTTGGAGGTGGAGACGTCCAGCATGGACGAATCGTAGGCCCGCTGCACCGCCGCGTAGAGCTCGCCCACGCCGGTGCCGTGCAGGGCCGAGACGAAGAAGCGCTCGGCGAAGTCGAGGAACGGCAGCTTGATCTCGATCTCGTGGCGCACCTTGTCGCGCTGCTCGGGCGTGAGCCCGTCCCACTTGTTGATCGCCACCACGATGGCCTTGCCGGCCTCCATCACGTGGCCGACCAGGGTCGCATCCTGCTCGGTGATGCCCTCGCGCGCATCCAGCACCAGGATGCTGACGTGACAGGCCTCGATGGCCTGCAGGGTCTTGATCACGCTGAACTTCTCGATGGCCTCGCTCACGCGCGAGCGGCGCCGCACGCCGGCCGTGTCGATCAGGGTGTAGGCCTGGCCATCGCGCTCGAAGGGGATCTCGACGCTGTCGCGCGTGGTGCCCGGCTGGTCGAAGGCCACCACCCGCTCCTCGCCCATGATGCGGTTGATGAGCGTGGACTTGCCGACGTTGGGCCGGCCGACGAAGGCGATGCGGATGCCCTTCGCCTCCGCTTCCTCCGGGGTGACCTCGACGGGCTCGGGGAAGGGTTCCATCACCCGGTCGACCAGGGCGTTGATGCCCCGCCCATGCGCCGCGGCAATGGCGATCGGTTCGCCCATGCCCAGGCTGTAGAAGTCCATGGACGCGGCCTCGGCATCGATGCCGTCGGTCTTGTTCACCACCAGGTACAGCGGCTTGCCGGTGATGCGCAGCTCGCGGACGATGGCCTGGTCGGCCGCGGTCACCCCGGCACGCCCGTCCACCAGGAACAGCAGCACGTCGGCCTCGGCGATGGCCTGGCGGGTCTGCACCGCCATGTACTCGTCGATGCCCTCGGACTCGCCGCTCAGGCCCCCGGTATCCACCACCACGAAGGGACGCCCGCCGACGCGGCCGATGCCGTACTTGCGGTCGCGGGTGAGCCCCGGGAAATCGGCCACCAGCGCGTCGCGGCTCTTGGTGAGTCGGTTGAAGAGGGTCGATTTGCCCACGTTGGGGCGGCCGACCAGGGCGATGACGGGATTCATGATGCGGATTCTACTGAGAAGATCAGGGACTATAAGGCGCGAACCATAGTCGAAAACGGCCCTTAAAGATACAAAAAAGCCCCGATGGTCGTCACCGGGGCCTGTTTGTGACCAGCAGGGTCCAACCGGGTCACTGCCCGGCCATGGACCCGCCCTGCATCAGCGCCATCGGGTTGAGCGGGCGGCCGTTCATCAGCAGGCTGCCCTGCTCCAGGGTGAGGCGCGTGCGGTACACCCCGTCGGCCAGCGACAGGTAGCCCTGCGAGGCGAGCACCCCGAGCTGCGACTCGGTCTGCATGGCGGCGTTCTCGTCGATCTCCTCGCGCAGCAGCGAACCGCCCTCGGCCAGCTCGCCCTGGCGCGCAGCCGCCAGCCGGGTGCGCAGGGCACCCTCCAGGGCCTTGCGCATCATGGGCTCGTCGATGGCGAGATCGGCCTCGAGCTCGAGCTCGGCGAGCAGCGCCATGGGCACGGCGGCGTACTCGGGATCGATCACCGGCAGGCCCACGCGGGCCTTGCCGTTCATCGCGCCATCCGCCGTGGCCAGGTACAGGGTGGGGATGCGCAGCTCGGCCTGGGACAGCATGGCCGGTAGGATCTCCATCATCGGGCCCATGAGCAGGGCCGCCTGGGCCTGCGGATCGGCCAGCGGGTCGAGGTCGCTCAACATCTCCTCCTGGGCCTTTGCCAGGGCGGCCACCGAGGGGGCATGCAGGTTGTTGAGCTGCAGGATCAGGCGCCCCGGACCGGCGCTGCCGGCCACCGATTCCGCCTTCTCGAAGGAGACGGCCATCTCGGTATCCAGGCGGTCGCCGCGCTCGCCGGCGCGCGCCCGCAGGCGCAGGTCCTCGATCACCGTCATCTCGGCCATGCCGCCGGCACGCAGGTACTTGAGGCTGATGCCGTAGCTGCCGACCATGAAGTCGCCGTTGCGGGCCGGCTCGGCCTCCAGGCGCAGGCGCAGGTCATCCAGGCGCAGGCCATTGCCCTGCGGGTCCTGCATGCTGGCCTCGGGCAGCTGGGCCTGCACCGTGACCTGCCGGTCGGCCGCCCGGTAATCGGCGCGCAGCCACACCGGCCGGTTGCTGCCGAGCATGGCCGTCATCATGTCCTCGAGTCCCCACTGCGACGTGGTATCGCCGTTGAGCGCGACGCGGGTATGGCCACTGGCCAGGGTCATGGACTGACCACCCGCGGCCTCCCCCATGCCCAGGCGGCTCTCGATCATGGCCAGCAGCAGGGCGGGATCGTCGTTCAAAAGCCCCGGCAGGTAGACCGGACCATGGCGCAGCTCATGGGTGATGCGCAGCCGCACCGGCAGCTGGGCGTGCTGCACCAGGGTCTCGGCCCGGCTGGTGAGCCAGCCGCGATCGAAGCGGCTGGTCTCCACGCGCATCATGGGCGCCCCCTGGCGGTTCAGCTCGGCCACGGCGGCATCGAAGCGCGCCTGCGCCTGCATGCCGAACCAGAATGGCAGGGCCAGCATGGCGATGAGGCCCAGCCCCAGCAGCCCCAGCAGGAAATAAACGGCAATCCGTCCGGTCTTGGACATCGGTGTTCCCCCTGACAACCCTGTTGGATCGCGTCCCACCGGCTCACGGCGCCTGGCAGGACGCGTTTATTGCGTTGTTATTCCGAACGTTCGCCCGTCGTCAGGGCGCTCAGCTGCCCACCCAGACCATAGACATAGAGCACGTCCTCCGCCACCAGCGGCGGCACACGCAGACCGCTGCCGTCCACGCGGATGCGCGCGACGAATTCGCCGTCGCTCTGGCGCAGGAAGTGCAGGTAGCCTTCGTAATCGCCCACCACCACGGTGTCGCCGAAGCTGGCCGGGGCCGTGACGGCGCGCAGGCGCAGCTTTTCCTGCCGCCACATCGGCGCACCGCTCTCGCGCTCCAGCGCCCAGACCGCGCCCACCTCGTCACTGACATAGACATGACGCGCATCGGCCGCCAGGCCCGCGTAGGAGCTGAGGTCGCGACCCCAGAGGATGCGCCCGTCACGCAGGTTCAGGGCCACCACGCGCCCCTGGTAGGTGGCGGCATACAGGGTCTCGCCGACCAGCACCATGTCGCCGTCGAGGTCCACCATGCGGTCGAGCTCGGACTGGCCGCTGGGCGCGGCGATGGTGGTCTCCCACAGCGTACTGCCCCGCTCCAGCGAGAAGGCCGCGAGCTTGCCATTGTCGAAGCCGGCGATCACTGCGCCGAAGGCCATCAGCGGGCGGCCGGCGCCCCGCAGCGACAGGGCCGGCGTGGTGCGCCCGGCCTGCCAGAGCGTCTCGCCGCTGCCGGCGGCCAGGGCGTGCAGGCGGCCGTCGTTGGTCCGCGCGACCACGACATCGAGGTCGATGGCCGACAGCGCCAGCACCTCGCTGCTGACGCGCTCGCGCCAGAGTTCCTGGCCCGAGCTGCGGCGCAGGCCGATCACCTCGCCACGGCCACTGCCGACCACCACCACGTCATCGCCGACACTGACGCCCCCGGTCAGCGGTGTCCCGAGACTGACCGACCAGCGCTCCCGGCCGCTCCCGGCCTCGTGGGCGGCGACGCCGCCCTTCGCGTCGGCGACGTACAGCACGCCGTCGTGCAGGGCCGGTCGCAGGGCGATGTAGTCGTCGCCGCTGCCGGCGGTCGCGTTGCGGCTCCACTGCCGCTCGACGTTGAGCCGGGTCTCGATGTCGGTGAGTTCGGCCGGCGGTTCGGTGTTGTCCACCTCGAACATGCCGCAGCCCCCGAGCAGGAGCGCGGCCGAGAGCAACAGGGCGATGCGCATCACGAGGCGGCGGCCTCCGCGGCCGGGGCGCGACCGAGATCGTCACGCTTGAGCTGCAGGTATTCCGACCGGCTGCCCACACTCGACAGGGCGCGGTCGTAGGCGCGACGCGCGGCGTCCAGGTCGCCCTGGGCGCGGTAGGCGTCACCGCGCAGCTCGTCCACCAGGCCCGCGTAGGACTCGGGCAGTTCGGTCTGAAGCAGCTCCAGCACCTCGCTGGCGCGCCCCTGGGCCATGATCACGTTGGCCAGACGCAGGCGGGCCAGCTCGGCGACCTCGGGCTGGCGTGCCGATTCCAGCGCCCAGCGCAGCTGGGCCTCGGCATCGTCCAGGCGACCCGCCTCGACCAGACCGGCGGCCGCTTCCAGTGCCGCCAGTGCGGCATAGGGGGTGCGGGCATAATCGGAGCGGAGCATCCCGGCTCCGGCCATCAGGGTGTCGACATCCCCTCCCTGCACGCGCATCTCGGCATAGACGGCCGAGGCCGCCTGGGCCTGCTCGACCTGGTAGTCCTGCCAGAAGCGCCAGCCGAAGAGTGCAGCGGCGCCCAGCACGATGCCCGCGACCACGGCCGCACCGTTCTCCTTCCACCACTGTTTGAGTGCCTCGAGCTGCTCGTCGTCGTTGTTGTAATCCGCCACCTGTAACTCCTCAAAAGAATAACGTGCCCGGCTCAGGCGCCCTGCGGCGCAAAGCACTGGGCCTTCAGGAATGCCTCCAGCTGATCCTGCGAAAAGCGGCGCTGGTCGCCCTCCTCGCGCAGGAACTTGACGCCGATCTCGCCGGCGTCGACCTCATCCTCGCCGAGGATCAGGGCCAGCTCGGCGTTCGAACGGTCGGCGCGCTTCATCTGCGCCTTGAAACTGCCGCCACCGCAGTTCTGCACCAGGCGCAGCCCCGGCAGGGTCGTGCGCAGGCGTTCGGCGAGCAGCAGCCCCTCGTGTTCGGCCCGCTCGCCGAAGGTCACGAGGTAGACATGCGGTGCGGGCGGGGCCGGCAGCCTCCCCTTTTCCTCGAGCAGGGCGAGCAGCCGCTCCAGCCCCATGGCGAAGCCGGCCGCGGTGGTCGCCCGCCCGCCGAGCTGCTCGACCAGGCCATCGTAGCGCCCGCCGGCACAGATGGTGCCCTGGGCGCCCAGCGACTCGGTAATCCATTCGAACACCGTGCGGCTGTAGTAGTCCAGTCCGCGCACCAGGCAGGGATTGACGACATAGGCGATACCGGCCGCGTCCAGCCGCGCCTTGAGGCCCTCGAAGTGGGCCAGCGATTCGGCATCCAGGTGATCGAGCAGCTGCGGCGCACCGGCGATCACCGCCTTCATCGCGGGGTTCTTGCTGTCGAGCACGCGCAGCGGGTTGGTCTCGAGCCGACGGCGCGAGTCCTCGTCCAGCACGGCCTCGTGCCCGCGCAGGTAATCGACCAGCCGTTCGCGATAGGCGACACGCGCCTCGAGGCTGCCCAGCGAGTTGATCTCCAGGCGCACGTCGTCGATGCCCAGTCGGCGCCACAGGCGCGCGGTGAGGATGATCAGCTCCGCGTCGATGTCCGGCCCCTCGATACCGAAGGTCTCCACGCCGATCTGGTGGAACTGCCGGTAACGCCCCTTCTGCGGACGCTCGTGACGGAACATCGGACCCATGTACCACAGACGCTGCTGCTGGTTGTGCAGCAGGCCGTGCTGGATGCCGGCGCGCACGCAGCTCGCCGTACCCTCGGGACGCAGGGTGAGGCTGTCGCCGTTGCGGTCCTCGAAGGTGTACATCTCCTTCTCGACGATATCGGTCACCTCGCCGATGGACCGGGCGAAGAGCTCGGTCATCTCGACGACGGGCATGCGGATCTCCTGGTAGCCATAGCCGGCCAGCAGGTCGCGCACGGTGGATTCGAGATACTGCCAGGCAGGGGTCTGTTCCGGCAGGATGTCGTGCATCCCGCGGATGGACTGTATCGTTTTTGACATTACCGGCTAGGACTTGAGGGGGGTTGAGCTATTCCAAATCGTCCGACGGGCGCGCGAGATCGAATCTCGCGGTGTTGTTGCGCCGGACGCGCGTCAGGTGGTCATAGTACTCGCCATTGATGCTGACTTCCACGCCGGGCGCGTAGCCCAGCATGATACGAAACGGCGCCGTGCCGCGCAGGTTGCGCTCCGCCCCTTGGCTGAAGAGGCCGTAGAGCAGCTGCTCGCCGTTGGCGTCGTAGACCTCCGCCCAGGATTCCTCGCTGAAGCCGAGGTGCAGCCGGTCCTCACCGGCGGCATCCCGCCCGTCGTTGCGCTCACCCGCCACCGGCAGAGCATCCTCGGGCAGGCTCGCCACGGAAACGGGTTCAGGTGTCTGGGGCGACGCCGCTGCATGCAGCGGCTGCTCGACCGGCTCCGCCGCCGCGGCCTGCATGGGCCCGGCCGGCGTCTCGTCCCGGGACATGGCCGTGGGCTGGCCTGCCGGCGCGACCGCCGCCGGACGCGCGTCGATCACCTCGTCGGCCAGCCGGAGACTGTCGTCCGGCGCCTCTGCCACGATCTCCCTCACCGGCTGCTCGACGCTGTCGCCCATCCACCAGGCCGCCAGCAGCACCACCATCAGGGCCGCGACCCCGCCGGACACCCAGTGCATGCCGCGAAAGCCGGGCTCGATGGCCGCAGCCGGTACGGCCGGCGCCCATTCGGGGGCCGGCCCCAGCAGGTGTTCGACGGATTCGAGCAACGGGGCCGCATCCAGGCCCAGGTGCTTGGCATAGGAGCGGATATAGCCGCGCAGGTAGGTCGTGGTCTCGGGAAGGGCCGCGTAATCATCGCGTTCCAGGGCCTCGATGACACGGCGTGGCAGGTGCAGGTCGGTGGCGACCTCTGCCTGGCTCAGTCCCTTCGTCTCGCGGGCCGTGCGCAGGACATGCCCGGGGCCGGGACCGGCCTGGTGATGTGTTTCCGGTGTCGGGTGGATCTCAGTTGACTCGTCCATGCCGTTCCATCTCCAGAAGCTCGGCGGTCTCTCTGGATTCCGGGAAGAAGTTCTTCAGCTTGAGTGCGCAGTTGGTGGCCGCCGAACGGTTGCCGAGCTGCCGCTCCGCCTGCACGCATAGCCAGAGGATCCGCGGGTGGTATGCACGGGCGTCTGTCGCGCCCTCCAGTATTTCGGCCCGTGCCGCATCGTAGCGCTGCACGTAGGCACGGGTCTGCAGATAGTGTTTGTTTTCGAAGGTGAGCCCCGCCATCTCGAACAGCGCGGGCAGGTACACGGGATTCTTCGCCAGGGCCTTGCGCAGGTGGTCCTCGGCCTTTTCCCGGTCGGGCTTTTGCAGGGCGCAGACCCCGGCATTGGTATAGGCCACTTCCGGGTTGCGATACAGCGGATTCTCCGCCGCGCCCATGAATTCGCGCTCGGCCGCCGCCAGTTCACCCTGGCCGCAGAGGAAGCGCCCGTAGTTGTTGCGCGCCTCGGCATAGTCGGGATCTAGACGGGTCGCCCGGCGATAATGCTCGCGGGCCTTGTCCGTGTTGCCCAGGCGCTCCTGCAGGATCGCGTAGGCGTTGTGCGCCTCGGCGGAATCCGGGTCCTGCTCCACGGCCTTGGCGAGCTTGTCGTCGGCCTGCTGGAGGTTGCCCTTTTGCAGATAGGTGATGCCGAGCTGGGTGTTGAAGCCGGCCGCCTCCTTGAGGCGGGCGTCCTCGCCATAGCCACCGGTGCTGGCGCAGCCGGCCAGGGCCAGGAGCGTGACGGATACCAGCATCAGCAATCGGATCAACGGGATACTCCCTGTTCTATGCGCGCAAAATGCAGTTCGCGGCGGCTGCGATCCGCGACCTTCCCGGCCAGCTGGCCGCAGGCCGCGTCGATGTCATCGCCGCGGGTCTTGCGGGTGATCGTATTGAGTCCCGCTGCCTGGAGCATATCACGAAAGCGCTGGATGGCCTGTGGACTGGATCGCTTGTAGCGGGTCTCGGGAAAGGGGTTGAAGGGAATCAGGTTCACCTTCGACGGCAGGTCCTGCAGCAGACGGATCAGCTGCCGGGCATGCTCGGGCTGGTCGTTGACGCCTTCGAGCATGACGTATTCGATGGTCACGCGCATGCGATGGCTCTGTGCGCCAAGGTAGCGCCGGCAGGCGGCCATCAGCTCCGCGATCGGGTACTTGCGGTTGAGTGGCACCAGTTCGTTGCGCAGCTCGTCGTTGGGGGCATGCAGCGAGACGGCCAGCGCCACATCGAGCACGTCGCGCAGGCGATCCATGGCCGGAACCACGCCCGAGGTGGAGAGCGTCACGCGACGCTTGGAGAGGCCGTAGCCCAGGTCGTCGAGCATGAGCTTCATGGCCGAGACGGCGTTGTCGAAATTGAGCAGGGGCTCGCCCATGCCCATCATCACCACGTTGGTGACGATGCGACTCTTGCCGATCTCCGGCTGCAGCTGCTGACGCGCCACCCACAGCTGGCCGATGATCTCGGCCACCGACAGGTTGCGGTTGAAGCCCTGGCGGGCGGTGGAGCAGAAGGTGCAGTCGAGCGCACAGCCCACCTGGGAGGAGACGCAAAGGGTGCCGCGGTCGCGTTCGGGGATGAACACGGTCTCGATGCACTGCCCGTCGTCCAGGCGCAGCAGCCACTTGTGGGTGCCGTCCTCGGAATGCTGGTCCATGACCACTTCGGGCGCGCGGATCTCGGCGATGTCCATCAGGCGCTGGCGCAGGGCCTTGCTGATGTTGGTCATGGCCTCGAAGTCATGCACCCCGTTCTGGTGAATCCACTGCAGCATCTGGCGTGCGCGGAACGGCTTTTCGCCCAGCTCGACGAAAAACGCCTCCATCGCCTCGCGATCGAGGCCCAGCAGGTTCACTTTCTGTTCGGTGGTCATGGTGTTCATCGTGTCCTTCAGACGCGGGATGCGGACACAGGTTCCGCACCCCGTCTGACGTGTGTCTGCGGCCCGGTCTTACCGGGTACGCGGGCAGATCTCGTCGTCGCCGAAGAAATAGGCGATCTCGATCTTGGCGTTTTCCAGGCTGTCGGAACCGTGCACGGCGTTCTCGTCGATGGTCTCGGCGAAATCGGCGCGGATGGTGCCCGGCGCGGCATCCTTCGGATTGGTGGCGCCCATGATTTCACGGTTCTTGGCCACGGCATCCTCGCCTTCCAGCACCTGGATCATCACCGGGCCGGAGGTCATGAAGGAGACCAGGTCGTTGAAGAACGGGCGCTCCTTGTGCACGGCGTAGAAGCCCTCGGCGTCGGCCTTGCTCAGGTGCTTCATCTTGGCGGCGACGATCTTCAGGCCGGCGTCCTCGAAGCGGGTGTAGATCTTGCCGATCACGTTCTTGCCGACGGCATCGGGCTTGATGATGGAAATGGTGCGTTCAACGGCCATGGGTAAAGACTCCAGGTTTCAGGATTTCCAAATAACACGAACCCGCGCCGTAAAACGCGGGTTCGTCCAAGAATTCATGTGGTTATAGTGTACTGCGCCACTTATCCACAGACAATAAAGGTCTTTCCGTCCCGGGGACGCTACTCGCGCTCCTCGATCCAGGCCATCTGGATGGCCTCGAGGATGCGCTCGCCGGAGTGGTTGGGGTCGTCGTCGAACTCCTCCAGCGCCATCACCCAGTTGCGCAGGTCCACGAAGTTCACGTGGGTGGGATCCACCTCCGGGTGGGCCTCGTCGAGCTGGATGGCGATTTCCAGGGTATCCGTCCACTTGAGACTCATCGCAGCGCTCCTGTCAGTGCTTCTCGGAAACCATGTTGATGGTGTACTTCGGGATCTCGACCACGAGGTCGGCATCCGCGACGATGGTCTGGCAGCTGAGGCGCGAGTCCGGATCCAGACCCCAGGCCTTGTCCAGCAGATCGTCCTCGTCGTCGGTGGCCTCGTTGAGCGATTCCGCGCCCTCGCGCACGTAGACGTGGCAGGTGGTGCAGGCACAGGATTTCTCGCAGGCGTGCTCGATCTCGATCCCGTTCTTCAGCGCCGCATCGCAGATGCTGGTGCCGGCCTCGGCCTCGATGACCGCGCCGTCGGGACAGATTTCCTCGTGCGGCAAAAAGATGATCTGCGGCATAGTCCTATCCGTATCCTTTGAGGGTTACTCGAATTCTTCCAGCTTGTGTCCGGCCATGGCCTGCTGGATGCTCTGGTTCATGCGGCGCGCGACGAAGTCCTCGCTGGCCTTCTCCACCCGACCGATGGCGGCCTTGATGGCATCGCTGTCCTCGCCCGCGCGGGTCTCGACCAGCCCCTCGCGCGCCGCGAGGATGGCCGCGCGTTCCGCCTCGTCGAGCAGGCGCTCGCCGTCGGCGGCCAGCGCGGCGTCCAGCGCCTCGATCACGCGGTCGGCCTCCACCTGCTGCTCGCGCAGTCGGCGCGCCTCCATGTCTTCCTTCGCGTGCGAGAAGGAATCGGTGAGCATGGTCTCGATCTCGTTGTCGGTGAGCCCGTAGGAGGGCTTGACCTCCACCGAGGCGCGCACCTGGCTGGTGGTCTCCTCGGCGGTCACGCTCAGCAGGCCGTCGGCATCCACCTGGAAGGTGACGCGGATGCGGGCCGCGCCCGCCACCATGGCGGGAAAGCCGCGCAGGGCGAAACGCGCCAGCGAGCGGCAGTGTTCGACGGTCTCGCGCTCACCCTGCACCACGTGGACGGACATCGCCGTCTGGCCGTCCTTGAAGGTGGTGAAGTCCTGCGCGCGGGCCACCGGGATGGTGGTGTTGCGCGGGATGATCTTCTCCACCAGGCCGCCCATGGTCTCCAGCCCCAGGGACAGCGGGATCACGTCCAGCAGCAGCATCTCCTCCTCGGGCTTGTTGCCGGCGAGGATGTCCGCCTGCAGGGCGGCACCGATGGCCACCACCTTGTCGGGGTCGATGTCCACCAGCGGCTCGCGGCCAAAGAAGGCGCCCACCTGCCCGCGCACCGCCGGCACGCGGGTGGAGCCGCCGACCATCACCACGTTGTCGATCTCGTCCTTGCCCACCCCGGCATCGCGCAGGGCGCGGCGGCAGGCGGACAGCGTCTTCTTCACCAGCGGCTCGACCAGGGCATCGAAGGTCTCGCGGGTCAGCTCCCCTTCCCAGTGGCTGCCGTCCACGCGCTCCACGCGCACGGCGGTACGCCCGGCATCGGTGAGCGCCTCCTTGGCCTCGCAGGCCGCGCGCATCAGGCGGCGCATCTGGCGGTGGTCATCCACCTCGCCGATGCCGGACTGTTCCAGGATCCACTCGGCCACGGCCTGGTCGAAGTCGTCGCCGCCCAGGGCGCTGTCGCCGCCGGTGGCCAGCACCTCGAACACGCCCTTGTTCAGGCGCAGGATGGAGATGTCGAAGGTGCCGCCGCCCAGATCGTAGACGGCGATCACGCCCTCCCCGCCCTGGTCCAGCCCGTAGGCGACGGCGGCGGCGGTGGGCTCGTTGAGCAGGCGGAACACGTTGAGACCGGCGAGCTTCGCGGCATCCTTGGTGGCCTGCCGCTGGGCGTCGTCGAAATAGGCCGGCACCGTGATGACCACGCCGGCGAGTTCATCACCCAGGGAGGCCTCGGCGCGCGCACGCAGGGCCTTGAGGATCTCGGCGGAGACCTCGATGGGCGTCACCTCGCCACCGGCGGTCTTCAGTCGCGGCACGGCGGAGTCGGTCGCGGCGAATTCATAGGGTACGTGACCGGCCACGGTCCTGAGATCGCCCTGGCCGCGCCCCATCAGGCGCTTGACCGAGGCGATGGTGTTCAGCGGATCGACGGCGGCCGACTCTCTGGCCGCATGCCCCACCACCGGCTCGCCCTCGGTCCGGTAGCGCACAACGGATGGCAGGATGTGCCGGCCGTCGGCGTCGGCCAGGGTTTCCGCCACGCCACTGCGTACGGTCGCCACCAGCGAATTGGTGGTGCCCAGGTCGATGCCCGCCGCGAGACGATGCTCGTGCGGCGCGGTGGACATACCCGGTTCGGAGATCTGCAAGAGTGCCATAGTATCCTGTCGGGTCGTGGTGTCAGGTCAGCTCGTCTTCGAGCTCGGCCTCGAGGCGCTCGACCTCTTCGCGCAAGCGCCGGAAAAACTTCATCTTCAGCACGGCTTCTTTCGCCGCCGCCAGGTCGCCTGCAGCATGGGCGCGCTCGAACTCGGCGGTCAGCGCACGATCCAGCGCCTGGATGCGGTCACCGACCGTATCGAGCGCCGCCATCGGGTCCGCCGCCTCGCGCACCTCGCCCAGGGCCTCGCGCAGCGCCATCTGCTCCATCAGGAACTCGGGGTCGGAGGAGGTCTCGGTCTCGTCGTTGAAGCTCACGCCTTCGAGCTCGAGCAGATAACGGGCCCGACGCATCGGGTCCTTCAGCGTCTGGTAGGCCTCGTTCACCCAGGAGGCGCCCTGCACCGACAGCCGACGCTGCTTGTCGTCCGCCGTGGCGAAACGATCGGGGTGCAGCTGGGCCTGCAGGGACCGATAGCTGTCGGCCAACGCCGCCGCATCCACCTCGAAGCCCACCGGCAGGCCGAAGAGCGCGAAGTGATTCTGCGAGAAGTCGATGTTCATTGCCTGTTGCCTGGCCCGCTGCGTCGCCGGATCGTGTCGATCAGACGTTGAAGCTCTCGCCGCAACCGCAACGATCCTTCTCGTTGGGGTTGTTGAACTTGAAGCCCTCGTTCAGCCCTTCCTTGGTGTAATCGAGTTCGGTGCCGTCGAGATAGACGAGGCTCTTCGCGTCGATGATCACCTTCACGCCATTGTCCTCGAACACGGTGTCACCTTCGTCCACCTCGTCGGCGAACTCGATGACATAGGCCATGCCGGAGCAGCCGGTGGTCTTCACACCGAGACGCAGACCGACACCCTTGCCCCGCTTCTCGAGGAAGCTCCTGACACGATCGGCGGCCTTGTTGCTGAGCGTAATGGACATAGTCATCTCGCCTCAGGCGGACTGCTTTTCTTCCGCAGCGCCACCCTGTTTGCTCTTGAAGTCGTTGATGGCGGCCTTGATGGCATCCTCGGCCAGCACCGAGCAGTGGATCTTCACCGGCGGCAGCTCCAGCTCCTCAGCGATCTGCGTGTTCTTGATCTGCGCCGCCTCGTCCAGGGTCTTGCCCTTCACCCATTCGGTCAGCAGGCTCGAGGATGCGATCGCCGAGCCGCAGCCGTAGGTCTTGAACTTGGCGTCTTCGATCACGCCGGATGCGTTCACCTTGATCTGCAGCTTCATCACGTCGCCGCAGGCCGGGGCGCCCACCATGCCGGTGCCCACGCTGGCGTCGCTCTTGTCCAGCGAACCGACGTTGCGCGGGTTTTCGTAGTGGTCGATTACCTTGTCGCTGTAGGCCATGTCACTGCCTCCTCTTCAACGTTCAATCTGGCGCGGGCCGCTTGCCGGCCGTGCGCCGCGTTTGCTTATCACCCGCCGGCCCTGGCCCGCGGGCATCGAATCACTTGTCTAGTGGGCGACCCACTGCACGCTCTTGAGGTCGACGCCGTCCTGGTACATCTCCCACAGCGGCGACAGTTCGCGCAGCTTGGTCACGGCCTTCTTCACCAGTTCGATGGTGTAGTCGATCTCCTCGGCCGTGGTGAAACGCC
>JAJLKJ010000142.1:0-2364 GCA_033839185.1 Gammaproteobacteria bacterium
CGCTCAGGCAGAGCGCGCCGGCAAACAGCAGGATCTGACGCATCATGGCTTGTCTCCCGTGGTCGGTTTGACGGGGGGCAGTGTGGCGAAATACCGCGACACCGCCTCGATCTGCTCATCGCTCATGCGCTCGGCCACCACCCGCATGAGGTCATTGGCGTCGTTCTTCCGGGTGCCGTTCTTCCAGGCCTGGATCTGCGACCGGATATAACCCGCGTGCTGACCGGCGATGGCAGGGAAATAGGGGTCGACGCCCCGCCCGCCGGGTCCATGGCAGCTGACACAGGCCGGTATGTCGCTGTCCCAGTTGCCACGCAGTGCGAGCGTCTCGCCCAGGGCATTGTCATCGGTGCCCCCCTGGCTGCCGGTCGGCTCGAGGCCCGCGTAGTAGGCCGCCACATCCAGCATCTCCTGGCTGGTGAGCGCGGCGGCGAAGGGCTGCATCACCGGATTCTGCCGGGTACCGGTCTTGTAGTCCTGCAGCTGCTTGACGAGGTATTCGGCATTCAGGCCGGCCAGGCGCGGAAAGCCCGCGGCGGCGTTCCCCTCGCCGGCGGCCCCGTGGCAACTGACGCAGGCCACCGCCCCCTTGCCATTGCCCTGCATGGCGATGGCCTGGCCCGCCGCCGTGTCACCCATCGCCAGGGCAGCCGGCGCATAAAGCCCGAGCAGCGGCAGCAGGAACAAAAAACCGTTTGTCGGTCGCACTGGCATGGTGGGCTCCTCTAATGCATTGCGCCTTGCGGCGTGAACAACATGCCGGAGTCTAGCAAACCCGCCAGCGAGGGTACGCCAGGCGAAGTCAGACAACCTCGCAGTTCGTGCTGGAACTTGAGTACGGACCTCCGATACTCAAGGATCTGGGAAGGCCTGGCCAGACAGGCCCTGGACACACCCACAGCCAGAGGACATGCCATGATCTTTCGCCAGCTGTACGAACCGGATTCCAGCACCTACACCTACCTGCTGGGCTGCCCGAAGACGCGACAGGCCGTGCTGATCGACCCGGCGCTGGATACGGTCGAGCGTGACCTGAAGGTACTCGAGGAACTCGGCCTGACGCTCGCCTGGACGGTCGACACCCATCACCATGCCGATCACCTGACCGGCGCGAGCGTGCTGCGCGACCGTACCGGCTGCAAGGTCGCCTATCCGGCGGTGGAGATGCCGGCATGCGCCGACCTGGGGCTCAGGGAGGGTGAGCCGTTCACGGTGGGCTCCGTCACGCTGCATCCGCTGTTCACGCCCGGGCATACCTCGCATCACCACTGCTACCGTGTCGACACCGACACCCACACGCTGCTCTTTACCGGCGATGCACTGCTGATCGATGCCTGCGGACGCACCGACTTCCAATCCGGCGATGCAACCACGCTGTATCGCAGCGTGCACGACAAGCTGTTCAGCCTGCCGGACGACACGATCGTCTATCCTGCCCACGATTACGAGGGACGTTACATCTCCACCATCGCGCAGGAGAAGAAGCGCAACCCGCGCCTCGGCGGCGGCAGGAGCGAGACAGAGTTCGTCGCCATCATGGACGGGCTCGACCTGCCCTACCCGCGCAAGATCGACTTCGCCGTGCCGGGGAATGAACAATGTGGCAAGTGCCCGCCAGACGTGCCGGAGGAATATCGCAGGCCCTGCGACCTGCACGACCAGGGATGACCCTGGTGCGCCTGTCTGCCTGAGTCTCAGCCGAACAGCTGCGCGCCGTAGGTGCCGTGCGCGCGGATGTAGTCACGCAACAGGCCGTCGAAGTCCGGCACCACCGACGCGCGCGTGGACGGGCGCGCCAGCAATGCACGATGCCATGCCGGCACCTTCTCGAGTCCGTCGTAGACATCCAGCGCATGCCAGCCGTTCAGCACCTCGAAGCGCAGGAAGAGCGGCGCCAGCGCGGCATCCACCAGGCTGAATGCCGGACCGTTGAAGAACGGCCCGTCGCCGAGCAGGGTCTCGAGCTGGGCGAG
The DNA here is from genome assembly GCA_033839185.1 of Gammaproteobacteria bacterium. GTDB lineage: Bacteria > Pseudomonadota > Gammaproteobacteria > SpSt-1174 > SpSt-1174 > SpSt-1174. The sequence continues at coordinate 1,974 of JAJLKJ010000142.1, forward strand.
CTTCTTCACCACCGCGTGGTGGTGCGTATCGAAGGCGTCGTCGTCCGCCGCGGTCATCATCTGGTACTGGTCCACGATGAGCGCCGAGCCGAATTCGATCCAGGCGCGGCTCTGCGCCTTTCTCAGCGGATCGGCCGGATGCAGCGAGGGCGGGTGGATCTCGTCGAGGTACTCGTTGATCACTGCCGACTCGAACAGCACGGTATCGTCCACCCGCAGCACCGGCACCTTGCCGAAGGGCGAGATGGCGAGGAACCAGTCCGGCGGCTCGGCGAGGTCGATATAGGTGATGTCGTAGTCCACGCCCTTCTCGATGAGCGTGATCACCGAGCGCTGGACGAAGGGGCAGAGCTTGAAGCTGACGAGCTGCATGGTCATGTACGGCCTTTCC